>NZ_JBCEBL010000013.1:0-183576 GCF_049472615.1 Azospirillum sp. 11R-A | reverse complement strand
ACCGATCCCGGTCTATGCCGAGATGAGCAGCATCAACCCGGTCTTCCTGATGCCTGCGGCCCTGGCGTCCCGCGCCGAGGCGCTCGGCAAGGCGTTCGTGGCGTCGCTGACCATGGGCGCCGGGCAGTTCTGCACCAACCCCGGCATCCTGCTGGATGGGCCGGACCTCGACCGCTTCGTCGCCGCGGCGGTGGAGGCTCTCGGCGGCAGCGCCGCCTCGACCATGCTGACGCCGGGCATCCATGCCGCCTTCGACAGCGGCGTCGCCAAGCTGGCCGGCAGCGGTGCGGTGACGACGCTGGCGCGCGGTCTGGCCTGCAGCGGGCCGAACCAGGCGCAGGCGGCCTTCTTCACCACGACGGCGGACGCCTTCCTGGCCGACACGGAGTTGCAGGAGGAGGTGTTCGGCGCCGCCTCGCTGCTGATCCGCTGTGCGGACGTGGCGGCGATGACGGCGGTGGCGGAAAAGCTGGAAGGCCAGCTGACGGCGACCTTGCAGATGGATGGGGCGGACAAGGCCGCGGTGGCCGGGCTGATCCCGACGCTGGAGCGCAAGGCCGGCCGCATCCTGGCGAACGGCTGGCCGACGGGGGTTGAGGTCTGCCACGCGATGGTGCATGGCGGCCCGTTCCCGGCGACCTCGGACCCGCGCAGCACCTCGGTCGGCACGCTGGCGATCCGCCGCTTCCTGCGTCCGGTCTGCTACCAAGACATCCCGGCAGACCTGCTGCCGGAAGCCCTGCGCGACGGCAACCCGCTCGGGCTGTGGCGCCGTGTCGATGGCGAGCTGGGACGCGGCTGATCCATTGACGAGGTGGAACGGCGTGGCGGGGGGTTTCACCCTCTACCCCGCTGCTCCATCGCAGCGCGCAGGAGGGCGGCGAAGCGGAAGGGTGCGTGCAGGGACTTGCTGTAGGGCAGCGTCGCGAACCAGCCGAGCACGAGTCCCAGATGGACCAGCAGTAGCGGTCCCATCGCCGCCGTCTCGCGCAGAGCCAGCAGCCCCAGGCCGCTAGCCGCCACCAGAAACAGCAACGCCAGCAAGGCACAGTCCGCACCGGTGAGGTTCGCCGCCACCGGTGCGGGATCGGCGCGCAGCTTCAGCAAAGCCAGACCTGCCGTGCCGATCACCATGCCGACCCCGCCAAGGCTGCCGAACAGGACCGGCAGGCTTGTCAGCGGATAAGGCGCCGGCCACCCCAGCAGATGGTCATACACGGTTGCCACGCTGGTCGAGGCGAAGCAGAGCATCACCCCGTAGAACAGCGCATGATGACAGCGGCGACGCGCCTGGGAAAAGTCTTCATCCCGGTCGTTGCAGCCGACCCCGCCGCCGCCGAGATTGCGCAAGGTGGCGGCGTCGGACAGGGCATCGCGCAGCGCCGGCAACAGCGGCACGCCGGCCGGCGCCGGTCCCATGCCGCGCCAGAAGGATGCGACGCTGAAGCCGATGGCGAGCAGCGACCATAGCATCGCCCCCCCGGCGACCCCGGCAATAACCCGCCACGGCACCAGCCGGTAAAAGGCGCCGGGCCCCGACTGTCGCCCGAACAGCGTCTCCGTCGGGACCCACAGCAGGGCCGGAACGACCACGAGGGCGACCGCCGACAGGATGATGGCCGCCATGACGGCAACCGCGGGCCATCCCGCATGGGGCAATCGTCCCCTGAGCAGCGGTGGCCAGACATGATCGCGGTAGGACTGCTGCCGGACCAGACTCAGGCTTTTCGGCAGGTTGAGGTCGAAGGCGTGGGGCGGCGCGTACTGGCAGGCATGATAGCAGGATCGGCAGTTGTGGCAGAGGTTGGACAGGAAGGTCAGATCCTCCGCCGACACCAATCGTCGTGATTTCAACGCGGGGAAGACGGCGCAGTAGCCGTCGCAGAACTGGCAGGCGTTGCAGATGTCCAGCGCCCGGCGGGCCTCCGCCGCGATCCGCTGCGTATCGTCAGCGCAGGGCATGAGTTGCGGCCTCCCGACCGGCGATGCGGCCGAACACGGTGCCGATGGTCATGGCGCTCCCCGCCAGATAGCCCGTTCCCAGGATGTTGGGCGCCATGATGACTCCGGCGGCATGGACTCCGTCGATGGCCGTCCCGTCCGGCCGCAGCACACGCGCCCGCCCATCGACCCTCACCCCCAGGCAGGTGGAGGTGACGCCGGCCCGAACCGGGTAGGCGCCGAAGGGCGGAACCGTGATCGGTACGGCCAGCCGGGTCTTCGGCGGATCGATGCCCGCCGTCGTGCCGCCGCCGGTGACCGCAGCGTTGAAGGCCGCCACCGTGGACTCCAGCGCCGGCGGACCGATGCCCAGAGCCGAGGCCAGCCCGCCGATGCTGTCCGCCTGGATCGCCGGGAAGATGGAGGGCTGGAACCGCCCGGCAATGGCGGAATCGAAGACCGAAAAGGCGACGGCACCGGGACAGCGGGCCACCAGCTCGCCCCAGGTCGTGTAGCGCGACGACCCGACGACCGCCCCTTCGTCGGCGAAACGCCGGCCATCCCGATCCACGACGATGCCATGGGGAAGCCCGTCCAGCCGCGTGACGATGCCGCCGTCGAACAGCGGAGCGCGGCCATCCACCGCCACCATATGGCAGCGGTCGGCCGCCCCCACCGGGTCCGCGCCATCCTCCAGCAGTGCCTTCAGCGGGACGCCCGTCGCATGCGGGGTGCCGCGGATCGTGAAGTCGCCGGCGGCCCCACCCCACTGCTGCCGCAGCCAGCCGAGATCGGCCTGGAATCCGCCGGAAGTGACGACGAGCGCTCTTGCCCGGATGGCGATGTCCACATCGCCGACGGTGACGGCCGGTGGCCCGTCCCGCAGATGCAGCGCGCGCACGGCGCTGTCGTAGCGGACGACGACGCCTAGCGCTTCCGCCGCAGCGTAGAGCGCATTGATCAGGGCTTTCCCCCCGCCCAGGAAGAAGGCGGTCTTGCGGGAATAGGGCAGAACCTCGTCGGTGCCGCGGTGAAACCGCACGCCGTTGCCGGCCAGCCAATCGACGATGTCGGCGCTGGCGTCGATAAATTGGCGCGCCAGCCCGTCATCGACGGAATTTACGGCAGCCCCGGCCACCCGTTGCAGGTCGGCATGGTAATCGTCGGCCGGATAGTACCCCCGCACCCACGGTGTCGGCGCGTCGTGCATGACCCGCATGTTGCGGGAGTGGCGGGCGTTCCCTCCGCGCAGCGACTTAGGAGCGGCCTCCAGCAGCAGGACCGACGCACCGGCCCGGCGGGCCGCGATTGCGGCACAGAGCGCCGCGTTGCCGCCGCCCACCACCAGAACATCGCAGTCGCACGAAACACAGGTCATCGATCCGTCGCAGCAGAAGGCGGTCCGCCCCCGGTCTGCCGGACGAAGCCTGGAAAACATGGCTTTAGCGCCGGACGGCACCGCAGGGGAAGAGCCGGCACCTGCGACACAGCGCAGCGGCCACCGGAAGGCGCCTATGTCCCGATCTTCCGGTCAGTCCACCCTTTGCCGAACGTACCGCCGATCCGCGCTGTCCACAGCGCTTCGGAAAACTGTCCAATTGGCGCGGAAGGGCTGGGGCAGTCGGGCTAGCCCGACGACGGCATGGAACCTGACGGCGAACGGGCGCTTGTAGCGATGGGGTGGCGCGCAGA
Organism: Azospirillum sp. 11R-A; assembly: GCF_049472615.1. Taxonomy (NCBI): domain Bacteria; kingdom Pseudomonadati; phylum Pseudomonadota; class Alphaproteobacteria; order Rhodospirillales; family Azospirillaceae; genus Azospirillum; species Azospirillum sp. 11R-A. The sequence goes on along the minus strand of NZ_JBCEBL010000013.1, from coordinate 179,943 downwards.
CGCCCGCCTGCAGATGGCCGCCCCCCACCAACGCCCGCCGCTCCGGGTTCGGGCTCCGCCTGAATCCCGCCGACGACCGACCCGAGCAGCTTTGCGTCTGCTGGGGCGGACAAGTCAGGGAGACGCAAGCCATGGACAGACGCCGCCCTCTCCAATCGGCCGCTCCGGCGGCGTGACGGGGGGCCTGAGCCATGCCGGGTGTCTTCAGCCCCACCGCCAACATCCTGACCAAACTGGTGCTCTACACCCTGCTGGCGGGATTGGTCACGCTGGTCGGCGGCGCGTGGTTCTTTCCCAACACCACCTATGCGACGCGGGTCGACATCGTGCAGCCGCAGCCGGTTCCCTTCAGCCATGAACATCATGTCGGCGGGCTGGGACTGGACTGCCGCTATTGCCATACGTCGGTGGAGGTATCGGCGAATGCCGGCCTCCCGCCGACCCACACCTGCATGACCTGCCATTCGCAGATCTGGACCAATGCGGATCTGCTGGCCCCGGTGCGCCAGAGCCTTGCCACCGGAACGCCGATCCGCTGGAACCGGGTCAATGCGCTGCCCGACTACGTCTTCTTCAACCACAGCATCCATGTCGCCAAGGGTGTGGCCTGCACCACCTGCCACGGGCCGGTGGACAGCATGCCCCTGACCTGGAAGGGAGCGAGCCTGCGGATGAGCTGGTGCCTCGACTGCCATCGCGATCCGGCCCCGAACCTGCGCCCGAAGGAGGCGGTGTTCGACACCGACTGGAAACGGACCGCAACAACTCCATCCGGCGAGCAGCTGATGGCCCGCTATCACATCCATCCCGAAACCCTGTCCGACTGCTCGGTGTGCCACCGATGACGGCGCGGGAGGAATTGGGGCGGGAGGAGCTGGCCCGGCACATCGAAGACCGGCTGACCGGAAAGAGCGGCCGGGCGCTGTGGCGCAGCCTGGACGAGCTGTCGCGGGAGCCGTCCGTGCTGGAGATGCTGCGCGCCGAGTTCCCCGGCCTGCCGGTTCCAGCCGACGCACGTGTCGGCCGACGCCGGCTGCTGGAGCTGATGGGCGCCTCCTTCGCTCTGGCCGGGCTGTCGGGCTGCGGACCGGGAGAGGCGTCGGAGACGGCGATCCCCTATGTGACGATGCCGGCCGGGCTGGTGCCCGGTGTCGCCCGCCATTTCGCAACGGCGGTCACCCGCGGCGGCTATGCCGACGGGGTGCTGGCAATCCACCAGATGGGGCGCCCGGTCCAGCTGGAGGGCAATCCGGACCATCCCGCCAGCCTGGGCGCGCTCGATCCGATCATCCAGGCCAGCATCCTCGATCTGTACGATCCCGACCGCTCGCGAACCGTGCTGAAAGCCGGACGGGCGGCGAGCACCAACGGGATGGTCAAGGCGCTGGTCGACCGCCTGCCCGCCCTGGCGGCGCGCGGCGGCGGCGGGCTGCGTCTGCTGACCGGCACCGTCACCTCCCCCACGCTGGCCCGGCAGATCGGGGCGCTGAAGCAGCGTTTTCCGGCGATGCAGTGGCACCGTTGGGAGGCCGACGGGCGCGACACGCTGCGGGCCGGTGCGGTGCTGGCTTATGGGCGGCCAGTGGACACCGTGCTGCACCTCGACAGGGCGAAGGTGATCCTGGCGGTGGAGAGCGATTTCCTCGACAGCGCGCCTGGGCACCTGCGCTACGCCCGCGACTTCGCTCGCCGCCGCCGTGCGGCGGAGGACGGACGGCCGGAGGAGATGAGCCGACTTTATGCGGTGGAAAGCTCGCCCACCCTTGCCGGTGCCCGCGCCGACCACCGTTTCGCGGTTCGTCCGGACGAGGTAGAGGCGGCGGTGCGTGCGCTGGCCGCCGAGCTTGGCGCCGGGCCGGCGGAGTGGCGGCAAGGTGCTCCCGGCTGGCTGGCTGCCGTCGCCCGCGACTTGTCCGCCAATCGCGGCGCGGCGCTGGTTCATGCCGGGCCGGCACAGCCGCCTGCCGTCCACGCGCTGGTGCATGCCATCAACGATGCCCTGGGCGGACCCGGACAGACGGTCAGCCACATCGAGCCAGTGGAAGCCGATCCGGTCGACCATGCCCAGTCGGTCGGAGAACTGGCCGCCGATATGGCGGCCGGCACGGTCGACACGCTGCTGATCCTGGGCGCCAACCCGGTTTTCACCGCGCCCGCCGACCTCGACTTTGCCGGCGCGTTGGGAAAGGTGCCGCTGTCCATTCATCTCGGCACCGCGGTGGACGAGACCGCCATGCTCTGCACATGGCATGTGCCGGAGGCGCATGAGCTGGAGCGCTGGGGCGATGCGCGGGCCTTCGACGGCACGGCTACCATTCAGCAGCCGCAGGTCCAGCCGCTTTGGGGCGGCTGGTCGCCCCAGGAACTGCTGGCGGTCCTCGACGGAGAGACGCGGCCCGACGGTTACGCCATTGTCCGGCAGAGCTGGATGGAACGCTTCCAAAACAAAGGCGATGCGGAGGATCTGTGGGCAGAGGCCCTGCGCATGGGCGTGGTGCCGGACAGCGCCGCCGCACCGGCTTCCGTTTCGCTGTTGCCCGGCTTGGCGAACCGCCTGCCCCCGGCATCGGCACAACCAGACGGCACGCTGACCGCCCTGTTCCGGCCGGACCCGTGGCTGCGCGACGGGCGCACCGCCAATCTCGGCTGGCTACAGGAACTGCCGCGGCCCTTCACCACCCTGACCTGGGACAACGCCCTGCTGATTGCACCGGCGACCGCGCAGCGGCTGGACCTCAAGAACGAGGATGTGGTGGAGGTGCACACCGCCGTCGGTCGGCTTCGAACGCCGGTCTGGCTGCTTCCCGGCCATGCCCCGGACTGCGTCACCCTGCCCTTCGGCTTCGGGCGCCGGATCGTGGGCCGGGTCGGGCGCGATGTCGGATTCGATACTTTCCCGCTGCGGACCTCGGCCAGTCTTTGGCAGTTGCCGGGAGTGGAACTGCGCAAGACCGGGGAAACCCACCGGCTGGCCGTTACCCAGCACCACCAGATGATCGACTCGCCCGACGTGGTCCGCCACGCCACGCTGGACGAGTTCCGCCAGGATCAGGGTTTCGCCAAGCGCAGGGAACCGGAGCACTCGCTTTATCCGGATTACGAGTATCCGCGGAACGCCTGGGGCATGGCGATCAACCTGAATGCCTGCATCGGCTGCAACGCCTGCACTGCTGCCTGCCAGGGCGAGAACAACATCGCGGTGGTCGGCAAGGAGGAGGTGCTGCGGAACCGCCAGATGCACTGGATCCGCATCGACACCTGGTACGAGGGCGAGGCGGCGGCCCCGGAGCAGACCCTTTTCCAGCCGATGACCTGCATGCATTGCGAGAACGCGCCCTGCGAGGTCGTCTGCCCGGTCGCCGCCACCATGCACGACGCCGACGGGCTGAACGTGATGGTCTACAACCGCTGCGTCGGCACCCGCTTCTGTTCCAACAACTGCCCGTACAAGGTCCGGCGTTTCAACTACTTTAATTATTCCGGCGACGACAACCGGCTGTCGATGTCCTGGAACCCCGACGTCTCGGTCCGGGCCCGCGGCGTCATGGAGAAATGCACCTACTGCATCCAGCGCATACGCAACGCCCGCATCGTCGCAGACCGCGAGAACCGGCCGATCCGCGACGGCGAGGTGAAGACCGCCTGCCAGCAGGCCTGCCCGGCCGAGGCCATCGTCTTTGGCGACCTGAACGACCCGGACAGCGCGGTCAGCCGGCGCAAGGCGAGCCCGCTGGACTATGGCGTCCTGACCGAACTGAACACCCGACCACGCACGACCTACGAGGCGCGGCTGCGCAATCCGAATCCCGAGATCGGGGAGGCGTGAGCCGGTGAGCGCATCGCCCGAAACCGAACGGGACCTGACACGGGTGGTCGAACCGGGGGTGACCGCCCCGGCGGTGACCGCGCATGTCAGCGACCTCGTGCTGGAGCGTCGCACGCCCCTGTGGTGGTGGGTCGGCTTCGGGATGTCGTTCGGGCTGTTCGCCCTGTTCCTGGCGGCGGTCGGCTGGCTGTTCGTCCGCGGCGTCGGCATCTGGGGCATCGACTGGCCCATCGCCTGGGGCTTCGCCATCGGCAACTATGTCTGGTGGGTCGGCATGGCAAGCGGCGGGACGCTGATCTCCGCCCTATTCTTCCTGACCCGGTCGGAATGGCGCAGCGCCACCAGCCGCATCGCCGAAACCATGACGGTGTTCTGCGTGGCCTGCGCCGGGATCATGCCGGTCATCCATCTCGGGCGCTGGTGGTATTTCTACTGGCTGTTCCCCTATCCCAACACGATGGCGCTGTGGCCGCAGTTCCGCAGCCCGCTGCATTGGGATTTCGTCGCCATCCTGGTCTATGTCGCCGGGTCGCTGCTGTTCTGGTATATCGGGCTGCTCCCCGATTTCGCCACCCTGCGCGACCGGGCGCAGCGGCGCTGGCAGCGGGTGCTGTACGGGCTGCTGGCTTTGGGATGGCAGGGGTCGTCGCAGCATTGGCGCCAGTTCAGGATGCTGTACGGGCTGTTCGCTGCCTTGATGGCGCCGCTGGTCTGCTCGATCCACAGCATCGTTGGGCTGGATTTCGCCGGCGGCCTGACGCCGGGCTGGCACGAAACGCAGTTCCCGCCCTATTTCGTCTTCGGCGCGGCGCTGTCCGGCTTCGCCGTGGTGCTGATGCTGGTCATTCCGCTGCGCCGGGCGCTGGAGCTGACCGGGGTCATCACGTTGCGCCACATCGACGTGCTGGCCCGGCTGATGCTGACCGCCAGCCTGCTGCTGTCCTACTGCTACCTGATCGAGATCTTCATGCCCTTCTACCGGGGGGAAGAGCGCGAGATCACCGTGGCGATGTCGCTGCTCGGCGGATATTACGCGCCCTGGTACTGGGCGAAGATCGTCCTGAACGGCATCGTCCCGCAGCTCCTGTGGGTCCGGGCGGTGCGGTTGAACCGGCCGCTGCTGTTCCTCGTGGCGCTGGGCGTGGTGATCGGCATGTGGATCGAGCGCTACGTCATCGTCGTCGGCAGCCTGCACCGGAACCACTCGGAATCGAGCTGGTTCGTCTTCATACCGACGGTCTGGGACTGGGCGACGCTGGCCGGTTCGGTGGGGCTGTTCCTGACCGGCTTCTTCCTGGCGCTGCGCTTCATCCCGATGGTGTCGATGTTCGAACTGCGCGAACTCCTTCGCAAGAAGCAGACGGAGGGCGGGCGATGAGCGTGCAGCGGGGCACCGGCCACAGCCTGCGCGGCAGAATGGCCACCTTCGACGACCCGGACGCGATGCTGGACGCCCTGCACCGGCTGCGGCAGGCAGACTTTTCAAGGCTGGAGGTCTACAGCCCCTATGCGGTGGAGGGGGTGGACGAGTTGCTGGACCGCAGGCCGCGGGCGCTGCCGCTGATCGTCGTGGCGGCCGGGTTGCTGGGAGCCCTCGGCGGGTTCTTCCTGCAATATTGGGGAATGGTGCTGAGCTATCCGCTGAACATCGGCGGACGGCCGCTGAACAGCTGGCCGGCCTTCGGCCCCAGCACCTTCGAACTGGCGGCGCTGACCATCCTGCTGGCGGGCTTCCTCGCCTTTTGCAAATTCTGCCGGCTGCCGCGCCTCTACGATCCGATCTTCGACGCGCCGGGGTTCGAACTGGCCTCCCAGGACCGTTTCCTGATCTGGATCGCCGAACGGGAGGGACGGAACGACAGCGAACTCCTGCAACAGCTGCTGCCCGAGGGCGAGGGCGTGCGGATCGACGAGGTGCCGGCATGACGCGGCTGTCTCCATTCGTCCTTCTGCTGTTGGGCGTGTCGCTGCTGACGGCCTGCGACAACATGGCGAAGCAGCCGCGCGACAAGACCTGGACGCCGGCCGACGGTGGTTCGGCCAACGCCGAACCGGACCGGAAGGTCTGGCCGCCGCAGCCGGCACCGAACGCCATCGCCCGCGAAGACCATCCCCAGCCGCCCCCGGCGCTGACGGCGGCGCTGCTGGCCCGCGGCAAGGAGCGCTACGAGATCTATTGCACGCCCTGCCATGGCTATCTCGGCGACGGCGACGGCATGATCGTCCGGCGCGGCTTTCCGCAGCCGCCCTCCTTCCATGGCGACGCGCTGCGCAATGCCCAGACCCGGCATTTTTACGAGGTCGCCACCAATGGCTGGGGGGCGATGTATTCCTATGCCGACCGCGTCGGTTCGGACGACCGCTGGGCCATCGCCGCCTATATCCGGGCCTTGCAGACCAGTCAGAACACCGCCGCGGCCGAGTTGCCGGAAACGGTGCGGGGGGCGCTGCGATGAGCCGCCGTCCGCTTATCGCCGCCATGGCCGCGGCATTTATCGGGGCGGCGGTCTGCGCCGTTGGAGCGCTGACCGATCCGCAGGCGGTGTTGCGCGGCTGGCTGGCCTCCTTCGCCTTCTGGATCGGGCTGCCCCTGGGCGCCATGATGCTGCTGTTCACCCATGATCTGACCGGCGGGCGTTGGGGAACCGCTGCCGTGCCGGCGCTGCGGGCGATGGTGGCTTTCCTGCCGCCGATTCTCCTGCTGCTGGTGCCGGTGCTGGCCCTGCTGCCGGAACTGTATCCCTGGGCGCGGGCGGCCGACGCCACGCATCTGAAGAACCGCTTCTACCTGAACGAACCCTTCTTCTACGGACGGACGGCGGTCTATGCCGTGGTCTGGCTGGGGCTGGCGCTTGTGGCCCTGCGGTGGTCGGGACGGAACCGCAACCAACTGGCAGCGCCCGGGCTGATCCTGCTGGGGCTGACCGTCACCTTCGCATCCTTCGACTGGTTCATGTCGATCGAGCCGGATTGGGGCTCCAGCATCTACGGGATGATGATCATCGGCGGCCAGCTTCTGGGCGCCCTGGCGCTGGCGACGCTGGCCGCCGTGCTGGGAGGGCGGACGGATGCCGGGCAGCGCCACGACCTGGGCAGCCTGCTGACCGCCGCCATTCTGCTGTGGTTCTACCTGTCCTTCATGCAGTTCCTGATCGTCTGGCAGGAGAACCTGCCGCAGGAGATCACATGGTACGTCGCGCGCCTGTCCGGCGGCTGGGGCTGGGTCGCGGCGCTGGGCGCACTGGCGCAAGGGGGTTTGCCATTCGCCGCCCTGATCTGGTGGCCGGTGAAGCGCAGCCGGGCGGGGCTCGCCGCCGTCTGCCTGCTGCTGCTGGCGGCGCATCTGCTGGAATGCTGGTGGCTGATCCTGCCGGGGCTGGCCGGCGGCTTCACCTGGTATGCCCCGGCAGCCGCGCTGGCGATGGGCGGGGCGTGCATGACGGTGCTCCTTTGGCGGCTCTCCACCCGGCCGGCCACGCGGCCCGTCGGCCGGCTGGCGGAGGAGGTCGGCCATGGATAAGGCCACGCGCATCGGCCGGTCCGGCGTTGCTGGCACTGCCGCGGCACTGTTGTTCGGCTGGCTGCGGCAAGGTCGCGGCAGGACGCCGAAACGGAAGCCTCAGCAGGAAGGCAGCAATCCCGACACGACGTTCGAGGCGCGGGACACCCCGCCCTGGCTGTTCCCGGTGCTGGGCGGGTTGGCGGCAGGCCTGATCGTGACGGTCGTGGTGTCGCTGCTGCTGATCTTCCCCAACGCAGCCAGGGACGAGAACCATGCGCTGACGACGCCGATGCCGAAGCCGCGCCTGCAAACCGATCCCGTCGCCGATCTCAAGCGCTACAAGGAGCAGGCGATGGAACGGCTGACCGGCTATGGCTGGGCCGACCGCGCGCATGGCATCGCCCACATCCCCATCGAGGAGGCCATGCGCCGTGTCGCCGAACGCGGCATCGCCGACTGGCCGGCAGATGCAAGGCGGGAGGTGCCGCGATGACAAGACTCCCAATGGCTGCCCTGCTGTTCCTATTGTCGGGCCTGACCGCCGGCGCGGAGGCCTCTCCCGCCACCCTGCTGCCGGGAAGCTTCACCGAGTTCGCCTTCGACCAGCGCCCGGGAGCACAACTGCCGCGGGACGTCAGGCTGCGCGACGAGGCTGGGCATGCGGTCACGACCGCCTCCCTGTTCGACAGGGGCAAGCCGCTGGTCCTGGTCTTCGACTATTTCCGCTGCACGACGCTGTGCGGAGTGGTGCTGGGCGATCTGGCGGCGGCACTGGCGCAGGTGCCGCTGACGCCGGAAAAAGACTACACGGTGATGGCGGTCAGTTTCGACCCCGGCGACAGCCCGGCAGACGCCGCGGCGCTGAAGGCCGGGCATTTCGAACGCGATCCGGCACTGGCCGGCGCCATCCACGCGCTGGTGGGCGATTCCACGGATCGAGGGCGCGAGGTGCGCCGCCTCGCCGATGCCGCCGGCTTCCGTTACCGCCTCGACGAGGCGACGGGGCAGTATGCCCACCCGGCGGGCGTGGTGCTGGTGTCGCCGGGGGGGACGGTCTCGCGCTACATCCTGGGGGTGGGCTACGACCCGACCGATCTCCGGCTGGGACTGGTCGATGCCTCCAGGGGAGCGGTCGGGTCGGTGGCCGACCATCTGCTGCTGCTCTGTTACGGCTACGATGCCGCGCAGGGCCGCTACAACGCCGAGGTGGGCCGGCTGCTCCAGGCGACCGGAGTGCTATCGGTGCTAGCGCTCGGGCTGCTGGTCTGGCGCGCCGCGCGCCGGCCGGGACAGGGGTGAGGGCGGCGATGGGAAGCCTGCAACTCCTCCCGCCCAGCGCGTCGGCCCATGCCGCGGACATGGACTGGCTGTTCGCCGCCCTGCTGGGGGTCAGCGCCTTCATCCTGCTGCTGGTCTTCGGGCTGATGATCCTGTTCTGCGTCCGCTACCGCAAGGGCAGCAAGGTGGAGCGCGGCAACCGGCTGGGCCGCACCTGGAGGGTCGAGGTCGCCTGGACCGGCCTGACCTTCGCCGCCTTCCTCGTCCTCTATTTCTGGGGAGCGAACCTCTATGTCCGCATCCACAGCCCGCCCAGCGACGCCACCGACATCTATGTCGTCGGCAAGCAGTGGATGTGGAAGATCGAACATCCCGGCGGCCAGCGCGAGATCGACACGCTGCATGTCCCGGTCGGCAGGCCGGTGCGGCTGGTGCTGACCTCCCAGGACGTGATCCACGACTTCGCCATCCCCGCCTTCCGCATCCGCCAGGACGCCGTCCCCGGCCGGTACGAGACGCTGTGGTTCACCCCGACGGAGGTCGGCGAATACCGGCTGTTCTGCGCGGAGTTCTGCGGCACCTGGCACGCGCGGATGGGCGGCACCGTCGTGGTAATGGAGCCGTCCGACTTCCAGCACTGGCTGGACAGCCAGGATCCCGGCCCCAGTCTGGCGCAGGAGGGGGAGGCGCTGTTCCGCAGCTACGGTTGCAGCGGCTGCCATGGCGGTGCCGGCACCGTCCACGCGCCGAAGCTGGAGGGACTGTTCGGCCGCCCGGTGCCGCTGGAGGGCGGGCGCACCGTCATCGCCGACGACCGTTATCTCCGCGATTCGATCCTGATGCCGAAGGCGGAGATCGCCGCCGGCTATCCCCCGGTCATGCCGTCCTTCGCCGGGCAGATCGGCGAGGACGATCTGTTGAAGCTCGTCGCCTACATCAAATCGCTTGCCGACAAAACTGCCGACAGCGCGGAAAGGCCTGCTCCATGACGACCGCAACCGTGACCGGCAAACCGGAAGAACCCGTCGTCGCGACGAAGAACTACCTGACGGAGGGCGGCGTCACGCTGCGCTCCTGGCTGCTGACCAGGGACCACAAGCGGATCGCCATCCTCTACACCCTGTCGATCACCTTCTTCTTCTTTGTGGGAGGAGCGGCGGCGGCGCTGATCCGGCTCAATCTGGTGACGCCGCCGGGCATCTTCACGCCGGACATCTACAACCGGCTGTTCACCCTGCATGGCGTGATCATGGTCTGGTTCTTCCTGATCCCGTCGATCCCCAACACCATGGGCAATTTCCTGATCCCGCTGATGATCGGCGCCAAGGATCTGGCCTTTCCCCGCCTGAACCTGCTCAGCTGGTATCTGTATGTCGGTGCCGGTTTCCTGGCGCTGTTCGCCATCCTGATCGGCGGGGTCGATACTGGCTGGACCTTCTACACGCCGTTTTCTTCGCTCTATTCCAACGGCTATGTGGTGCTGGCGCTGGCAGCCGTGCTCGCGGTGGGATTCTCGTCGATCCTGACCGGGCTGAACTTCATCGTCACCACCCACCGCATGCGGGCGCCGGGAATGACGTGGTACCGGCTGCCGGTGTTCGTCTGGTCGAACTACGCCACCTCCGTCATCATGGTGCTGGCGACGCCCGTGCTGGCGATCACGCTGATATTGGTGGCGGCGGAACGGCTGCTGAAGGTGGGCATCTTCGACCCGGCGCTGGGCGGCGACCCGCTGCTGTTCCAGCACCTGTTCTGGTTCTACTCCCACCCCGCCGTCTACATCATGATCCTACCGGGCTTCGGGGTGATCAGCGAGATCGTGCCCTGCTTCGCCCGCAAGCCGCTGTTCGGATACAAGTTCGTGGTGTGGTCGAGCATCGCCATCTCGGTCATCGGCTTCTTCGTGTGGGCGCACCACATGTTCGTCGCCGGCATCTCGCTCTATGCCGGGCTGGTCTTCTCGCTGCTCAGCTACGTCATCGCGGTGCCGTCGGCGATCAAAGTGTTCAACTGGACCGCCACGCTGCACAAGGGCTGGATCAGCTTCGACGCCCCCATGCTGTATGCCCTGGGCTTCATCGGGCTGTTCACTATCGGCGGGCTGACCGGGCTGTTCGTCGCCAACCTCGCCTTCGACGTGCATGTCACCGACACCTATTTCGTCGTGGCGCATTTCCACTACATCATGGTCGGCGGCATGGTCAGCGCCTATTTCGGCGGGCTGCATTACTGGTGGCCGAAGGTGACCGGGCGGCTCTATCCCGAATGGTGGGCGCGCATCGCAGCATTGCTGATCTTCTTCGGCTTCAACCTGACCTTCTTCCCGCAGTTCATCCTGGGCTATCTGGGCATGGAACGGCGCTACTATTCCTACCCGCCGGAATTCCAGGCCTGGAACATCTTCTCGTCGGCCGGTGCGTCGGTGCTGGCGGTCGGCTATGCCCTGCCCTTCTTCTATCTCGGCTGGTCGCTGTTCCGCGGCAAGCGGGCGGGTGCCAACCCGTGGGCGGCGACCGGACTGGAGTGGCAGACTCCCTCCCCTCCCCCCACCCACAATTTCGACCGGACCCCGACCGTTACCCGACCGCCCTACCAGTACCGGCCTGAACCGGAGCCGCAGGATGTCTGACGCAGCGCCCGCTTCCCAAAGCGTTCCCCAGCCGGACCCGCAATACGCGACGGCGGAGCAGCAGGCGGAGGCCGCCAGCTTCGGCATGTGGGTGTTCCTGGCGACGGAGGTGCTGTTCTTCGGCGGATTGCTCCTGGCCTACACATGGCTGCGCGCCAGCCATCCGGACGGCGTGGCGGAAGCCGGACGCCATACCAAGGTCGTCATCGGATCGGTCAACACGCTGGTGCTGCTGACCAGCAGCTTCACCATGGTCTGGGCCGTCCATGCCGCGGAGCAGGGCCGGCGAAAGGCGCTGACGCGGCTGCTGACGGCCACGGCACTGCTGGGGCTGCTGTTCCTGGGGCTGAAGGGCTACGAGTACCATGGCGAGTGGACCGAGCATCTGGTGCCGGGGCTGAATTTCCATCAGGACGGTCCGCATGCCCGGACCATCGAGCTGTTCTATTTCCTCTATTTCCTGCTGACCGGGCTGCACAGCATCCATGTCACCATCGGCATCGTCCTGATCGCACTGCTGGCAGTGCGGGCACGGTGCGGCGCCTTTTCGGCGCGTTATTACACGCCGGTGGAGGTGACGGGCCTGTACTGGCATTTCGTCGACATCGTCTGGATCTTCCTCTACCCGCTGATCTATCTGGTCGGACGGAGCGGCTCATGACGACAGGGGCGACAGGACTTCCGCGCACCTATCTGTTCACCTGGGCAGCACTGGTGGGGCTGCTGGCGGCGACGCTAGCCCTTGCCTATGTGCCAATGCCGGGCCCGCTGAACCTCGTGCTGGCGCTGGGCATCTCGGCGGCAAAGGCGCTTCTGGTGCTGGCACTGTTCATGAAGCTGTTCCGCGCCCCGGCGCTGACCCGTGCCGCGGCGGCGGCCGGACTGTTCTGGCTGGCGGTGCTTTTCGTTCTGTCGGCCACCGATTATCTGACCCGCAAGGTTGAACCCGCTGGCGACCTGTCGGCGCCGACCGGCCGGGAATACCAGTCGGGCGACCGCTGAGCGCCTTGCGGGAACAGTCTTGCCGGAACAAGGAGTCAGACGCGATGCACTCGGACGCCACCAGCCGGCTTGTCGATGCCGTGGTCCGAACCCGCCGGATGCTGGAAGCCGCAAGGCGCAACACGGCCGGGCATTTCGGCGAGGGCGACCGCAATGGCCGCAAGCTCGCGGTGCTGGCGGACATCCGCGACCTGCACGGCCGCATCATCCGGCCGATTGTCGAATCCCGGCAGCAAATCGTCCGCGACGTCGGCACCGTGTGGTTCCGGGAGGACATCGGCCTAGTCCACGAGATGCCGCGCGCCATCGTCCATTTCACCTCCATCGACAACGCCGAGGATGCGCCGCGCGCCTACATGACCATCCATGTCGGGGAGGACGGCACGACCTCCATTTCGGAAAACTTCCTGACGCCGGTGAAGACCACGGACGTGCAGAGCTGCCGGTTGGACGATCTCGACAGCGAAGCGGTCGCGCTGGCGATCGACCGGTTTCTTGCGAAGGCAATGCAGGGATAGGTGAGGAAGCGCACCGGGACGATGGGCTTCCTCGGCTTGTTAAGGCAAAATTGGTTTTCCATAAGCCATGCTTGACTCCTGCACAGATTTTGTGTGCAGTGCAGCATAATCCCCGCTCATGAACCTGGACGGCCGCCCGCCGGATCGAGGCGCCCAACCGAGGTCGCTCCCCCACTCCATCACGGCTGGAGTTGTCATGATCGAGTTGATCTTCGTGGTTTGCCTTGTTTCCAGTCCGGACCGCTGCACCGTCGAACGCCCGCAGTTCCAGGAGCCGTTCGTCAATGCGATGGCCTGTTCGCGCACCGGCCTGTTCCGGGCCGCCGAATGGGCGGAGCAGCACCCGAAATACACCGTGCGCCGCTGGAAGTGCGAACCGCGCCAGATCTGACCTCACAGGATCCGGCGGGACCATCGCATCGCCCCGAAAGAGGCCCACCTCTTTTGAGCCCCCCAACTCCATCCGTATCCATGATTGTTATATATGGCAATCATCGATGGTCCATGGGCTCAAGCCCCATGGACGGGGATGGAAGGGGTTTGGGCATGCCTGTTCGCATCGCGTTCATCCTTGCCGCGGCCTTGCTGGCGGCTGCTCCGGCAGCCGCCAGCCCAGCCAACGACTACCCCACGGCGGCGCGGGCCGATTACGTGATCGCCTGCATGGCGTCGAACGGGCAGTCGCACATCGTCATGGAGAAATGCGCATGCAGCATCGACGCCATCGCCGACCGCATCACCTATGACGATTACACCGCCATCGAGACGGTGAAGGTGATGGCCGACCAGCCGGGCGAGCGGGCCGGAATCTTCCGCAGCTCCGGATGGGCCAAGGACCTGATGGACCGTTTCCGCCAGGCCCAGGTCGCCGCAGACCGCCAGTGCTTCTGAGGGAAGGCTAAAGCGCCGGATCACCCTTGGCGGCAGCGGCTGTCAAAGGAACGCTGTGGGTGAAGGTGGCGCCCTTGGTGTCCTGCGCGACCACCTCCAGGCTGCCGCCCCCGGTGGGCAAAAAACTGAAGCGCAGGTTCGGGTCCTCGCTGATGGAAATGTCGGTGTCCGCCTCCAGCACCGTCTGGCCGCCGGCGCGGATGACGATCGACTGGATATAATGGGCGGGGATGTAGGTGCGGCTGACCTGATCGAACTGAAGCCCGCTGCTGTTGGGGTGGCTGACCATGACCTGGGCGGTGGCGGAGCTGCCGGGGGACAGCGTTTCCGGAAGCTTCACCTTGATGCGGCCGAGACGCGCCATCGCCTCCTGCGGGTCCTTGACGGCGGGGGCGGAGCAGCCGCCGGCGGCCTTCACGTAGACCGCCGTCATCAGCAATCGGCCGTCCTGCGTCTCGCCCACCGCATGGATATTCGTGTATTCGTTGACGCGCACGCGGGTCTCGATGCCGCTGCCGGCGCTGGCCGGGCCGAAGCGGAAGTTGACGGCCAGCGGCACCGGGTTCTTGTCGACCAGCAGGGACAGCGACTTCAGGCGAAGCGACGGCTCCACCTCGATCCGCACCGGGACCAGGGCTGCGTCATGGGCGCGGGCCGGCGCGTCGATACGGATGAGGGCGCCCGCCTCATCGACCGGGCGGTCCTTGAAATACATGTCGTGCAGGATGTCCCAGCGCGCGGCATCCTCCGCCGCATCGGTGGCGGCAAGACCCGGCGTGGACAGGACGATCAGGAGGCCGGCCAGCAGCCCCATCGGCGGATATCGCATCATCGCTCCCGCTCCTATTCCCATTCCAGTTCGGCGAAGGTCGCCGTGACGTTGCGCGGGTTGTATGCATCGAACAACAGCCAGCGCTCCCGTTCCTCCTCCGCCACATGGGCGACGGCATCCTGGATGCCGCCGCCCGCCTTCAGCACCCGGCGCACACCCTCCACCAGCACCGTCAGGTAGCGCCGCTGGGCATCCAGCGCTCCCGGCCAGGCCACGCGCGCCGGCCCATGGCCGGGAACGGCACGCACCGCCGGCACCCGCTCCAGCCGGTCGATCACGCGAAGCCAGCCCATGGCATTGCCGTCGACCGCCGGGACATGGTCGACGAACAGCAGGTCGCCCGTGAACAGCGTCCCCGTCTTGCGGTCGAAGACGGTCAGGTCATTGTTGGTGTGCGCGGTCGGATAGGCGGTCAGCACGAGGATGCGGTTGCCGAGGTCGACCCGCACCTCTTCCGCCACCGGCCGGTCCACCCGGACCGGGGCGATCCCGGCCGCCGCTCCGGCACCCAGCTCCTCGGTCAGCCGTTGACGATAGACCTCCTGGCGGGCGGCCAGCGCGTCGCGCAGGTTGGCATGGCCGGCGATGGGCACGCCGGCGAAGGCGGCGTTGCCGAAAACATGGTCGGGGTGCATGTGGGTGTTGATGACGATGACCGGTTTCCTGCCGGTCCGCGCCGCAATGGCCTCGTGCAGACGCACCCCCAATTCCGGCGTACCGCCGGTGTCGATGACCGCGACGAAGCTGTCGCCGACGATGAAGCCCATGTTGGCCGTGTCTCCGGCGTTGTCCGGCGCCGGCTCGGCGATGGCCCCCTGGTGGACAAAGACCCCGGGCGCCACCTCCGTCATGACCAGCGGTTCCGCCGACGCAGG
Source organism: Azospirillum sp. 11R-A (assembly GCF_049472615.1). Lineage (NCBI taxonomy): Bacteria > Pseudomonadati > Pseudomonadota > Alphaproteobacteria > Rhodospirillales > Azospirillaceae > Azospirillum > Azospirillum sp. 11R-A. Next base: position 164,590 of record NZ_JBCEBL010000013.1, on the reverse strand, counting down.
CAGGGTGGCTGCGAGGAGGCATAGCGCAGCGCCGCCGACGTTGAGGCCGATGGTGGTCCTCATGCCTGTGTGCCTTTGCGGTCAGCATCCCGGTCCTCCAGACGATGGGCGAAGAGGCTGGCGACGGTCAGGTCGGCGGAGGTGCCGGGGTTGATGCCCTGCCATTTCAGGCGCGCATCGAAGACGAACAGATGCTCGCGCCGGAGGGCCGCCGAGGATGCCACGGCGACCTGACGGCGCACCTCGCGGGCTTCGGACAGCACGGCCATGGCGCGATCCTCTCCATGCTTGCGCAGGACATGGCTGTCGGGAAAGGCGGTCAGGAACTCCAGATAAATCGCTTCTGCGAGCGTGACGGTATCGCTGTCCGGCATCGACCGGGCGCGGGCGACGCCTATGTCGAAGACGTCCCGAAAGCCGTCGGCATATTGGGCGGCGATGCGGTCGCGCGACCGGGCCGCCGCCATGGCGGTGCGCAGATCCACCCTCGCCGGGCCGGCGACGTCATGCTCCGCGGCACGACCCAGCCCGCCGGGCGATGCGAGGCGGATCGCCTCGAAGCCTGCCTCGGCATCCTCCACCGTCAGCGCCGCCAGCACTGCTGCCAGCCTGTCGCGCAGCGGGCGCATTTTTGGGATCTCGGCGGCACGCGCCAGCGGGGCGCACAACAGCAGGATGCCCAGGTTGGTGTTGGAGCCAACCACCGAGCGAGTGGCCTGCACCGCCAGCAGGATGCGCTCGCCGACCGGGGCGCCGGTGCGGGCGATCTCGGGGGCTGCGGCCTCCGCCGACAGAAGGAAGTCCTCCACCGTCATGCCATGGCCGGCGGCATGCACATGGACGTTGCCGGGCTTCAGCGCCATCACCTCCGCCCGGCAGACAGCCATGAACAGTTCCGCGGTCGCAGCGTTCATCCCGCCGTTCCCGCGCCCTCCGCCCCACCGAAGGACCGGTCGAGCATGTCCGAGGCAAGATGTCCGCCGTGGAAGCTGCGGCCGCTGTCGAGTGCGGTGACCACCACGCGCGCCGGGGCGAACAGCAGCGGGTCGATGGCGTAGAAGTCCCTGTTCACCGCCGCGAACACTTCGGCGAAAGGGCGGCCGTAATCGCGGGACTCCGTGCTGGGCAGGCGTTTCGCCAGATCGGCGGCGGCATCGTCGGGTCCGGTGACGAACAGCTGGACGGTGCCGCCGAACAGGATGGCGTCGTTGGTCCGCCCCATCGCCTCGACGAAGCCCTTGCCGGGTGGCGGCAACGGGGCGACGCCGATGCCGTCGGCGACATGCCCCAGCGGGAAGCCCAATGCGTGCACCTTGTGCATGGCGACTTCCAGCACGCGGGCGACGATCTGCACCGTGCCGGCGAGGCTGGCCGTCGGCGTCAACACCAGCGTCAGCCGTTCCGCCGCCACCCCGCACCCGGCGGCAATCCGTTCGACCAGCGGCGCCGGCGGCACGGTGCCGCTTTCCAGCACCAGCACCGCATGGTCGCCGCTGTCCGTGTAGCCCAGATCTTCGAACAGCGGCTCCTTGCGGGCGAGTGCGCGGCCGGGACCGGAACCGAGCGCGAAGAAGGAGCAGCCCTCGTCCTTGTGCGACAGGCTCCAGCCGGCATACTGGCTGCCGAGGCAGGCCAGCACCGGGTCGGTGCTGTGCACCGCCACCTGGAAGGGCCAGCGGTCCGACCGGGTATCGGCCTGGAGCGTCACCCGGCCGAGACCGCCCATGCACAGCTCGGCGATGCGGCGTCCGGCCTCCAGCCCGCCGGGATGGGCGATCCCGCCATCGACGATGGTGGCGCCGGCCACGCGGTCGATGCCAAGCCGCAACCGCACCGCTTCGGCGACCAGAGCGGCGGCGAGCGGAGCGGACAGGGCCGACAGGCTGGGGCGCCCGGCCGGCGCATGTTGAGTCATGATTTGCCCTTTCCGGCGATGGTCCGCGCCGCGTCCATCGCATCCTGGAAATCGAAGGCAACGGCGGTGCCACCGGTCTGCATCCGCTCCAGCAGATTGTGCTGGACCTTGAACTTGACGTTGCCGATGGCGAGGGCGCCGATGCCGACCGCATTCGGTTGGGCAGGCAAGGAAACGCCGTCGTCCTGCACGCCGACACCGTCCACCCCTGCCGGCGGCACGGCGTTGATGTCGGCGGCGACGCGCAGACGCTTGGCCGCGCGCAAATCGTCGGCGGTCAGCACGGTCACCCCCGCCTTGCCGCAGGCCAGAACGACCTCCGCCCGCTTCATCAGCGCCGCCTTGCCGCCGGTCGATGTGTCGGCGCAGGACAGCGTGACGCCATAACGCCGGCCGAACTCCTCCGCCTTGCCCTGCACGGCCGACACGCCGCGGTGGCTGACCAGGGTGACATTGCCGCCGGCCTGGGCGGCGATCAGTCCGGCGATGCCGCCGACGACGCCGGTGGCGCCATAGACCTGCACATCCAGGCCGGTCAGACCCTCCACCCCCACCCGCCGCAGCGCACGCTCGACCACGGCGACCATGGCGGCGGCGGTGGTGAAGGCGCCCGACGGGTCGGCGAAGACCGAGATCCGGAAGGGCGGGAACATCGCCTTGCGCGCCACCTCCAGCATGTCCAGCGCCATCGCCGCATCGCGCCCGCCGATGAACAGGCCGGTGCGCACCGCGTTCTTCGGATCGCGGGAGAACATGGCATCCTGCGTCAGCGCCTCGACCTGCGCGGTCTCGATGCCGGTGTAGGGGACCATCGTGTCGATGCCGGCATCCACCGCCATGTTGACGTCAAACGGGCTGACATTCGCCAGCGGCGTGATCATGTGCAGCACATAAGGGGCGCCCATGCCTGTCTCCCTCCGGTCATTCCCCCGCTGCCCGCCGTATCGCGGGCGTGAAGTCCGCCTCGGCGGACAGGTTCCGCACCGTCGCACCGACATTCCGCCCGCGGCAGACCATCACCTCCAGCGGTGAACCGCTCCAGCGCGTGCGCATCTCGCCGGCCAGCCGCTCCGCCTGTCGGGCATCGCCGATGACGGCGAATCCGGTCGGCCCCCAGCTGCTCTGGCCGACCCCGGCGATCCCCTGCGCCTCCAGCCAGGCCAGCGCGTCCGCCACCAGCGGGCTGGTGAAGCGGCCGCCCTGGGCGGGCGCGAAATGGTCGCCGACCGTGCGCTGAAGCTCGCCGATGGCCTGTCCGAACCGGTCGACATCGCCCTCGGCCAATGCCGGCAGGGCAACCATCAGCATCAGCCGGCACAGATGCGCCGCGGCGTCGGGCGGAAAGGGCGGCAACCGGCGGAATGCCTCGGCCTCCGGCGCACCGTGCAGGCCATGGCCGCCGCGATGGAGCAGGAGCAGGATGCGCCACTCCTCCGGAAACGGCGCCCGCGCGATCACCGGCGGCGCGGCGTCGAGCCCGCCCCGCCCGCCGTCCAGCAGCACCCCGCCCTGCTCGAAGGCCGCCAGCCCGATGCCGGACCGGGCCCCCCGCTCCAGCGCACGGGCCAGATCGCGGGCAGCCGTGCCGCGCCCCTCCAGGCAAACCAGCGCCGCGGCAACGGCAAGATCCGTCTGGGTGCCGGAGCCCAGCCCGACATGGGGCGGGATCGCCTCCTCCACCGTCACCGCGACGGCGTCGGGCAAGCCGGCTTCGCGCCCAAGCCGTTCGATGCTGCGGCGGACACGCTCGGCCGATGGACCGCTGACGGTCAGCCGGTCGGCGGGCCGGACACGCAGGGCGATGGCCGGGCGGTCGATGGCGATGCCAAGACTGCCGAAGCGGCGCCCCAGCCCACCGTTCAGATCGACGAAGCCGGCATGCAGGCGCGCAGGCGCACGGACCCACACCTCCCCTATCCGATTGCGCTGGTGGCTCATCTGCATTCCCTTTGCGCGGGTCACCGCACAATGTTAGCGTTACGAACAAAATTGTCCGTAGCGCGAACGAGTATCCACGCGCGGTAGCCCGAACGGGGCAAGACATATCCAGGGAGGAAACCGGGCATGAAGCGGATGCTTTGCCTGTCGGGGACCGACCATGCCCAAGAATCGGACTCTCAACGCCGGGACCGATGCTTGATTGGATCGTGGCGAAGATCGCCAGCGTCCTTGAATTCGGCTTGAATTCTTCGGTGTGACTTCGTTCTTCCCACTCAGGCGATTGGGGGGCCATGACCTTCCACCCCGACATTCTCTGTCCGTTCTGCGGGCTCGGCTGCGGCGACATCGGGATCGACCGGGACCAGTCCGGCATCGCTCCACGGCCGAGCGGCTGCCCGCAGGCCGACCGGCTGTTCCGACGCCCCATGGCGGTGCCGACGGATGCCCGTCTGGACGGAGCCGCCATTTCCATGGACGACGCCATTGCCGAGGCGGTCCGGTTGTTGGGGTCCAGCCGCGCACCGCTGATCGCTGGACTGGCGGCCGATGTGGAGGGCGTGCTCGCCGCGCTCAGCCTCGCCGAACGCATCGGCGCGACCGTGGACCATGAGCGCTCGGATGCCCTGTTCCGCAATCTGTCGGTCCTGCGCCGCTTCGGCTGGTCGGTGACCACCTTGGCGGAGCTGCGCAACCGCTGCGACCTCGTCCTGGTCGTGGGCCCGGACCCGGCCGCGGCCTTTCCGCGCCTGTGGGAGCGCTGGGTGGTCCCGGAACCGGCCTTCGTTGACGGCAATGGCCGGAGCGTCGTCTTCCTGGGCGGGGCACCGCTGCCGGAAACCGTGCGGTGCCTTGGCGGCAGGATCGAAACAAGCGGGGTGGACACCGGCGCGGAAACCGATCTGGCGACGCTGGTCGGCGGGCTGAGGACGGCATTGGCCGGACGGTTGGCGGACGGCGACCCGATGGCGGCCTTGGCGGCCCGGTTGCGTTCCGCCCGCTACGCGGTGGTGGTCTGGGCGGCGGGGCTGTTCGAGGGGCCGCAGCCGGACCTGATCGTCGAGGGGCTGGTGCGCCTGATCCGTACGGTGGACGGCACCACCCGCTGCGCCGGTCTTCCCTTGTCCGGGGCCGACAACCTGATCGGCGCCAATCAGGCCTGCGGCTGGCGCACCGGCTTTCCCTTGCGCACCGGTTTCGATGGCGGCGGACCGCTGCACGATCCGGAACGCTTCGACTGGCGCACGCGCCTGCGCGACGCCGACGTGACGCTGTGGATATCCGCCTTCCGTCCGGATGCACCGCCTCTCCCCACCGGCGGCAAAGTCATCATGCTGGCGCCGCCTGAGACGATGGTTACGCCGGAGCCGGCGCTGTTCATTCCGGTGGGCACCCCGGGCATCGACCATCCCGGCGACGTGTTCCGCGCCGACAGCGTTGTCGCTCTCCATGCCGGCGCCCTGATCGACAGGGGGCTGCCGAGCGTCGCCGGCGTGATCGGCCGGATGCTGGCGGCACTCGGCCAAAACGCCAGAACCAGGGAGGCCGCCGGATGCTGACGAAGCTCACCGGCGGGCGGCTGTTCGATCCGGCCAACGGGCGGCATGGCGAGGTCGCCGACCTCTGGCTGCGCGACGACCGCATCGCCGCCGATCCGGGGCCGGGTGCCACGCCGGACGCGGTGCATGACGTGACCGGCAAGGTGGTAATGGCCGGCGCCATCGACATCCACAGCCACATCGCCGGCGGCAAAGTGAACCTCGCCCGCCTGCTGATGGGAGAGGAGCACGACCGACACCGCTTCGCCGGCCATGCCTGCGGCCACAATAGGATCGGGGGCGGCAGCGGCATCGCCACGCCCTCCACCCACACCACCGGCGCCCGCTATATCGAGATGGGATTCACCGCCGCCTTCGAGCCGGCGATGCTGGGTTCCAACGCCCGGCATGCGCATCTGGAGATGAGCGACATCCCTTATATCGACACCGGCGGCTATCTGGTGCTGGGAAACGACGATTTCCTGCTGGACCTGATCGCCACCAACGCCGGGCAGGCGGCGGTCAACGATTATGTCGCCTGGATGCTGACGGCGACCCAGAGCCTTGCCGTCAAGGTGGTCAATCCCGGCGGCATCAACGCCTTCAAATTCAACGCCCGCTCGCTCGACCTGGACGAGGCCGGGCCGCATTACGGCGTTACGCCGCGCAGCGTCCTGACGGTGCTGGCCCGTGCGGTCTACGAACTGGGACTGCCCCACCCACTGCATGTCCATGGCTGCAATCTGGGGGTTCCCGGCAACGTCGCGACGACGCTCGACACCATCCAGGCGGCATCGGGGCTGCCGATGCACATGACGCACATCCAGTTCCACAGCTACGACACGGCGGGAGACCGCAAATTCTCCTCCGGTGCCGCGGCGCTGGCGGAGGCGGTGAACCGGACGCCGACGCTGTCGGTGGACATCGGGCAGGTGATGTTCGGGCAGACGGTGACGGCATCGGCCGACACCATGGCGCAACGCCACACGGCGCCGCTCGCCCACCCCCGCAAATGGCTGGCGATGGACATCGAATGCGATGCCGGCTGCGGCGTGGTCCCCTTCCGCTACCGCGATACGTCCTATGTCAACGCGCTGCAATGGGCGATCGGGCTGGAGCTTTTCCTGCTGCTCGACGATCCCTGGCGGGTGTTCCTAACCACCGACCACCCCAACGGCGCGCCCTTCACCTTCTATCCGGAACTGATCCGGCTGCTGATGGACCGCGATTACCGGCTGGCGAAGCTGGCGGAAATCCATCCCGACGCGCCGGCCCACACCACGCTGGGCTCCATCACCCGCGAATACACGCTGGCCGAGATCGCCATCATGACCCGTGCGGCGCCGGCCCGCATCCTGGGGCTTGCCGACCGCGGCCATCTGGCGCCGGGCGCTTCGGCAGACGTCACCGTCTACAGCGATTTGCCGGACCGCCGCGCGATGTTCGAGCGACCCGATCTGGTCTTCAAGAGCGGCCGGCTGGTGGTGCGCGACGGCGTGCTGGTGGCGATGGCGCAGGGCTGCACCCATGTCGTCCGCCCCGGCTTCGACGATTTGATCGAGCGCCGCATCGCCCGCCATTTCGACGAGCGCATCGGCCTGCCGATCAAGCATTTCCGCATCCAGGACGCGGAAATCCGCCATGGCGCCGGCCCGCAGCTCCATCCCTGCCGACGGCGGGAGGTGCCGTGATGGCGGAAATGCAGATCAACGGCGTGCGCATCGAGGACACCTTTGCCGAGGCGTTTCCGATGACCTACACACGGCTGGTCATCACCGCCGACACGCCCGCCTGGGTGGAGGCGGCGACATCCAGCCTGACTGGCTTCGCCACCTCGGTCATCGGTTGCGGTTGCGAGGCGGCGGTGGAACGGCTGCTGACGCCGGAGGAAACGCCGGACAGCCGGCCGGGTGCCGCGGTGATGATCTTCGGCATGTCCACCGGCGACCTCGCCAAGCTGGTGGTCAACCGGGTCGGGCAGTGCATCATGACCTCGCCGGGGTCGGCCTGCTATGCCGGACTCCTCCAGGGGACCAAGCGCATTCCGCTCGGCGGGGGCTTGCGCTATTTCGGCGACGGGCACCAGGTTTCCAAGAAATTCGGCGACCGCCGCTTCTGGCGACTGCCGGTGATGGATGGCGAGTTCGTCTGCGAGGACAGCGTCGCCGTGGCCAAGGGCATCGGCGGCGGTAATTTCCTGATCCTGGCCGCCAGCCACCGCCAGTGCCTTGCCGCGGCGGAGGCGGCGGTTGCTGCGATCCGGTCCTTGCCCGGAGTGATCCTGCCCTTCCCCGGCGGGGTGGTGCGGTCGGGGTCCAAGGTGGGGTCCAAATACAAGGCGCTGATCGCCTCCACCAACACGCGATTCTGCCCGACCTTGCGGGCGGTCGAACCGGAAACGCTGCTGTCCCCGAACGTCGAGGCGGTGCTGGAACTGGTGCTGGACGGCATCGACGAGACGGCGATCCGCACCGGCATGCGGGCCGGAATCGCTGCCGCGGCGGCTGGTGGGACGGCGGCCGGCGTGCTGGCGATCACCGCCGGGAATTACGGCGGCAAGCTGGGGCCGCACCATTTCCACCTCCACGAGGTGATGGGCGAGGTGATGGAATGAGCGGCATGACCCTGACCTTCCGCGGCGACGCCGGAACGGCGGTGGACATGTCCACCCTGCTGCCCGAACGGCTGGCCGGCCTGACGGCCGACGAGGTCGCCGGACTGCCGCTGCCCTGTGGCGGTGGGGTGGCGACCGTCGGCGGGATGTTCGAGGTTTCGGTGGGCGATGCGGCCGAAGGCCTGCTGATCCGGCCGGGGCAGGCCGTCCTGCACCGGGTCGGCGCCGGCATGGCATCCGGACGCATTCTGGTGGAGGGCGACGCCGCGAGCCATGCCGGTGCCGGGATGAGCGGCGGACTGCTGCGCATCGCCGGCAATGCCGGGGGTGCCCTGGGCGGCGCCCTGCCCGGCCTGCCGCTGGGAATGCGCGGCGGGCTGATCAGCGTCGGCGGCAGCACCGGTGACCGGACAGCCGAACGGATGCGGCGCGGCATCATCGTCGTCGACGGGCCGGTCGGCGCCTATGCCGGCGGCTTCATGGTTGCCGGGACGCTGGCCGCCGGTGGCGGCTGCGGTCCGCATCCGGGATTCGGCATGCGGCGCGGCACGCTCCTGCTGGGCAGGGCGCAGGACGAAGCACCAGATGGCTTTGCCGACGGCGGCATGCGGGACTGGCTGTTCCTGCACCTGCTGCGGCGCGCCCTGGAGGGAACCGGAAGCTGGTTCGAGCGCGCGGGCACCACCCGCGCCCATCGGTTCATCGGCGACCTTGCGGAGGGAGGGCATGGTGAGATTCTGGCAATGGCCTGAACGACGATCCGACTTATCGAAGCCGCGGCGGCTGGTTGCCGCCATTCTGCCGCTGTTGGGACTGCTTGCCCTTGCGCCACCGGCAGCCGCCCAGGGAAGCGGTTCGCAGGACCCAGGTGCCACGGTGGTGCTGATCGGCTATCTGGCACGCCAGGAGGATCCGCGCACCCCACTCAGCTTCCTGGAGCCGGTCGCGACCGACGAAGGGCTTCAGGGGGCCCGGCTGGCGCTCGCCGACAACAACACGACCGGCGTCTTCCTGAAACAGAGCTACCGGCTGGTGGAGCAGGTCCTGCCGCAGGACGGCGACATCTCCGCCGGGGTGAAGGCACTGGCCGACGAGGGGGTGCGCTTCGTCGTCGCCGATCTGCCGGCCGATGCACTGCTCGCCGCCGCGGACCGGCCGGAAGCCAAGTCCATGGTGCTTTTCAACGCGCGCGCCGCCGACGATACGCTGCGCAACGAGCAATGCCGCGCCAACATCCTGCACACCGCCCCCAGCCGGCGCATGCTGGCCGATGCGCTGGCACAGTATCTCGCCTGGAAGAAATGGCCGCGGTGGAGCCTGCTGACCGGCCGCGACCCTGGCGATGCGCTCTATGCCGACGCCGTCCGCCGCGCGGCCAAGCGCTTCGGTGGCCGGATCGTCGATGAGAAATCCTGGACCTTCGACACCGGAAACCGGCGCACCGATACCGGCGTCACCACCATCCAGTCCGACATTCCGCTCGCGACCCAGGGGCCGGATTACGACGTGCTGGTCGTCGCCGACGAAGCGGGTGATTTCGGCGACTATCTCGACGGACGCACTTGGTATCCGCGCCCGGTCGCCGGCACCCAGGGTCTAACCGCAACCGCCTGGTCGCGGGTGAACGAACAGTGGGGCGGCACCCAGCTGCAAAGCCGGTTCGAAAAGCTGGCCGGACGCTGGATGACGCCACGCGACTATGCCGCGTGGCTGGCGGTGCGCAGCGTTGGGGAGGCAGCGGCCCGCACCGGCGCCACCGGCTTCGATGGCCTGACCGGCTATCTGCACAGCCCCGATTTCGAACTGGCTGGCTTCAAAGGGGAAGCGCTGTCCTTCCGCGCCTGGGACGGGCAGATGCGCCAGCCCATCCTGATCGCCGGGCCGCGGATGCTGGTCTCGGTGTCGCCGCAGGAGGGGTTCCTGCACCCGGTCACACCTCTCGACACGCTCGGCGACGATGCGCCGGAAAGCAAATGCCGTCTCAACCGATAGGGCGGACCCAACAAGGCGGACCACACCATGCGATTCCTGCTGTCCTGCACCCTGCTGCTTCTCGCCGGCCCGGTCCTGGTTGCCGAGCCCCTCCTCGCCGAAACCATTTTCGTGTCCAACGAGAAGGACAACCAGATCGCCGTGGTCGACGGCGACAGCCTTCAGATCAAAAACAAGATCAAGGTCGGCCGGCGTCCGCGCGGCATCACGCTGAGCGCCGACGGGACGCAGCTTTACGTGTGCGTCGGCGACGACAACCGCATCGACGTGGTGGACATCGCCAGCGGCAAGATCGTCCACACATTGCCCTCCGGTCCCGATCCGGAACTGTTCGTGCTGTCGCCCGACGGGACAAAGCTCTACGTCGCCAACGAGAACGACAACATGGTGACGGTGATCGACGTCGCCGAACGCAAGGCCATCGGCAATATCCAGGTCGGCGTCGAGCCGGAAGGGATGGGGATCAGCCCCGACGGCAAGATTCTGGTCAACACCTCCGAAACCACCAACATGGCGCACTTCATCGACACGGAGAAGCACGCCGTCGTCGGCAATGTGCTGGTGGACAGCCGGCCGCGCGTCGCCCGCTTCACCGACGACGGCAAGCAGGTCTGGGTGTCGAGTGAGATCGGCGGCACGGTCAGCGTGATCGATGCGGCAGCCCACAAGGTGATCAAGAAGATCCGGTTCGAGGTTACCGGCGTCCGGCGCGAGGCCATCCAGGCCGTGGGCATCCAGATGACGAAGGACGGCAAGCGCGCATTCGTGGCGCTGGGTCCGGCAAACCGTATCGCCGAAATCGACACCGGCAGCCTTGAGGTGAAACGCTATTTCCTGGTCGGGCAGCGCGTGTGGAACCTCGCCTTCTCCCCCGACGAGAAGCGGCTCTACACCACCAACGGCATCAGCAACGATCTGTCGGTGATCGACCTGGAGCGCAACAAGGTGATCAAGAGCATTCCGGTCGGCGGCGCGCCCTGGGGCATCGTCGTCAAGCCGTGAGCGGACGGAACCCCTTGCCGGACCGTCCGGTTGATGGGGATGGCCGGGTGCGTCGGCGAACCGCCGACGATGGCCCGACGCGGCTCGCGGCAGGACCGGACGGTCCTGAACCGCCTCGCCAGGATTGACCATCCCCGGAGACCCACGATGAAACGCTTCACCACCCTACCCTTGACGGGCCTTGCACTGGCCGCCGGCCTTGCGATTGCCGCGCTGCCGGCTTCGGCGCAATCCGACGGCAACGCCACCGGCAATTCCACCGACGGCTCCACCGGTACCAGCACGCAGAACGCCCCGGCCGGCACCACCGGACAATTGCCGCCCGACTCCCTGCCCGGCAAGCGCCAGGGCGCCATCGGCGGCGCTCCAGTCCCGCAGGGCAGCTCCGGCAGTTCCACCGACGGCACCAGCGCCCCGACCGGACAGCTTCCGGGCGGCTCGCTCCAACAGGAAAGGCAGGGCGTGATCGGCGGTTCCCCCGTCACCCAGGGCGGCTCGGGACAATCGACCGGCAAGCAGGACAGCCAGTAACCGGGACCATGTCCGGTTCTCTGACGGACCAGCAACCGCCGCCCTCCCGAAGATGGGGTAGCGCTGCCCGAAAGGCCGCGCCATCCCGGTCCTTATACGGTCAACGGGACGGCGGCAGTTGCGATTTCAAGTTACTCCGGACCTCTTTTGAGAGTTTGTTGGCAAAACAAACAAGATGCCATAATGCCCGCCGTGACCGACGCCATAGCCGCAGCTATCCAGCCATCGATGGTGCTGGAGCGGCCCGAACCGGCGTTTTCCGCATGACCTGCGGCGGTCCTCCAATGATTTCAAAATGCATGGGAGAAAGCGGCGATGGGCATGTGGCAGGGGTCATCCCCGAAAATCAATCGCGTGCTGGTGGGCGAATCTCTGGTCGGCGACGGCAACGAGGTCGCCCACATCGACCTGATCATGGGACCGCGCGGCAGTGCGGCAGAAACCGCCTTCTGCAACGCGCTGACCAACAACAAGGATGGCTTCACCAGCCTTCTGGCGGTCATCGCCCCCAACCTGCAATGCAAACCCTCCACCATCCTGTTCAACAAGGTGACGATCAAGGGGGCGGAACAGGCGGTGCAGATGTTCGGGCCGGCCCAGCATGGCGTCGCCAAGGCGGTCGCCGACTGCGTCGCCGCCGGCACCATCCCGCAGGATGAGATCGACAACATCTTCATCTGCGTCGGCGTCTTCATCCATTGGGAAGCCAAGGACAACGCCAAGATCCAGGACTACAACTACCGCGCCACCAAGGAGGCCATCGAGCGCGCGGTGTCCGGCTATCCGACCCTCAAGGATCTGCTGAACCAGAAGGATTCGGCCAAGCATCCCTTCGCCGCCTGACGCCGGGTCCGGTGGCGTCCTGCCGGATGGCGGTGTCCGGATCACCGTCATGGGGTACGCCACCGGCCGCATCCGGGCCAGCGCGATAGGACCGGATACCGTCCATGCGCCAAACATCTATTTACCCGCAAATCGAAGAGAACGACGCCTCCGGCCATCGTCGGGAAATTCATTTATATTTTTAACAAAAGATATTTATTTTGAACTCTCCGGCAAATCAGCGGGCGACGCATAGATTTTTTCTAATTCCAATAAGCAAATTCTCCAGAATTTTTGCTGCACCACAGCAAATCTGGCCCGAATTATCTCAGAACTATCCATTGGGATGATGGTCGACTTGCGGACGCACGGGTACAGTTTCCTAGTGGGCTCCCGCGGCAATGTTGCCTGATCGCCCATTCCAGCGGAGGATGCGGACATGAAGACTTGGCGCAAGCCGAAGATTGTCGAGATTTCGGTCGGCACCGAAATCAACGCCTACGCCTGCGCCGGTTTGTAACCGGCAAAGGCGATCCATTCCTCGAACATCCTTGCACGTCGTCAACTCAGGCCGGCAGCGGCTCGAAATGGACGAAGAACTGCCCCGCATCGTCCGGCGCGCCCACATCGTAGTGGAGCGCGCAGAGCCGCAGCCGGCCGGCATTACCCAGCTCCGGGCCCGACAGCATGGTGTGGAAACTCTCACCACCGAGCAGGCGATGCGCGGTGGTGAGGTAAAGCCGTGAAAGCACCCGATCGCGCAGCATGGTGTCGAGCATCCGCGGCCCCGTCAGCAGATAGATGCTGCGCAGCTCCCGGCTGCCGAGTTCGCGGACCAGGGTCCCGCCTTCCACCGACGCGCCGGCACCGGCGACCAGCACCTCATAGCCGGCGCGCAGCCAGTGCGCGACCCGCTCGGGCGGAGCCCCTGCACCGGTGGCGACAATCACGCGCTGACCATGCCTTGCGGGCGAGACCGGCATCGGGAAGTCCAGGCTGGCGCTGGCGATGACCACGGCAGGCTGGGGTAGAAGGCCGTTGTCCGCCCGCCACTGCGCCAGATCCCGCGTGGCCTGCTGTGTGCCGATTTGCAGAACGTCGTCCAACCGGCCCGCCGCAAGGTCGCGCAGGTAACCGCCATGGGTGACCAGACAGTCCGCCTGCGCCTGAAGTTCGAGGAACAGCCGGAAGTCGTTGCCGCTGACCAGCCCGGCCGGCAGCCGGCTTTCCCCGGTGGCGGGGTCGCGGAAGGCGATGCGCCCATCCAGGCTGCCGACAAAGCTGGCATAGACGAACGGTGCGCCGGCACTCCCCTGCTCATGAAGGCGGTGAGCGAGATAGGCGCCGGACAGTGCGATGTCCTCAGGCGCCCCGGGATAGAGACGCAGCAGGCGAGCAGTCATCGCGGTTCCCTCGATGAAACGGCATCGATCCGGCACAGGAAATCGGCGGCCAGCGCATCGGCGATATCGATCTTGCTGACCGATTGCAGGCCCTGCCAAGCCGGCATCGAATTGACCTCCAGCACCAGCCAGCGGTCGCCGTCGCCAGGATCGGCGATCAGATCGACACCGGCATAATCCGCCCCCACGGCAGCGGCGGCGCGCACTGCCAGATCGGCGGCGGTGCCGTCCGGGGCCACGGCCTCGCAGCGGGCGCCCTGATGCACATTGGTGATCCAACTGCGGCCATGGCGGATCATGGCGGCCACCGCATGCCCTCCCACGACGAAGACCCGGCAATCGCGCCACTCGCCCTCCCGGCGCGGCGGCACGAAAGATTGAAGGTAATAGACGCCGGCCACCGCCTCGGACTCCGGCACATCGTCTGGGGTGGACAGGCGGCGCAGGCCGCGTCCCTGAGCGCCGAACAGCGGCTTCAGCACGCAGTCCGGCGTGTTCTCCACCACGGCATGCGCCATATCGGCGGATTGAACGGCGACGGAGGGAGGCGTCGGCAGGCCGGACCGGGCCAGCAGGAAACTGGTGGCGCTCTTGTCCACACAGCGTTCGATGGCCCGGGCGGTGTTGTAGACGGGGACGCCCAACCGGTCGAGCGCGTGAAGCACCCCCAAGCGCAGCGTCACCTGTTCGAAGCTGCCCTGACCGATCACCCTCACGAAAGCACCGGACGGCAGGCTGTCGCCAAAGCCCGGCAGCAGAAGATCGGTCAGCGTCCGTCCGACGGCGAAGCCGCAGGCGCTCAACGAAACGCGCCGGCATTCGACACCGCGGCGCGCGAATGCCCGCTCCAGGCGTGCCGCATGCCAATCGGCTCCGTCGGTGAACAAGGCGACTGCGCCGCTCATGCCGCCTCCACCATGGTGGAGAGCCGGTACAGCGTCCGGGCGTACCGGCCGGCAAGGCGCCGGGCCTCCAGCAGGCCGTCTGCGTCGGCAAGCACGGTGCAAAGCGGCGCTCCGGCCGGGACATGCGCAGGCGTTTGCGGCCGGTCGGCTGTCCAGTCCGGCCAGCGCAGTCCCTCCGGCAAATGGACGGGAGCCGTGGCGTAGACGACCATGGCGGCGCGGCAGCCGGCAAGCGGCGGCAGTGCGGCCGGCAGTTGCCCGGCGCAGGCCGCCAGATGCAGGCCGAACAGGCTGGGCATCGGCGGACGGTCGAACAGGTCGAGCGTCGCTCCCGGTCGCGGGTTGATCTCCAGCAGGCACCATCCGGCGGACCCTACCAGGAAATCGGCGCTGTTCAGCCCGACCAGCCCAACCGCTTCGGTGATCGTTGCCGCCGCATCGATCATCGCCGCGCCCATCCCTCCGCAAGCCGGCAACGGGCCGACCGCCCCGCCGTAACGGTAGGGCTGCCTGGGTGCCGGCGCCACCCATTGCCGGCTGAAGCCCACCGGCAGGATGCGACGGCCGTCGGCCAGAAACAGCAGGGACACCGGACGCCCATCCACGCGGCGCTGGGCATAATGGCCGGCCGGCAGACGCGTGGAGGCCCGCCGGATGTGACCGCCACCGCTGGCGCCTGCGCGCTTCACCAGCCAGCCGTCGCGGTCCGGCAGTGATAGCGAGACCTCCGGATGCGGAATGCCGAGACGGGCGAGCAGGGCTGCGAAGGCGAGAGGATCCTTCACCTGCGCCACCGCTTCTGCGCGGTTGCCGACCACCGACCGGACGCGGGCAAGCGCCGCCAGAAGATCGGGTTGCTCCTCGAACCCCGCGCCATAGACCAGTGGCAGCCCGCGCAAATCGGGCAAGGCCAGCGCCCGCCGCAATGCGCCGGCGGAAATGCGCAGCCGGCGCGACGGCAGGTTCAAGCAGGGGCCTGCCATGGCAGCCGTATCCGCATCGGCGAACAGATCGATGGCGGCGACGCTGCGCCCGCCGCGGCAGGCGCTGGCCGACAGCGCCCGTGCCGACAGCGCAACCACGACGAATTCCGGAACTGCCGTCGGGGTCAAGCTCCCCCCCCTCGGAAAAGCATCTTGAACAATCGTTTGCAGTGCCAACAATCAGACGCGAACGATCTCTTTGCAATGACCCTTCCGAAGCATGGCGACCGCCGCCCACCGGATTTGACTCCGGCATCGAACAGGGTGTGTCCTGGGGAAGACAGGATGTACGAAGCCGCGATCCCTGCAGAGCCTCCGCCGATTCCTGCGATCCATGGCCCTCCCGCCCTGGCGGTGGAAGAGTTGAGCCACAATTTCGGCAAGCGCGTGGCGCTGGATCGCGTGTCCTTCGCCGTGGCGCCCGGCGGATTCACCATGCTGCTGGGCCTGAACGGGGCGGGAAAGACCACGCTGTTCTCGTTGATCACCCGGCTCTATTCCAACCGGACCGGTGCCATCCGCCTCTTCGGCTTCGACCTGCGGCGCCAGCCGACCCGCGCGTTGGAGCGGATCGGCGTGGTGTTCCAGCAGCCGACGCTCGACCTCGATCTCACCGTCCGGCAGAACCTGCACTATCACGGCGGCCTGCATGGAATGTCGCCCTCCGACTGCGAAGCCCGCGCGCGGGAGGAACTGGCGCGCATCGGCCTTGCCGACCGCGGCGACGACAAGGTCCGCGCCCTGTCCGGCGGTCAGCGAAGGCGGGTAGAGATTGCCCGTGCACTGCTGCACCGGCCGAGCCTGTTGCTGCTCGACGAGCCGACGGTCGGTCTGGATGCGGACTCGCGCCGCCACATTCTGACCCATGTCCGCGCGCTGTGCCGGGAGCAGGGGCTGGCGGTCCTGTGGGCCACCCATTTGATGGACGAGGCGACCGACGAGGATTCCGTCGCCGTGCTGCACCAGGGTCGGCTGCGCGCCTCCGGCACGGTGCGGAGGGTCTGCGCCGAGACCGCCACCGCCGCCCTGCCCGCCGCCTTCGCCGCCCTGACCACGGGGGAGCACCGTCCATGAGCGCCGCAACCTACTGGTACTGCCTGCGCAGCATCATCGTGCGCGAAGGCCTGCGTTTCCTGCACCAGCGCGAGCGCTTCTTCGCCGCCCTGGTCCGGCCGCTGGTCTGGCTGGCGATCTTCGCCGTCGGCTTCCGGGCCGTGCTGGGCGTGTCGATCATCCCGCCTTACGAAACCTACATCCTCTACGACGAGTATGTGGTTCCGGGGCTGGTCGCGATGATCCAGCTGTTCAACGGCATGCAGAACTCACTGTCGATGGTCTATGACCGTGAGATGGGCAGCATGCGAACGTTGCTGGTCAGTCCCCTGCCGCGCTGGTATCTGCTGGTCGCCAAGCTGCTGGCGGGTGTCGCGGTGTCGATTGCCCAGGTTTATGTGTTTCTCGGCATCGCATGGCTGTGGGGGGTGGAGCCGCCGCCGCTGGGCTATCTCGCAGCCCTACCGGCGCTGCTGCTCAGCGGGCTGATGCTGGGGGCGCTCGGCCTGCTGCTGTCGTCCTTCGTCCGGCAACTGGAGAATTTCGCCGGGGTGATGAACTTCGTGATCTTTCCGATGTTCTTCGCCTCCTCCGCCCTCTATCCGCTCTGGCGGATCAGGGAGGGCAGCCCGGCACTCTACCAGATCGCCGCCTGGAACCCTTTCACCCAGGCGGTGGAACTGATCCGCTTCAGCCTGTATCTCCGAGTCGATGTCGCCGCGCTGCTGTGGGTCACCGGCTGTCTCGCCCTGTTCCTGGGTGCGGCGGTTCTGGCCTACGATCCGGGGCGTGGTTTCTGGGCGCGGCGGGGTGGTCCGGCCGAACAGGCCTGATATCGGGAGCGTCAGATTCGGTGTTAGCGATCTTACGGATTAACTCTTCAGTCTCTCCCTACCCGTTATTCCGCCTCTTTCGAAAACTTTCGAACGGTGGCGGAAAATAATCTTCACAGCCTATCTTTATTTGATCAAACTGATTGTCAGTATCGCCAACAGAGTGCGGGGCAGTTTAGAACCCCGCCAACAGTCGTGTCCCGTCATTTAGGACCGGCACGCCTGCGATGCCAAAACAGTTCGAAATCTGAGCGCCGGTAACCGAACCGCCCGACGTCTCTCAGTTCGACGTCACGTGTCCATCGTCGAGGGAGAACGCCCTCTCTGTAGATCGCCTTTCACGGAAGCCGCCGCCTGCCGCCGCACGAGTTTCTGGGACCACGGACGACCGCCGAAAAAACGGGAGGAAACACATGAACCCCTTTGTGCGCTGTCTGCTCGTCACCGCCGCGATCCAGGCGGCCACCGCCGCCATACCCACTGGTGCCTTCGCCAACGACGACATTCTGAAGAACCAGAAGGACCCGTCCAACTGGGCATTGCAGCTTGGAAATTATGCCGGCCAGCGTTACAGCACGCTCGACCAGATCACCCGCGACAACGTGAAGAACCTGCGCCCGGTGTGGCAGTTCTCCACCGGCGTGCTTCGCGGCCACGAAGGCGGTCCCATCGTGGTGGGCGACACGATGTACATCTCGACGCCCTTCCCCAACAACGTCTATGCGCTCGATCTCAATGACAACGGCCGCATCAAGTGGAAGTATGAGCCGAGACAGGATTCGTCCGTCATCCCCGTGATGTGCTGCGACACCGTCACCCGCGGTGTGGCGGTCGCCGGCAACAAGCTGTTCCTGGGTCAGGCCGACAACACGCTGGTGGCGCTGGACACCGAAACCGGCAAGGTGCTGTGGTCGGCCAAGAACGGCGACGCCAGCAAGGGCGAGACGCTGACCGCCGCCCCGCTGGTGGTGAAGGACAAGGTCTATGTCGGCATCAGCGGCGGCGAGTTCGGCGTGCGCGGCCATCTGACCGCTTACGACATCAACTCCGGCAAGATGGTGTGGCGGGCCTATTCGACCGGTCCCGACAAGGACGTGATGATCGACCCGCAGAAGACGATGATGCTCGGCAAGCCGATCGGCGAGCCCGACCTCGGCATCAAGACCTGGCCGGCCGACCAGTGGAAGATCGGCGGCGGCACCACCTGGGGCTGGTACACCTACGATCCCGAACTGAACCTGATCTATTACGGCACCGGCAACCCGGGCACCTGGAACCCGGCGCAGCGCGCAGTCGACAAGGACCGGGCCAAGAGCGACAACAAATGGTCGATGACCATCTTCGCCCGCGATGCCGACACCGGACAGGCGAAATGGGTGTTCCAGAAGACGCCCTTCGACGAATGGGATTATGACGGCGTCAACGAGAACATCCTGGCCGACGTCACCATCGGCGGGGGCAAACGCAAGGCGCTGATCAATTTCGACCGCAACGGCTTCGCCTATACCATCGACCGCACCAACGGCGAGCTGCTGGTCGCTCAGAAATACGATCCGTCCGTCAACTGGGCGAGCGAGATCGACATGAAGACCGGCCGGCCGAAGGTGAACGACAAGTACAGCACCTTCGCCCAGGGCGAGGATCACAACACCACCGGCGTCTGCCCGGCGGCGCTGGGCTCCAAGGACCAGCAGCCGGCCAGCTACTCGCCCGACAGCGGCCTGATCTATGTGCCGACCAACCACATCTGCATGGATTACGAGCCGTTCAAGGTGGAGTATTCCGCCGGCCAGCCCTATGTCGGCGCGACGCTCAGCATGTATCCTGCGCCCGATTCCCATGGCGGCATGGGCAACTTCATCGCCTGGGATCCGTCCGCCGGCAAGATCGTCTGGTCGAAGCCCGAACGTTTCGCGGTGTGGAGCGGCGCCCTGTCGACCAAGGGCGGCGTCGGCTTCTACGGGACGCTGGAAGGCTATCTGAAGGCGTTCGACCTGAAGGACGGCAAGGACCTCTACAACTTCAAGACCTCGTCCGGCATCATCGGCAACGTCAACACCTACATGCACAAGGGCAAGCAATACATCGCCGTGCTGTCGGGTGTCGGCGGCTGGGCCGGCATCGGGCTGGCCGCCGGTCTGACCGGCGAACAGGAAGGGCTGGGCGCCGTCGGCGCGCACAAGGCGCTGGGCGAATACACCCAGCTGGGCGGCACGCTGACCGTCTTCGCCTTGCCGGACACTCAGTAACGAACAAGCGGGCGCCGGCTCCCAAGGCTGGAGACCGGCGCCCGCATAATTTCAAGGCTGATGGCGCCTACGCATGAAGGCAGTGGGGAGAGAAAGCAAGATGCCCAAATACCTGATCGGGCTGTGCGCCGCCGTCGGGTTCACCGCAACCGTGACCCTCGGCACCGCATTCGGCCAGCAGGATGCAGCACAGAAACCGGAGCAGAGCCCAACACCGCCGAACCAGACGCAAACCGCTCAAACTCCGGCTACGCAAAGCCCAACCGCCCAGGCTCCGACCACCCAGGCGCCATCCGGCGGAAACGCCGCGCAGGAGGCGAAGGTCGCCGACCCGGAGGAACTGGTGGACGATCAGGGCGTGCCGCTCTACGCCGTGCGGGACGGCAAGGTGGACCAGGGGACCTACAACGGATATCGGCGCTATGCCTCGTCCTGCCATGTCTGTCACGGGCCGGACGGGCTCGGTTCGTCCTTCGCGCCGGCGCTGGCCGATTCACTGAAGCGGATAGACTATTGGCAATTCACCGACGTGGTGACCAACGGCCGCAAGAACATGGGCGCCACCGGCGACAAGGTGATGCCGACCTTCGGGTCCGATCCCAACGTGATGCTCAACCTCGCCGACATCTACCGCTATCTGAAGGCGCGCTCGGACGATAAGATCGGCCGTGGACGGCCCGAGCGGTTCAAAGCGCCGTCGTGAGTCCGGCATGACCCGCCGACTCTCCTGTTCCAGGCGTGTCCAGTACCTGGCCGTCGCGCTCTGCGCGGCGGCTGCGTCCATTGGCCAGCCTGCCAGTGCGGCAGAGGGCATCCCCACCGAGGTGCTGCGCGTCTGCGCCGATGCCAGCCTGCTTCCCTTCTCCAACGATCGCCGCGAGGGGTTCGAGAACCGGATCGCCCAGCTGATCGCCGACGATCTGAAGGTGCCGTTGGCCTTCACATGGTGGCCGCAGACCATCGGCTTCGTCCGCAACACGCTGCGCACCCGTCAATGCGATCTGGTGATGGGCACCGCAGTCGGCGAAGAGCTGATGCAGAACACCAATCCCTATTATCGGTCGACCTATGCGCTGATCTATCGGAAGGATTCCGGAATCACGGCGAAGACGCTGGCCGATCCGTCGCTGCAGGGTGCACGCATCGGCGTCGTCGCCCGCACGCCGCCTTCTGCGGTGATGCTGCGCCATGGGTTGATCAAGATGGAGCCCTACCAGCTCGACACCGACACGCGCGCCCACCATCCGGCCCAGCAGGCGGTGGAGGACGTGGCGGCGGCACGCACCGATGCCGCCATCGTCTGGGGGCCGATTGCCGGCTATTTCGCCGCCCGGCAACAGGTGCCGCTGGCGGTCGTGCCGCTGATGGACGAACCGGGGGCTTCGCCCTTTCAGTACATGATCTCCATGGGGCTCCGTCCGGACGAGCCGGACTGGCGGCACTGGCTGAACGACTTCATCGTCCGCCGTCAGGGCGACATCGACCGCATCCTCGCCGAATACCATGTCCCGCTGGTCAATGCCGACGGAACCATCCGGGCAGAGATGGCGGAACCGGACGGCTATCGCATGGCCGATTACCGCTCCCCCACCCCACCCGGCCTGCGTGGCGCCGAAACGGTGGGAGCGGCGGAGGTGGAGCGGCTGGCGAAGGCCGGTGCCGTCCTGATCGACGTGCTGCCGACGCCACCGAAACCTGCGGGTCTGACGGCGGACAGCCGTTGGGTGCCGCCACCGCATCGCAGCCTTCCCGGCGCCCATTGGCTGCCGAATGTCGGCTACGGTGCGCCATCGGACGAACAGGAGGCCTATCTCCGCACCGGCTTAGAGGCCCTGACCGCGGGTGACCGCAGGCGTCCGCTGGTGGTGTTCTGCCAGCCCGACTGCTGGATGAGCTGGAATGCGGCCAAGCGCGCGGTCGCCCTGGGCTATCAGTCGGTCAAGTGGTTCCCGGCCGGCACCGAAGGCTGGACGGCGGCGGGGCACGAGCTGGTCACGGTCGAACCGGAGCCGAACCCCGCATCCTCAAGCCCTGCATCGAAGGTTGCGAACTGAGTGTTCCGCTCAGGACAGCAACGCCGTCAGCATCCGGGCGATCTGACCAAGCCGCTGCTCGATCCGTGCCGGCTGCTCGCACACGGCGGTCTGCGACCGGCGGCGGTCGTCGAGAATGCGGCGGTCCCAGGCGATGGCATCCTTGATCTCCTTCGCGCGGGCCGCGTCGCCCGATGCGGCGTCGAGATCGCGCAGGCTGGCGGCGATGCGGTCGCGCAGGGCACGCTGGTGCTGGGCGTACCGCTCGATGGAGGCGATGGCGGCGGTGCGCTGACGATCCAGCGTCTGGAAGGTTCCGGCGAACACCAGGGCGAGCCTGCGATCGTGCTCCTGTTCCGCGTCCTGCTTGACCGGCCCCGCCAGCGCTTCGGCCTGCGGTTCCAGCGTCGCGGGATCGATACTGTCGTCGGCGGCGCGCCGGACCAGGGCGGCGACCGCGGGGTCTCGTTGCCACTCGTCCATCAGGCCGTCGAGGGACGGGCCATCCCAGACCGAAGCCGGGGACAAGCTGGGAACGAGGATTTGCTGGCAGGGCCAGTCGGGGTTCTTCGGGTCCTGCGCAATGGCAGCGGCGGGCAATCCGGCGCCCGCGGCGATGGCCAGAGCCGCGGCGAAGGCGGGTCCGAGGACGGAGGAATATCGTTGCATAGCAGGAATGATGGCTCCGCAAACGATCCGGCGCAATCGGAACCGCTGCGCAAAAGGAGAAGCCCGATGGATCATGTGGGGAGGTGGGCCGCAGCCGCTATCATCGCTGTTGCGACGGTCGCTTTGCCGGTACCGGCATCGGCGCGGACGCTGGTGTTGGACCTCGAACTGGAGGACAGCAGCGGCGAAGCCCCATCCGTGGAGCATGCGGAGCGGCTGAAACGGGTCAGCGCGGAGTTGCGCCATGCCCTCGATGCCAAGGGGTATGACGTGATCGGCGATGCGGCCACCGCCGGACTGGTGCCGCCGGGAACGGCGATCCGATCCTGCAACGGCTGCGAGCGCGACATCGCACGGGCGGCCGGGGCCGATCTGGTCGTCTTCGGCATCGTCCGCAAGGTCAGCAGCCTGATCCTGTGGATCGGCGTGGTCGTCGAGGATGTCGGCACCGGCCAAGCGGTGACAACGGCGCGCGGCGACATCCGCGGCGACACCGAGACCGCATGGTCGCGCGGCGTCGGCTGGCTGGTCGATCATCGGCTGGCAGAGCATGCGCCGCAAAAGCGGTAAGCGGGCGGCGGGGAGGATCGAGGAATGCCGGACGAATCACAAAGCGGCTACAGCAGCATCATGAACGTCCTGCGACCGCCGCCACCGCGCACGGCGGCCCTGATGCGCCGCTACGATCTGGTGCTGCACGACTATGTCGGCGATTTCCGCATCGGCGTCTGGGACCATGAGAAGGTCCGGACCCAGCGCGTGCGGGTCAGCCTGACCGTCACGGTGGAGGTGCCGAACCGGCCCTTCGTCGACGATCTCGACGCCGTCGTCTCCTACGAATACCTGATCAAGGGCGTCGAAGCCTTCATGCAAAGCCCGCACATCCAACTGCTGGAGGTGCTGGCGGAGAAACTGCTGGCGCTGTGCCTGTCGCCGCCGCAGGCGGTCTTCGCCCGGGTGCAGGTGGAAAAGCTGGAGATCGTCCCGCAGGCCGCCGGGGTGGGCGTGGTGCTGACCGGCGCACGGGAGCCGTCGTAACGGTAGCAAAGCCAGCCGTGGGGCCGCAGGCGGCGGCGCGCACGCCGCCTGCGGGACCGGTTTCAACCTCGCTACTCCGCCGCCTCGGCCATCTGCGCCTTCTCGATCTTGATCGCGCAGTATTTGAACTCCGGGATCTTGCCGAAAGGATCGAGCTGCGGGTTGGTCAGCACATTCGCCGCCGCTTCCGCGTAGGCGAAGGGGATGAAGACCAGCCCCACCGGCATGCGGTCGTCGATGCGCGCTTTCAGGCGGATCGTGCCGCGACGGCTCGACACCAGCATGTAGTCGCCGGTTCTCATCCCGGCGCGGGTGAGGTCATGCGGGGAGACATAGGCCACTGCCTCCGGCTCCACCGCATCCAGCACGCTCGACCGGCGGGTCATCGACCCGGTGTGCCAATGCTCCAGCTGGCGGCCGGTGGTGAGGACCAGCGGATAGTCGAGGTCCGGCGTCTCCGCCGGGTTGATCGGCCGCGCCGGCACGAAGCGCCCGCGGCCCGTCTTCGTCGGAAAGCCGTTGCCGAAGACGATGTCGTGGCCCGGCTGGTCCGGACTGTCGACCGGATAGGTGACGGAGCCTTCGCGCTCCACCCGCTCCCAGCTGATGTTGGCGAGCGACGGCATGGCACCGACCATCTCGGTGAACACCTCCGACACGTGGGTATAGTTCCAGTTGAGGCCCAGCCCGCGCGCCATGTCCTGGATGATCCACAGATCCTGGCGCGCCTCGCCCGGCAGCGGCACCGCGGCACGGCCCATCTGGACCTGACGGTTGGTGTTGATGACGGTGCCGTCCTTCTCCGGCCAGGCCGAGGCCGGCAGCACCACGTCGGCGTATTTGGCCGTCTCGGTCAGGAAGATGTCCTGCACCACCAGATGGTCGAGCATCGCCAGCGCCTCGCGGGCGTGGGTCACATCCGGATCGGACATCGCCGGATTCTCGCCCTCGATGTAGAGGCCGTTGATCCGGCCGTCATGGATGGCGTCCATGATCTCGACCACCGTCAGGCCACGCTTGCCGTCCAGCTTGGTGCCCCAGTAATTTTCATAGAAGGACTGGACCTCCGGATCCTCGACCGACTTGTAGTCGGGGTAGAACATCGGGATCAGGCCGGCGTCGGACGCGCCCTGGACGTTGTTCTGGCCGCGCAGCGGATGCAGGCCGGTGCCGGGGCGGCCGATCTGGCCGGTGACCAGCGACAGCGCGATCAGGCAGCGGCTGTTGTCGGTGCCGTGGATGTGCTGCGACACGCCCATGCCCCAGAAGATGATCGACGCCTTGGACCGTGCGAACAGCCGGGCCACCGTGCGCAAGGTGGCCGCGGGAATGCCGCAGACCTTCTCCATTTCCTCCGGCGGGTAATCCTTCACCGTTTCGGCCAGCGCCTCGAAATCCTCGGTGTTGGCCTGGACGTATTGGCGGTCGTACAGCCCCTCCGCGATGATGGTGTGGAGGATGGCGTTCAGCATCGACACGTCGCGGCCCGGCGTGAACTGCAGCATGTGCGTGGCGTGGCGCGCCATGGCGAGACCGCGCGGGTCCATGACGATCAGCTTGGCGCCACGTTCCGCCGCGTTCTTGAAGAAGGTGGCGGCGACGGGATGGTTCTCCGTCGGGTTGGCGCCGATGATGACAATGACCTCGGCATCCTCCGCCGCCATGAAGGGCGCCGACACCGCCCCCGACCCGACACCCTCGATCAATGCCGCGACCGACGAGGCATGGCAGAGCCGGGTGCAGTGATCGACGTTGTTGGTGCCGAAGCCGGTGCGGACCAGCTTCTGGAAGAGATAGGCCTCCTCGTTCGACCCCTTGGCCGATCCGAAGCCGGCCAGCGCGTTGCCGCCGCGCTCGTCGCGGATCTTGCGCAGGCCGCCGGCGGCCACCGCCAGCGCCTCGTCCCAGCTCGCTTCGCGGAAATGGGTGAAGGGGTTCATCGGGTCGATGTCGACGTCGTGCTTCGACACGCCCTCCTTGCGGATCAGCGGCACGGTCAGCCGGTCGCCGTGATGGGCGTAATCGAAGCCGAAGCGGCCCTTCACGCACAGGCGATTCTGGTTCGACGGACCGTCCTTGCCGTCGACGGCGACGATCTTGTTGTCTTTGATCTTATAGGTCAGCTGGCAGCCGACACCGCAGTATGGGCAGACGGAGTCGACTTCACGGTCGGGTGCGTTGGCGTAGACGCCCTTCTCGTCCACCAGAGTCGCCGGCATCAGCGCACCGGTCGGGCAGGCCTGCACGCACTCGCCGCAGGCGACGCAGGTGGATTGTCCCATCGGGTCGTCGAAATCGAAGACGATCTTTTCCAGATGCCCACGCGCCGCCATGCCGATGACGTCGTTGACCTGCACCTCGCGGCAGGCGCGGACGCACAGGTTGCAGTGGATGCAGGCATCGAGCTGGACCGCCATCGCCGGATGCGACATGTCGTCGGTCTTGGTCGGCCGGTCCACGGCGGGAAAGCGGCTGCCGGCGATCTCGACCTTGTCGGCCCAGTTCCAGAAGGTGGAGTTGGGGTCGTGCGCGCTCTCCCGCTCCGGCTGGTCGGCCAGCAGCAGTTCGAAGACCAGCTTGCGCGACGCCTTGGCCCGCTCCGACGCGGTGCGCACCGTCATGCCGGGCTTGGGCTTGCGGATGCAGGAGGCGGCGAGCACGCGCTCCCCCTCGATCTCGACCATGCAGGCGCGGCAGTTGCCGTCCGGGCGGTATCCCGGTTCCGGCCGATGGCAGAGATGCGGGATCTCGGTACCGAGCCGGGTGGCGACCTGCCAGATCGTCTCGCCGTTGCGCGCCTCGACCTCGGTGCCGTCCAGGGTGAACGTGATGCCGTTGGACATGTCGGTCTCCTTACCCCTGCGATCCGGTTGCGCCCTGGGCGGCACCCTGGGCCCTGCCCTGGCGCGACACGAAGTCGTCGCGGAAATGCTTCATCACCAGCTTGATCGGATTCATCGCCGCCTGGCCCAGGCCGCAGATCGAGGCGTCGCCCATCACAGTGGCGAGGGCCGCCAGCAACTCCTCGTCCCATTCCGGCTCGCCGATCAGGCGCACCGCTTTCTCGGTGCCGACCCGACAGGGCGTGCATTGGCCGCAGCTCTCGTCCTCGAAGAATTTCAGCAGGTTGAGCGCCACGTCGCGCATGTTGTCCTTGTCGGACAGCACGACGACGGCGGCCGAACCGATGAAGGACCCGTGTGCCTCCAGCGTCCCGAAATCGAGCGGAATGTTCGCCATCGCTGCCGGCAGGATGCCGCCCGACGGACCGCCGGGCAGGTAGCCCTTCAGCGTGTGGCCGTCGGCCATGCCGCCGCAATACTGGTCGATCAGCTCCTGCAGGGTGATACCGGCCGGGGCCAGCTTGACCCCCGGATCCTTGACCCGACCGGAGACCGAGAAGGTGCGCAGCCCCTTGCGGCCGTTCAGGCCATGGCTGGCGAACCACGCTCCGCCCTTCTCCAGGATTTCGCGGACCCAGAACACCGTCTCGATGTTGTTGATCAGCGTCGGGCGGCCGAACAGGCCGACCACCGATGGGAAAGGCGGCTTGTGCCGGGGCAGCCCGCGCTTGCCTTCGATGCTTTCCAGCATCGCCGACTCTTCGCCGCAGATGTAGGCGCCGGCACCGCGGCGGAGATGGATGCGGGTGTGGCGGGCGAAGCCGGCGGCCTCGACCTTCGGGATTTCGCGCAGCAGGATTTCCCGGCATTGCGGGTATTCGTCGCGCAGGTAGATGTAGACGTCGGTCGCCTCAACCGTCCAGGCGCCGATCAGCATCCCTTCCAGGAAGCGATGCGGGTCGCGCTCCAGATGGAATCGGTCCTTGAAGGTGCCGGGCTCGCCCTCGTCGCCGTTGATCGCCATCATGCGCGGCCCCGGCTCCGCCCGGACATAGCGCCATTTCAGGCCGGTGGGGAAACCGGCACCGCCCAGGCCGCGGATGCTGGAATCCTCCAGCCCCTTCAGCACGGCATCGACGTCGCGTGCGCCGTTCAGGCATTCGGCCAGCATCTTGTAGCCGCCGCCGCGGATGTAGTCGTCGAAGCCCAGATAGTCGGGAATGTCGGGGTGGACATGGCCATGGGCCACGGCGTCGAGCACGCTCTCGACCGTCGCGTTCTCATGCGGGGCATGGCCGATCGCCACGACGGGGGCGTTGTTGCAGCCGCCCATGCAGGGCGCACGCACGACGCGGACATCACGCTCGTCGACGCCGGCCTTCAGCGCCTCGTGCAACTGTTCGGCTCCGGCCAGCGCACAGCTCAGCGAGTCGCACACACGAATGGTCAGCTTCGGCGGAGCCGGCTCTCCGTCCATCACGATGTCGAAATGGGCGTAGAAGGATGCCACTTCGAACACCTCGACCAGGGCCAGCTTCATCTCCTTCGCCAAGGCGGCGAGATGGCGGGCATGCAGGCAGCCGTAATGGTCCTGAAGCAGGTGGAGATGCTCGATCAACAGATCCGGCTGTCGGGAACGGTCGCCGAGAAGCGCCCGTATCTCGTCAAGGCTGAGGGGATCGACCTGACGACCCTTCTGCTGGTCGCGCGTCTTGCGGCGGCCGGAGCCGGGATGGATGCTGCGGGCGGGAACGCCGCCGGGCGGCGTCGCACTGATGATCGGAGGGAATGCGGTCACGACGGTTCTGGCCTCTGCTGGGTGGTTCGCGCTTCTGGTTGTCGCGATCCCAAGTTCCTGGCGTTTCGTATACCAGATGCCAAGTTAACCGATATCTTGCTGAATGTCAGCACTCTAAATCATTAATGGCCTCAGCCGGATGGGAATGTCGGATGACTGTTGGCATAAGTCGATATTGCTGCGGACAACGACCTCAAGTGCGTCCGGAAGCTCGATAAGACGGTGGATCGGGGAGCGCAGCATGGTATTGCCGATGCAAGACGCCCCCAACCGCCGAGCGGGCGGTTGAGGGCGTGACCGAGACGCGAAGCACTGACAATCAGCGCCGCACTCCGTCAGTGCGACGCCATCACCGTCGGCGACCGCCGCTCCATCGCCGCGAACTCCAGTGCCGCGGAGCGGGCGGCCATGCGCTCCAGTGGAAGCGGAACGATCCGCTCCGCATGTCCGGCGGATCCGAAGGCTTCGAACCGTTCGCGGCAGAGGCTGCGGGCGGCCCTGGTGGCCTCGGCCAGGAACCGGCGCGGGTCGAATTCCTCCGGTCGCGTCATCAACGCGCGACGCAGGCTGCCGCTCATGGCGAGGCGGATGTCGGTGTCGATGTTGACCTTGCGCACACCGTTCCGGATGCCCTCGCGGATTTCCTCCACCGGGACGCCGTAGGTCTCGCGGATGCAACCGCCATGGGCGCGGATGATCTCCAGCCACTCCTGCGGCACGCTGGAGGACCCGTGCATCACCAGATGGGTGTCGGGGATGCGCTCATGGATGGCGCGGATACGGCCGATCGCCAGCACCTCGCCATCCGGGCGGCGGCTGAACTTGTAGGCGCCGTGGCTGGTGCCGATGGCGATGGCGAGCGCGTCCACGCCTGTGCGTGCCACGAAATCGGCCGCCTGCTCCGGATCGGTCAGGAGCTGGTCGCGCGACAGCGTGCCGGCGGCGCCGGAACCGTCCTCCTCCCCCGCCTTGCCGGTCTCCAGCGAACCGAGGCAGCCCAGTTCGCCCTCCACCGAAACGCCGACGGCGTGCGCCTGCTCCACCACCTGCCGGGTAACGCGGATGTTGTAGTCGTAACCGGCCGGTGTCTTCATGTCGTCCAGCAGCGACCCGTCCATCATCACGCTGGTGAAGCCGGAACGGATGGCCTGCTGGCAGACCGCCGGGCTGGCGCCATGGTCCTGATGCAGGCAGACGGGAATGTGCGGCCACATCTCCGCCGCCGCCTGGACCATATGGCGCAGGAACGGCTCGCCGGCATATTTGCGCGCTCCGGCTGACGCCTGGAGGATCACCGGGCTGGCGCAATCGTCCGCCGCCTGCATGATCGCCTGAATCTGTTCCATGTTGTTGATGTTGAAGGCCGGCACGCCATAGCCATGCTGGGCCGCATGGTCGAGGAGCTGCCGAAGGGAGATCAGGGCCATCGGGGAGGTCTCCGGTTCAGGACAGGGGGACGCAAAGGCTTTGGGCGCGGTCCGCCACCGCGTCGGCCGTGATGCCGAAATGGCGGTAGAGGTCTGCGGCGGGAGCGGACTCGCCGTAACGGTCGAGGCCCACCACATCGCCGGCAAGCCCGACGGTGGCGCGCCACAGCCCGGTTGCCCCGGCCTCCACCGCCAGCCGGGGAATGCCGTCGGGCAGTACGGCACGGCGCCATGACGGATCCTGCCGGTCGAACACCTCGCAGCAGGGCATGGAAACGACGCGAGCGGCGATGTCCCGGTCTGCGAGCAGCAGCCGAGCCTCCATGGCGATGGATACCTCCGATCCGGTGGCGATCAACACCACATCGGGCCGCCCATCGTCGGCCAGCACATAGCCGCCATGGGCCGCGTCATTGGCGCGTTCAGTGCCGGCGCGCCCTGTTCCTTGGGCCGGCAGGCTCTGTCGCGACAACAGCAGCGCGGTCGGCCCGCCCGACCGCTCCACCGCAGCGCGCCAGGCGACGGCGGTCTCCAGGGCATCGCACGGGCGCCAGACGTCGAGGTTCGGGATCAGACGCAGGCTCGCGGCATGCTCGACCGGCTGATGCGTCGGACCGTCCTCGCCCAAGCCGATGCCGTCATGGGTGAAGACGTGGACCACGCGCAGTCCCATCAGCGCCGATAGGCGCAGGCCGTTGCGGGCATAGTCGGAAAAGGCCAGGAAGGTGCCGCCGAAGGGCAGAAAGCCGGCATGCAGCGCCATGCCGTTCATCACCGCGGCCATCGCGAATTCCCGCACGCCGTAATGAAGGTGGCGCCCGCCACTCCCCCGCCAGTCGGTGAGGGTGGAGCCGGTCAGATCCGCCGATCCGCCCAGCAACTCCGGCAGCAGGCCTGCCAGCGCACCGATCGCCTGTTGTGACGCCTTGCGCGTCGCCATCGCCTCCGCCTGGGCGGCGACGGCGCCAATCCAGGCATCGGCCGAACTGGCGAAGCTCTCCGGCAGGTCGCCGCGCATCCGCCGCAGGAACTCAGCCGCGGCCTGCGGGTGGGCGTCGGCATAGGCGTCGAACCGGGCCTGCCAGCCGGCCTGTGCCGCCGCACCGCGCCGCCGGGCGTCCCAACCGGCGTACACCTCCTCCGCAATCTCGAAGGGCGGGGCGGTCCATCCGAGCGCGGCCCTGGTCGCGGCAACCTCCGCCGAGCCCAGCGGTGCGCCATGCGCTTCGGCCGAACCGGCCCGGTTGGGGGAGCCGTGGCCGATCACCGTCCTGCAGCAGATCAGCGTCGGCTCGCCGCAGGGGGTCAGCGCCTCGTCGATGGCAGCGTCCAGCGCGTAGGCGTCGTGGCCATCGACCTGTCGGATCACCCGCCAGCCATAGGCCTCGAACCGTTGCGGTGTGTCGTCGGTGAACCAGCCGGCGACGGGACCATCGATGGAAATGCCGTTGTCGTCATAGAAGACCACCAGCTTTTCCAAACCCAGCGTGCCGGCCAGCGAGCAGGCCTCGTGGCTGATCCCCTCCATCAGGCAACCGTCGCCGACGAAGCAGAAGGTCCGGTGATCGACGATCCGGTGCCCCGGCCTGTTGAACTCCGCCCCCAGCAGCCGTTCGGCAAGTGCCATGCCGATGGCATTGGCGAGGCCCTGCCCCAGCGGTCCGGTGGTCGTCTCCACCCCCGGCGTCACGCCATATTCCGGATGGCCCGGCGTGCGGGAACCGAGCTGCCGGAAGCGCCGCAGTTCCTCCATCGGCAGGTCGTAGCCGGTCAGGTGCAGCAGGGCGTAGAGCAGCATGGAGCCGTGCCCGTTCGACAGCACGAAGCGGTCGCGGTCAGGCCAGCCGGGGTCGGTCGGATTGTGGCGCAGATGGCGCCGCCACAGCGCCTCGGCGATGTCGGCCATCCCCATCGGCATGCCGGGATGGCCGGAATTCGCGGCCTCCACGGCATCGATGGCGAGCATGCGCAATGCGTTCGCCAACAGGCGGCGTCCAGAGCCGCGGCCGGGAGTATCGTCGGGCAACTCAGTCGGCGAAACGGCAAGCCGGTCCTGTTCGCGGACCTCAATGGCCGCGGTCATCGATGCATTCATCGCTGGTATCCTCCCCGATGGGTGTCTTTTCGGCGCCCCGCTTAGAACGCCTTCTTCTTGCGGTCGGCGAGTTGCCAGATCATCGGCGTGAAGATCAGCTGCATCGCCAGCGCCATCTTGTCGCCCGGACAGACGATGGTGTTGGGCCGGGTCATGAAGCTGTCCTTCAGCATCGACAGCAGATAGGGGAAGTCGATGCCCTTCGGCCGGGTGAAGCGGATGACCAGCATGCTCTCGTCGGAGGTCGGAATGTCGCGGGCGATGAAGGGATTGCTGGTGTCCACCGTCGGCACGCGCTGGAAATTCACGTCGGTGCTGCTGAATTGCGGGCAGATGTATTTCACGTAATCGGGCATGCGCCGCAGAATGGTGTCGACGATGGCCTCCTCCGAATAGCCGCGCATGTTGCGGTCGCGGTGGATCTTCTGAATCCATTCGAGATTCACGATGGGAACGACGCCGATCTTCAGGTCGGCATGACGGGCGAGATCGACGCGCTCGGTGCGCACGCAGCCGTGCAGCCCCTCGTAGAACAGCAGGTCGGTGCCGGGTTCGATCTCCTCCCACGGCGTGAAGGTGCCGGGGTCCTGGCCGTAGGGCTCGGCCTCCTTGGCGTCATGCAGATAGCGGCGGAAGCGGCCGCCGCCGGTCTCGCCATAGCTGCGGAACAGATCGTCCAGCTCCTCGAACAGGTTGGCGTCGGGACCGAAATGACTGAAGGTCGAATGGGGCTCCTCCTGCGCTTCGGCGACCTTGGCGCGCATCTCCCGCCGGTCGTAGCGGTGGAAGCTGTCGCCCTCGACGATGGCGGCGGCGATGCTCTCCCTGCGGAAGATTTGCTGGAAGGTGCGGGTGACGGTGGTCGTTCCGGCGCCGGAGGAACCGGTGACGGCGATGATCGGATGACGGGCCGACATGGTGTGATCTCCCTCAGCCGAGTGCCGCGGTTTCGGAGGCGAGGAACAGCGACCGGCTGCCGAACAGCGGGGCATGGAAGGACAACTCCTCCCCCCGATCATAGGCGGCGTGATAGGCGACCAGCCGCTCCACCTCCGCCTTCGATCCCAGGATGACAGGCACGCGCTGGTGCAGGGCCATCGGCTTGATGTCGAGGATGCGCTGCCGCCCAGTGCTGGCCGCCCCGCCCGCCTGCTCCACCAGCATGGCAATGGGGTTGGCCTCGTAGAGAAGGCGCAGCCTGCCCGGCTTGTGGGTCGGTCTGGCGTCGCGCGGATAGAGGAAAACGCCGCCGCGGATCAGGATGCGGTAGACCTCCGCCACCAGGGACGCGATCCAGCGCATGTTGAAATCCGCTTCGCGCGGGCCGGAACTGCCCTTGATGCATTCCTCGACATACATGCGGACCGGCGGCTCCCAGAAACGGGCGTTGGAGCTGTTGATGGCGAACTCGCAGACATGGTCGGGGATGCGCATGTCCGGGTGTGTCAGAGTGTAGGCGCCGATTTCGCGGTCGAGCGTGAAGCCGTGCACGCCCTCGCCGAAGGTGGCGATGATCATGTCGGCCGGACCGTAGAGGGCGAAGCCGGCCGCCACCTGTTGCGTGCCGGGCTGCAGGAAATGCTCCACTTCCGGCTCGTCCACACCATCGGGCGCCTTGAGGATGGAGAAGATGGTACCGACGGTCAGATTGACGTCGACGTTCGACGAGCCGTCCAGCGGATCGAAGGCCAGCAGATAGCGGCCGCGCGGATATTCGCGGGGGATGCGGTAGGGCTCCTCCATCTCCTCCGACGCCATGCCGCAGAGCTTGCCGCCATACTCGCAGGTGCGCAGCATGATCTCGTTGGCGATCAGGTCGAGCGGCTTCTGCGTCTCGCCATGAACGTTGACGCCGGGTTCGGGAGCCGGAACCGCCGGCTGGCCAGCGGACGGAGCCAGCGATCCGCGGGCGGCGGCGCTGGCGATGAACTTGCACGCGGTCTGCACGTCGTTGAGCAGGGCCGTCAGGTCGGTGTCGGCCCCGCCACGGCGGCGCTGGTCCTCGATGATGAATTTGCTGAAGGTGGTGTGACGGTGCGGCATCGGTTCCCCCTCTCTCGGTGTTATGTGCGGCCGGCTTGCTGCCGGCCTATTGTGTGAAGACGCGGCTTTGGCGGATGTCCTCCTCGGCGATGGTCAGCAGGTCGTCGGCGGCGATGGCGCTGCCGCGCGCTTCGAACAGGCGGTTGGCCTGTCGCAGGCGGGCGCGGTCCAGCGCGTTGCGGATGGAGCGGGCGTTGGCGAAGCGAGGCTGGACCATGCGGCGCAGGATGTAGTCGGCCATCGCCCGCTCCGCCTCCGGCGCCAGGCGGTACTGCATGCCCGCCGTCATCAGCCGGGCGATCTCCAGCAGCTCTTCCGCCTCGTAGTCGGGGAAATCGACATGGTGGGCGATGCGCGACGCCATGCCGGGATTGGAGCGGAAAAAGACCTCCATGCGGTCGCGGTAGCCGGCGAGGATCACCACGAGGTCGTCGCGGCTGTCCTCCATCACCTGAAGCAGGATTTCGATGGCTTCCTGGCCGTAATCGCGTTCGTTCTCAGGCCGGTAGAGGTAATAGGCCTCGTCGATGAACAGCACGCCGCCCATGGCGCGCTTCAGCACCTCCTTCGTCTTGGGTGCCGTGTGGCCGATATACTGGCCGACCAGATCGTCACGGGTGACGCTGACCACATGGTCGCGGCGGATGTAGCCCAGCCCATGGAGAAGCCCGGCCATGCGCCGCGCCACACTGGTCTTGCCGGTGCCGGGATTGCCGGTGAAGCACATGTGCAGCGACGGCGGCTCCGCCCGGAGGCCGATGCTGCGGCGGGCGCGTTCCACCAGCAGCAGGGCGGCGATCTCGCGGATGCGGGTCTTCACCGGCTTCAACCCGATAAGGTCGCGATCCATCCCCGCCAGCATTCCGCCGATGCCGGACTCCCGGTAAAGCGCGTCGAGATCGACGGACGGAGCGTCGGACGGCCGGTCACGGGTCTCCTGGTCGAGAAGGCCGGCGGCCCCGCTCATGCCGCCCTCCATTCCGGTTCGGCCATCAGGGCGGCGCGCATCCGCCCGACCACGCCGCGATAGCCACCGTCGGCATCCGCCGCGCCGAAGATGGCGGATCCGGCGACGAAGATGTCGGCGCCGGCATCGGCCACGGCGTGGATGTTGTCAGGCTTGATGCCGCCGTCCACCTCCAGCCGGATGTCGCGGCCGGTACGCTCGCGGTGGCGGTCGATCCGGCGGCGGACTTCGGCGATCTTCTCGAACGCGGAGGGGATGAAGGACTGGCCGCCGAAGCCGGGATTGACCGACATGACGAGGATCAGGTCCAGCCGGTCCATCACATGGTCGAGATGGGCCAGCGGCGTCGCCGGGTTCAACGCCAAACCGGCGCGGCAGCCGTGCTCACGGATCAGCGCCAGGGTTCGGTCGGGATGGTCCGATGCCTCGGGGTGGAAACTGATGATGTCTGCACCGGCCTTGGCGAACAGCGGCACCAGTGCATCGACCGGACGCACCATCAAATGGATGTCGAGGATGGCACGGGTGTGCGGACGGATGGCGGCGCAGACCAACGGACCGATGGTCAGGTTGGGGACATAATGATTGTCCATCACGTCGACATGGATGAATTCGCACCCCGCCTCCACCACCCGCTCCACCTCCTCGCCCAGCCGTGCGAAGTCGGCGGAGAGGATTGAAGGAGCAAGCAGATATCCTGACCCAAGCTCACGGTTCATGACGGGTCTCCCCGCCATAGCGCTGCCCGGCGGGGCGGCCGGTGGCATAGCTGCGCACCGTGTAGCCGATGCGCCGCCCCGGTCCCTCCGACCGCAACAGTTCGAAACCGGGCTCCTCCGCCGGGCGGTTGATCAGGAACGACATGCGCACCGTCTCGAAGCCGTGCGAACTGTCGAAGGCGAGAACCTTCACATACTGCTCGGGATGCGCAGTGCGGCAGGCGTCGATCTCCATCGTCACGCCCTTGGCGTCGCGCAGGTCGAACATGGGGTTGCCCCACATCGTCCAATAGCTGTTGCGCGGGTGCGGGTCGTCGGTGAACTCCACCGCCACGGCCCAGCCCTGGTCGAGGGCGTATTGCACCTGTTTGGTGATCTCCTCGTCCGTCAAATCCGGCAGGAAGGAGAACTGGCCCTGGGTCAGTCGCATGGGAAGCGCTCCTTTACATTGCCGGTGTGGGGGTGGGGACGTAATCGACGCTGTCGGTGGAGGCGTAATCGAAGGTCACGTCCTTCCAGGTGTCGAGCGCCGCACGCAGCGGAGCGCACCAGCGGGCGGCCTCGCGCAGGATTTCCGGCCCCTCGTTCCAGATGTCGCGGCCCTCGTTGCGGGCCTTGACCATCGTTTCCAGAGCGACACGGTTGGCGGTGGCACCGGCCTGAATGCCGTCGGGATGGCCGATGGTGCCGCCGCCGAACTGCAGGATCACGTCCTCGCCCAGATAGGTCAGCAGTTGGTGCATCTGCCCGGCATGGATGCCGCCGGACGCCACCGGCATCATCCGTTTCAGACCGGCCCAGGACTGGTCGAAGAAAATGCCGTGCTGGAGATTCTGTGGAACATGGGTTTCGCGGCAGGTGTCGTAGATGCCGCGGATGACGTTGGGATCGCCCTCCAGCTTGCCAACGACAGTGCCGGCATGGATGTGGTCGACGCCGGCCATGCGCATCCACTTGGCGATGACGCGGAACGACACGCCGTGGTTCTTCTGCCTTGTGTAGGTGGAATGGCCGGCGCGGTGCAGATGCAGGATCATGTCATTGCGCCGCGCCCATTTCGCCATCGACTGGATCGCGGTATAGCCGATCACCAGATCGATCATGACGATGACGCTGCCCAGTTCTTTGGCGAACTCGGCGCGCTCGTACATGTCCTCCATGGTGGCGGCGGTGACATTCAGGTAGGTACCCTTGATTTCCCCAGTCTCGGCAGTGGCACGGTTCACCCCCTCCATGCAGTAGAGGAAGCGGTCGCGCCAGTGCATGAAGGGCTGCGAGTTGATGTTCTCGTCGTCCTTGGTGAAATCGAGCCCACCCTTCAGCGCCTCATACACCACGCGGCCATAGTTGCGGCCGGACAGGCCCAGCTTCGGCTTCATGGTGGCGCCCAGCAACGGCCGGCCGAAATTGTTCAGCCGCTCGCGCTCCACCACGATGCCGGTCGCCGGCCCCTGGAAGGTTTTCAGATAGGCGATGGGGATTCGCATATCCTCCAACCGCAGACCCTTCAGAGGCTTGAAGCCGAAGACGTTGCCGATGATCGACGCGGTCAGGTTGGCGATCGACCCTTCCTCGAACAGGTCGAGTTCATAGGCGATGTAGGCGAAATACTGGCCGGACATGCCGGGCACCGGGTCGACGCGGAAGGCCTTGGCGCGATAGCGCTCGCAGTCGGTCAGGCGGTCGGTCCAAACCACGGTCCAGGTGGCGGTGGAACTCTCGCCGGCAACAGCTGCCGCCGCTTCCTCCGGATCGACGCCATCCTGCGGCGTGATGCGGAAGACGGCGAGAATATCGGTGTCCTTCGGCTCATAGTCCGGCTCCCAGTAGCCCATCTGCCGGTATTTCAGCACACCGGGCCGGTAGCGGGCCTTGGGGTCGCTGACGACCGCGTCGCCGGCCTTCTGATCAGGGGGGAGCGTTGTCGATACGTAATTCATCGTCCTCACCTCGTCGGTGACGTTCGGTTCGTTCGACGAAAACGTTAGCCCTACGTACTATTGAGGAAAATTCAAATACACAGCACAGTATGGATAGGTATTCCTCGTGCATGACGCCAGCCGATGACCATCCAGCACGCCACTCTGCGCCAGCTCCAGATTTTTACCGCCGCCGCCTGCAGCCTGTCCTTCGCCCGCGTGGCGGAACAGTTCGGCCTGACGCCCGGCGCGGTCTCGTTCCAGATCAAGCAGGTGGAGGGCCATTGCGGCTTTCCACTGTTCGAGCGGGTCGGCCGGGGCGTCGTGCTGACGGAGGCGGGGCGCGACCTGCTGGAACATGCGACGCTGATCCTCCAGGCGCTGGACAATGCGGACCGGCGTATGCAGGCGCTGAAGGGGGTTACCGGCGGCAACGTCACCATCGGGCTGGTCAGCACCGCCAAATACATCGCCCCGCACATGGTGTCCCGCTTCCAGGCGGAGCGGCCGGGCGTGTCCATCCATCTCCAGGATGGCAACCGGCGCGAAGTGAATGCGATGGTGGCGAAGGGCGAGGTCGATCTTGCCATCATGGGCCGACCCTTGGATGCGGACGAGTTGCTGGCCGAACCGTTCGCCCGCCATCCCAGCATCATCATCTGCGCGCCGGGCCATCCGCTGGCCCAGGCCCCGACACTCCGCCTGTCCGACCTGGCCGACAGCGACTTCATCGCGCGGGAGGAAGGGGCCGGCACGCGGGCGCTCACCGATGCCTATTTCCAGGGCCAGGGCTTCTCCCCGCGCATCGTCATGACATCCAGCAGCAACGAGACGATCAAGCAGGCGGTGATGGCCGGAATCGGTGTCGCCCTGCTGTCCCGCCACACCGTGAGTCTGGAGCTGGCACTGGGCATGTTGCGCGAGCTGAAGGTGGAGGGACTGCCGCTGATGCGGTCGTGGTACATCGCCCACCGCCGCAGCCTGCCACTGCTGCCGGTCCATGCACAGTTGCGCGGCTATCTGCTGGAGCGCGGGCAGGCGATCATCGACAGCCTCCATGCCGGCCACCGGGCGCTGGCCCCCGGCACCTGAGTCCTGGCGTCAGGCCAGCACGATGCGCACCCCGGCGGCGGTCAACCGTTCCGACCTTGCAGCGTCCAATCCGTCGTCGC
Organism: Azospirillum sp. 11R-A; assembly: GCF_049472615.1. NCBI lineage: Bacteria > Pseudomonadati > Pseudomonadota > Alphaproteobacteria > Rhodospirillales > Azospirillaceae > Azospirillum > Azospirillum sp. 11R-A. Next base: position 126,089 of record NZ_JBCEBL010000013.1, on the reverse strand, counting down.
AACACAGGAAATCGAAACTGTCGAGTTTGGCGAAGAAGGCCGGCTTGACCTGATCGAACTTGCTGCTGTCGATGACAAGCGCCCTGGTCACCGCGTTGGCGATGGCCGTCTGCTTGATCTCCACCTCATGGAAGTTGGAGCAGCTGATCCCCAGCGACTCGTGCACGCCGCCGGCCGAGATGAAGGCGGTGTTGATGCCGATGCCGCGCAGCATCTCCAGCGATTCCGGACTGGAGAAGGAGGCCGAGGAGGCGTGGTAAAGGCCGCCCAGCATGACCACGCGCACGCCGGGCTTCTTGCAGACGATCTCCGCAATGTTCATCGCGTAACAGACCACGGTGATCTGGCTGTCGGCCGGGATTCGGCTGGCGAGATGGGTGGTGGTGGTGCCGCAATCGATGAAAACCGTTTCGCCCGGCTTCAGCAGGCTTGCCGCCGCCTCGCAGGCGGTGCGCTTCATCTCGATATGGGCGTCCCGCTCGCGGTCCAGGATGTAGCCCATGCCGCCTGCGCTCTCCAGCCCGCCGGCGATGTAGCCGCCGAGATAGGCGAATCGTCCCCCGCAGGACGCGATGTCGCGCCGCACCGTCATTTCCGACACGCCCAGCAGCCGCGCCGCATCCTTCAGCCGAAGATAGCCGCCGGCATCCAGGGCGGACTGCAACCGATTCAGACGCTCGGCCTTTCTCATCGACATGTCTGCATTCCGCACCGTTTCCGCCCTTCCTGCCAGCGGCCGCACCTTACAATCCAGACGGGTTAATCCCAATGGCGCAAAACCTTGAACAGGAGGGCCGTGGTCAAGATCACAATCGCGTGCATTGATCTTGACACAGCGCGCGACAGCGTGAAACTATCCTTTCAGAAAATGTTAGGATGTTAACATCGCAAGACTCTCCCAAAGGGGAATTCTGAAGCGGTGTCGGCATCCCGGCGATAATCGAGGAGAGCTCCAAAGGACAAGGGGCTCCCCGGGAGGACCAAGATGCCGATACCCAGCGTTCCGGCGGAGCCTGCCGGTCTGGCTCCGTTCATCGACCATACCCTGTTGCGCCCCGATGCCCAGCCCGCCGAGGTCGAGCGGCTGTGCGACGAGGCGCGTGCGCACGCCTTCAAGGCGGTCTGCGTCAACCCCGTCTTCATCCCGCTGGTGACCGAACGGCTGGCCGGATCGCCGGTGGCGCCCTGCGCCGTCATCTGCTTCCCCTTCGGCGCCGATCCTTCGGCGATCAAGGCGGACGAGGCCGAGTGGGTGGTCCGCCATGGCGCCCGCGAGGTCGACATGGTGATCCCCATCGGCCTGCTGAAAGCCGGCCAAGTATCCGCCGTGCGCGACGACATCGCCGAGGTCCGCCAAGCCTGCGGCGACGCCCTGCTGAAGGTCATCATCGAGACCAGCCTGCTCACCGACGAGGAGAAGATCCTGGCCTGCCGCCTGTCGCAGGAGGCCGGGGCCGATTTCGTCAAGACCTCCACCGGCTTCGCCGGGGGCGGTGCCACCGCCGAGGACGTGGCGCTGATGCGCCAGACCGTCGGCGACGGCATGGGCGTCAAGGCGTCGGGCGGCGTGCGGACCACCGAGGACGCCCGCCGCATGATCGCGGCCGGTGCCTCGCGCATCGGCGCCAGCGCCAGCGTGGCGATCATCGGCGGCTGAGGCAGCCAGCTTCGCACACGTAGCGTAGCGTGCCGGTCGGGCGGGAGTTCCGTCCGTCCCGCCCGGCACGGCATCACCAAAAACGGAACGCGGAGGGGGTGGCAAACACCCCGGTGCTGCCGGCGGGTTGCGGAGTTCCGTCCCCGCCGTGCCGTGCGAATCGCCTCTCATGGGAGTCACGCCGACATGAAGAAATTGCTGTCCTCGCTCATCGTCGCCGCATCGCTGGTCGCCGGGCCGGCGATGGCCGCCGATCCGGTTCCGACCCCGGATGCCGTCAAGACGCTGAAGGCCGACGCCACCAAGAAGAAATACACCATCGCCACCGTGGTGAAGGTCGACGGCATCGCCTGGTTCGACCGGATGCGCGATGGCGTGAAGCAGTTCGCCAGCGACACCGGCCACGACACCTGGATGGTGGGGCCGAGCCAAGCCGACGCGGCGGCGCAGGTCCAGCTGGTCGAGAACCTGATCGCCCAGGGCGTCGACGCCATCGCCATCGTCCCCTTCTCGGTCGAGGCGGTGGAGCCGGTGCTGAAGAAGGCGCGCGACCGCGGCATCGTGGTGATCGCGCATGAGGCGTCGAACATCCAGAACGCCGACTATGTGCTGGAGGCCTTCGACAACTTCGCCTACGGCGCCAAGCTGATGGAAGTGCTGGGCAAGGCGATGGGCGGCGAGGGCAAGTATGTCTGCACCGTCGGCAGCCTGACCTCGAAGTCGCAGAACGAGTGGATCGACGGCGCCGTCGCCTATCAGAAGGAACATTTCCCGAAGATGCAGATGGTGACCAACCGTCTGGAGACCTATGACGACGCCAACACCGACTACAACAAGCTGAAGGAAGTCCTGACGACCTACCCCGACCTGAAGGGGATCGTCGGCGGTCCGATGCCGACCTCGGCCGGAGCCGGCCGTCTGGTGGCGGAACGCGGCCTGAAGAACAAGCTGTTCTTCTCCGGCACCGGTCTGGTCTCGGTGGCCGGCCAGTATCTGACCCAGGGCGACATCCAGTACATCCAGTTCTGGGATCCGGCGGTCGCCGGCTATGCCATGAACATGCTGGCGGTGATGGCGCTGGACGGCAAGAAGGACCAGATCAAGGCCGGCCTGAACCTCGGCCTGCCCGGCTACACCGCCCTGACCACGCCGCAGGGGGCCAAGGCCAACCTGCTGTACGGCCAGGGCTGGGTCGGCGTCACCAAGGAGAACATGGGCTCCTACGACTTCTGACGACCCAGGGGCGGGGGNGGCGGCCGGGAACGGCGGCCGGCGCCCGCGTCTTCATCCTTTCCTCGAACCGCCGGGCGGAAGACATGTCGGACGGTTTCATCGAACTCCGGAACATCCGGAAGGTGTTTGCCGGCGTCGTGGCGCTGGACGCCATGTCGCTGGTCATCAAGCCCGGCGAGATCCATTGCCTGGCCGGCGAGAACGGGTCGGGCAAATCCACCGTCATCAAGATCATGTCCGGCGTCTACCGGCCGGACGGCGGCGAAATCCTGATCGACGGCAAGCCGATCGCGGCGATGACGCCGATCGAGGCCATCGCCCACGGCGTCCAGGTCATCTACCAGGATTTCTCCCTGTTCGGAAACCTGACCGTCGCCGAGAATCTGGCGATGAACGTCCATCTCGGCGAGAAGCGGCGGCTGATGAACTGGCGGCGCACCCGCGCCATCGCCCGCAAGGCGGTCGACCGGCTGGGCGTGGAGCTGGATCTCGATGCCGAGGTCGCATCGCTGCCGACCGCCGGCAAGCAGCTGGTCGCCATCGCCCGCGCGCTGATGTCGGATGCCCGCCTGATCATCATGGACGAGCCGACCACGGCCTTGACCCGCAAGGAGGTCGAGACGCTGTTCCGCATCGTCCGCGACATCCAGGCGCGCGGCATCGCCATCCTGTTCGTCAGCCACAAGATGCGCGAGATGCTGGAGATCAGCGAGCGCATCACCGTGATCCGCAACGGCCGCAAGGTGGCGGAGGGGCCGACCGGCGACTTCGACGAGGCGCTGATCACCCGCCACATGACCGGCGGCGACATCCTCAACCAACCCTATGCCTGGACCCCGCCACCTGGCCCGCCGCCGGTGCCGAGGCTGGAGATCCGCGGCCTGACCGTGCCCGGCAAATGCGAGGAATTGAGCCTCGCCATCCGGCCGGGCGAGATCGTCGGGCTGTCGGGCCTGCTCGGTTCCGGTCGCACCGATCTGGCCCTGGCGCTGTTCGGCATGGTGCCGCGCTACGAGGGCGAAATCCTGATCGACGGCGCGCCGGTGAGGCTGCGCACGACCCAGGAGGCCATCGCCGCCGGCATCGCCTATGTGCCGGAGGACCGGCTGAGCGAAGGGCTGTTCCTGCCGCAGAGCATCAAGCGCAACATGCTCGCCACCTCCTACGAGCGGCTGGCGCCGAAACTGGTGATCGACCGCGAGCGAGCCGAGGAGATGACGCAGGGCATGGTCCGTGCCATGCAGATCGCCACCCCCACCGCCGAGAAGCCGGTGATGCAGCTGTCGGGCGGAAACCAGCAGCGCGTGGTGCTGGCCCGCTGGCTGCTGACCGACGCCCGCGTGCTGATCCTGAACGGCCCGACCGTCGGCGTCGATGTCGGGTCGAAGGCGGAAATCCACGCCAAGATCCGCGAGCTGGCGCAGCATCATGGCCTCGCCGTCCTGATGATCTCCGACGACGTGCTGGAGCTGGTGCAGAACTGCAACCGCATCGTGCTGATGCATCGCGGGCGCTTCATCGAGGATCTGCCCGCCGCCGCCGTCACCGAAGAGACGGTCAGCGACCGGCTCAAGACCTTTACCTGAGGGAGGAACCGATGGCCCTGCTCCGCCGGTCGGAAACGGTCATCGCGGGCATCCTGCTGCTCGCCATGGTCCTCATCGGCACGATCAACCCCGCCTTCTGGCAGCTCGACAACCTCTTCAGCCTGATGCGCAGCAACGTGATCATCGGCATCATGGCGATGGGCGTTCTGCTGGTGCTGATCTCCGGCGGCATCGACGTGTCGTTCCCGGCCTTCGCCGTCGCCGCCATGTATCTGACGATCAAGGGCATGCTGGCGCTGGGCTACAACGGCGTCGTGCTGCCGCTGCTGGCCGCCACCCTGATGGGGCTGGCATTCGGCGCGGTGAACGGCTTCTTCGTCTACAAGTTCCGCATGATCCCGCTGATCGTGACGCTGGGCACCAGCGCCATGGTGCGCGGCTTCCTGCTGGGCGTCGTCGGCACCAGCATGATCAACATCAACAAGATGCCGACCGCGCTGATCGACTTCGCCCGCACCGACGTGGTCAGCGTCACCAAGGCCGACGGCACCACCTACGGCCTGACGGCGATGGTGCTGATCTATCTCGGGCTGGCGCTCGCCATGCATCTGGTGCTGCGCTACACCATGATCGGCCGCAGCGCCTACGCGCTGGGCGGCGATCCGGAGGCGGCGCGGCGCGCCGGCTTCGACCTGCGCAAGACCATCTTCTTCATCTACTGCGTCGCCGGCGCGCTGGCCGGTTTCGCCGGGCTGCTGCACAGCGGCATGATCTGGCTGGCCAACCCGCGCGACTTCGTCGGGCTGGAGCTGGACGTCATCGCCGCGGTGGTGCTGGGCGGAGCGTCGATCTTCGGCGGACGGGGCAGCGTGCTCGGCACCATGCTCGGTGTCTTCATGCTGGTGATGGTCAAGAACAGCCTGATCATCATGCGCGTGGACACCACCTGGCAGCTCGTCGTCGTGGGTCTGATCGTCATCGCCGCGACCGCCCTGTCGGCGTGGCGCGACCGCCGCCGGGCGGCCTGAGGAGGCGGGAGCATGAAGGCACAAATGAACATCCGCAGCCTGATCAACCGCGACAACAACATCGTCCAGCTGCTGGTGATGACGGTGCTGATCTTCGCCGTGATGACGGCGCTCAGCCCGGACAAGTTCCTGCGCTACTACAACTTCGAATCGATCACCTACATCTTCCCCGAACTGGGTCTGCTCTCCATCGCGATGATGATCGCCATGCTGACCGGCGGCATCGACCTGTCGGTGGTGGGGGTCGCCAATTTGTCGGGCATCCTGGCCGGCGTGCTGTTCCACAAGATGGCGGGGGCCGCCGGCATCGCCGACGCCGGCATCCTGACCGTCCTGCTCGGCGGGGTGATCGCGCTCGGCACCGGGCTGGTCGCCGGGACGGTCAACGGGCTGCTGATCACGCGCCTCGGCATCACGCCGATCCTGGCGACGCTGGGGACGGGGCAGGTCTTCACCGGGCTCGCCATCGTGTTGACTGGCGGGCCGGCCATCGTCGGCTTCCCCACCGCCTGGGCCTTCCTCGGCAACGGCAAGATCCTGGGGCTGGCGACGCCCTTCGTGCTGTTCGCCGTGATCGCCGCGCTGATCGCCTTCGTCTTGAGCCGCACCGCGCTCGGCATCAACCTGATGCTGATCGGCACCAACCCGAAGGCGGCGCTGTTCGCCGGGCTGAAGCGGGAACGGATGGTGCTGTACAGCTACATGCTGACCGGCGTGCTGGCCTCGGTCGCCGGGATCATCCTGTCGGGGCGGACCAATGCGGCGAAGTCGGATTACGGCACCTCGTACCTGTTGCAGGCGGTTCTGATCGCCGTGCTGGGCGGCACCAACCCGGCGGGTGGGCGCGGCACGGTGCTGGGCATCACCATCGCGGTGGCGGCGCTGATGCTGCTGTCGAGCGGCTTCCAGATCCTGCGCTTCTCCAACCACCTGATCGATTTCATCTGGGGCGCGTTCCTTCTGCTGGTCATCGCCATCAACGCCTACAAGAACCGCACCCGCTAACCGGTTTCCAGGCCAGCTTCCGATAGGGAGGAAATCCCATGAGCGTCCGAACCGCAATCCATTTCCGCAAAAGCTTCTTCGGCGAGGCCGAACGCCCGGTCGCCGAGGCGCACGGCATGACCGCCAGCCTGTTCCGCTACGACAGCGGGATCGAGGCGGTGCGGCTGTCGAACCGGCGCGGGCATCTGGTGGTGCTGCCCTATTACGGCCAGATGGTCTGGGACGCCGTGTTCGACGGGGTTGACCTGACCATGGCGAACATGTTCGACATGCCACGGCCCGCCACCGAGATCGTCGGCACCTATGGCTGCTTCGCCTTCCATTCCGGGCTGCTGCGCAACGGCTGCCCCGGCCCGCAGGACAGCCACCTTCTGCATGGCGAGATGCCCTGCGCACCGATGGATTCCGCCGGGCTGGAGGTGGGGGAGGACGACGAAGGCTCCTATATGGCCGTTACCGGCCGGCGCGAGTATGTGATGGGTTTCGGCGCTCATTACGTCGCCCGGCCGCGCGTGGTGCTGCGCCCCGGCTCCGCCCTGTTTGACATCGGCATGGCGGTGGAGAACCTGTCGGGTGCAGCCATGGACCTGATGTACATGTGCCACGTCAATTTCGCCTTCGCCGAGGGTGCCCGCATCGTCCAGCCCGCCCCCTTCACGCCGGAGGCGACGGCGGTGCGCACGGTGGTGCCGGCCCATGTGCCGCGCAGCCCGGCCTATGACGCGCTGCTGGCCGACCTCGCCCGCGATCCGGCGGTGATGGAGGTGCTGGACGCGCCTGGACGCTACGACCCGGAGCAGGTCTTCTACATCCGCGGCCTGCGCACCGACGAGGAGGGCGGCACCGCGGTGATGATGCGGCGGCGCGAGGGCGACGCCTTCCACATCGCCTACAGCACGCGCGAGTTCCCCAAGACGGTACGCTGGGTGCTGGTCAACAGCGACCAGAAGGTCTGCGCCTTCGCCCTGCCCTCCACCTGCGAGCCGGAGGGCTACAGCGCAGAGAGCGCGAAGGGCAATGTCCAGACGCTGGCGGGCGGCGAGACCCGGCGCTTTTCGGTGCGGCTGGGCTATCTGACCGCCGACGAGGCCGAAGCCGAGGAATGCGCCATCCGGGCGCTGTGAGTTAGGGCGCAGTGACAAGGAGATACCGAAGATGGGCAAGATCGCCGTGGTCGGCAGCAACATGGTCGACCTGATCACCTACACCGCCCGCATGCCCGGCCCCGGCGAGACCATCGAGGCGCCGCGCTTCGAGATGGGCTGTGGCGGCAAGGGCGCCAACCAGGCCATCGCCGCCGCCCGGCTGGGGGCCGAGGTGATGATGGTCACCAAGGTCGGCGACGACATCTTCGCCGACAACACCATCCGCAACTTCGAGGAGTCCGGCATCGACACCCGCCATGTCGAGCGGGTGCCCGGCACGTCCAGCGGCGTCGCCCCCATCTTCGTCGAGCCGTCGGGCGAGAACAGCATCCTGATCATCAAGGGTGCCAACGCCCTGCTGTCGCCGGCCGACATCGACCGCGCGGCGGAAGACCTGAAGGGCTGCGACCTGATCGTCATGCAGTTGGAAGTCCCGCTGGAGACGATCTACCACACCATCGATTTCGGCGCGCGGCACGGCATCGAGACCCTGCTGAACCCGGCCCCGGCGCCGACCGATCTCGACCCGAAGCGGATCGAGCAGGTCACTTTCCTGGTGCCGAACCAGACCGAGCTGGCGACCATCTCCGGTCTGCCGGTGACTTCGGAGGCGGAGGCCGAGACGGCGGCGCGCGCGCTGATCGGGCGCGGCATCCGCACGGTGATCGTCACCTTGGGCGCCCGCGGCGCGCTCCTGGTGACCAAGGGCGAGGAGACGCGGCGGATCGAGCCGGTGCGGGTGACGCCGGTCGACACCACCGGGGCCGGCGATGCCTTCATCGGCAGCTTCGCCCGCTATTACGTCGAGAACCGCGATCTGGACGCGGCGCTGCACATGGCGGTGCGCTATGCCGCCGACAGCATCACCCGGCCGGGCACCCAGAAATCCTATGCCAGCCGCGAGGCGTTCGAGGCCTTCTGCGCCACCCTGTAAGGGTCGGAAAGGGAACACACCATGACACGCGCCGTGATCGGGGTGGATGTGGGGACCGGCAGCGCCCGCGCCGGCATCTTCGACCTTGCCGGCCGCCGGCTGGCCGCCGCCGCCCGCCCGATCCGGATGTGGAAGCCCGATCCGGAGTGGGCGGAGCAGTCCTCCGACGACATCTGGGCCGCCGTCTGCGCCGCGGTGCAGGAGGCGCTGGCGACCTGCGCCGAGACGCCGGAGGTGGTCGGCATCGGCTTCGACGCCACCTGTTCGCTGGTGGTGCTCGATGCCGCCGGGCGGCCGGTGACGGTCGATCCGGAGGGCGACGATTCCCGCAACGTCATCGTCTGGATGGACCACCGCGCCATCGAGCAGACCGACCGCATCAATGCCGGCGGCCATGAGGTGCTGCGCTATGTCGGCGGCCGGCTGTCGCCGGAGATGCAGACGCCGAAGCTGCTGTGGCTGAAGGAGAGGCTTCCGCAAAGCTGGAGCCGGGCCGCCCATTTCTTCGATCTGCCGGACTTCCTGACCTGGCGGGCGACCGGGTCGGCGCGGCGGTCGCTGTGCTCCTTGGTGTGCAAATGGACCTATCTGGGGCATGAGGGGCGGTGGGACGACGGCTATCTCCGCGCCATCGGGTTGGGCGATCTGGTCGATGAGGGGCATGCCCGCATTGGCACCGAGGTCGGCAAGGTCGGCAGCGCCGTCGCCGGCGGGCTGAGCCTTGAGGCGGCGCGCGAGCTTGGGCTGACGCCGGGCATCGCGGTCGGCACCTCGATGATCGACGCCCATGCCGGCGGGATCGGGGTGATCGGGGTGCCGCTGGAGGCGGCGGGCAGCGTCGATTTCGACCGGCGGCTGGCGCTGATCGGCGGCACGTCGAGCTGCCATATGGTGATGAGCCCCGGTGCCGCGCGCTTCATCCCCGGCGTCTGGGGGCCTTACCATTCGGCCATGCTGCCGGGGCTGTGGCTGAACGAGGGCGGGCAGTCGGCGACCGGCGCCTTGATCGACCATGTGGTGCAGGGCCATCCCCGCCATGGCGAGCTTGCCCTTGAGGCCCAGCGGCGCGGCACCACGGTCTACCAGCTGCTGAACGAGGAGCTGGCGGATCTTGCCGAACGCAGCGGCGGGCCGGTGGCGATGCTGACCCGCAACCTGCATGTGCTGCCCGACTTCCACGGCAACCGCTCGCCGCGGGCGGACGCCAGCCTGCGCGGCGCGATCAGCGGGCTGCGGCTGTCGGACGGGCTGGAGGATCTGGCGCTGCTCTATCTGGCGACGGTGCAGGCGGTGGCCTACGGCACCCGGCACATCGTCGCGGCGATGAACGGCCGCGGCTATGCCATCGACACCATCCTCGCCTGCGGCGGCGGCACCAGGAACCCGGTGTTCCTGGAGGCCCATGCCGACGCCACCGGCTGCACCCTGGTCCTGCCGGAGGAACCGGAGGCGGTGCTGCTGGGCGCCGCGGTGCTGGGGGCGGTGGCGGGCGGCGCCTTCCCCGACATCGCCGCCGGCATGGCCGGGATGAGCCGCGCCGGCCGCCGCATCACGCCGGCCGAGGGGCCGTTGCGGGCCTATCACGACGCCAAATACGCCGTGTTCCTGCGGATGCACGAGGACCAGATGGCGTACCGGGCCCTGATGGAAAAGGCCGGCTGAGCCTCACATCATCACGCACTCGCTCACCCCCTCCCGCTCCATCGGCGCCTTCTGCTGCTCGCACAGGTCGCCCGGCAGATCCTCGCCCTGGAGCAGCGGGCAGCGCTCGAACAGTTCGGCCAGCCAGTCGACGAAGACCCGCACCTTCGGCGACAGGTGGCGGTTCTGCGGATAGACGGCGGAGATCGGCATCCGCGGCGGCCGCCAGTCCGGCAGGATCTCGCGCAGGGCGCCGCTGCGCAGGTGCGGCAGAACCATGAAGCGGCCGGGTTGCAGGATGCCCTGCCCTTCCAGCCCGCAGGTGACATAGGCGTCGGCGTCGTTGACGGAGATGACGCCCTTCATGGCGATGTCGACCACCTCTTCGTCGCGGCGGAAGCTGAGCTCCAGGTTGCGCCCGGTGCGGTTGCTGAAATAATTCACCGCGATGTGGCGTTCGAGATCCTCGATGGTCTTCGGCACGCCATGCTCGGCGAGATAGGCCGGGCTGGCGCAGGTGACCTGCTGGATGGCGCCGATCCGGCGGGCCAGCAGGCTTGAATCGGCAAGCTCGCCGACGCGGACGACGCAGTCCACCCCCTCCTGCACCAGATCGATGGGGCGGTCGCCCAGCCCCAGCATCAGCTCGATGTCGGGGTATTTGGCGTGGAATTCGTGGATCGAGGGGATGATGACCAGCCGACCGATGGAGCCCGGCATGTCCACCCGCAACCGGCCGCGCGGCGTCTTGCGGGCGCTGGTGAAGGTGGATTCGATCTCGTCGATTTCCGACAGGATGCGGCTGGCGCCCTCCAGATAGGCGGCACCGTCCAGCGTCAGGTTGAGCTTGCGCGTGGTGCGCTGGAGCAGGCGCACGCCCAGCGCCGCCTCCAGATTCTGGATGGTCGTCGTCACCGAGGCGCGCGGCAGCCCCAGCGTTTCCGCCGCCTTCGAGAAGCTGTTCGCCTCGACCACCCGGATGAAGACGCGCATCGCATGCAGCTTGTCCATACGGACCCCGTCCTTTCAATCGCGGCTCCCGCAAGTGGAGAGAGTGTCCGCCGAAGAAGGGCGAATAGCAATCGGACGGGCGCGGTTCAAGGGGGGTGGTGGGTATGTCGCGATGGGATGGAACGGCGTGGAACGCGTTCCGGCGACTGTTCCATGCTACCGGCGCCCGGAGAACGGGCCGGCACCGCGGCGGGGCACCGGGCCGGGGTTGAGGTTGGGGTAGTCCTCATACTGGTTGACGGTCCAGGGGAAGACGCCCTTCGGCCCCTGCGCCTCCGGCTGGGCGATGACGGTGGCGACCATGGCCGGGCTGGGCGGGCAGCGCTCGCGGATGGCGCCGGGGATGTCGTCGTCGAGTTCGGGGACGGTGACGGCGGGCGGGTCTTCAGGACGGGGAACCGGTTTCGGGGCGGGCGGCTGGTCTGGTTTGGCGTCCTGCCGCCTGGCAGCCGCCCTGTCGAGGCCGGCGAACAGGCCGAGCCGCTCGGCCAGCCAGCGCACGGTGGCGGGATCGCCCGAGGTGACCAGCCGCTCGATCTGCTCGGCCACCAGCACCCGCAGCGAGGACAGCCGCAGTTCCGCCTCGCGGTTCAGCGCCTGCCGCTCCCACCACACCCTGTGACGGAAGTCCTTGGAGCCGTAATAGGCCCGCCACAGCGTGGTGCGGCTGCACCCCATGGCGCGGGAGACCTGAAGGAAGCTGTTGCCGCGGGCCAGCATGCCGGCGGCCATGATCCATTGCTCTTCATGGAACTGCGATCCGGGGACCAGCGCGCCTTCGGACGGGGTCGGCGGCTCTTCGGCCCAACGGGGGAAGTTGTCGTCGGTGAAGCTGCGGGGATCGAGAGGCATGGCAAGGCTCCGCAAGTGGGTGGACCAAATGCGGAAAGGGTATGGGACTTTAGTCCTTTAATGGAGAGTTTTTGTGAAATTTGGGGGCGCTGCGGAAAGCACAAACTCTAGCTTGGAGGTTGGTGTGCTGTCGAAGCCAAGCGCGTCCCTGATCGACCGTCATCCCCGCGGAGGCGGGGATCCAGAATCTCCCAAGCAAAACCAATGGATAGGCCTGGATCCCCACCTTCGCGGGGATGACGCCGACAGAGGTGTCGGCCTATTGGGAAATCGGCAAACGCCTCCGGCTCAGCGTCCATGGAGGACGGGCGCGCCGCCGCCGTCACCGGCAATTGCCGGAAGGGCGGCGGCGCGGGATGAGTGCCGTCAGTGAAGCGTCGCGCCGTCCGTGCCTGAGGCGGTGCGGACGGCCTCGCGCGGGCGGCCGATGCCGAGCAGCTGGTAGAGGCCGAGCGCGGCGATGGTGGCGGTGCCGATGCCGCCGATGGAGAAGCCGCCGGCGGTGACGGTGAAGTTGCCGGCGCCGAGCACCAGCGTCACGCCGACGGTGATGAGGTTGCGCGGATCGGAGAAATCGACGCGGTTGTCCACCCACAGCCGCACCATCGCCGCGGCGATCAGGCCGAAGACGACGGTCGCCAGCCCGCCCAGCACCGGGGCCGGGATGGTCCGCAGCAGGGCGCCGAACTTCGGCGAGAAGCCCAGCAGGATGGCGGCGACGGCGGCGACGACGAAGATCAGGGTGGAGAAGACGCGGGTGACCGCCATCACGCCCATGTTCTCGACATAGGTGGTGACGCCGGTGCCGCCGCCGCTGCCGGACACGATGGTGGCGATGCCGTCGCCGATGAAGCCGCGACCGATGAAGCGGTCGAGGTTGCGCCCGGTCATCGCGCCGATGGCCTTGATGTGGCCGAGATTCTCCGCGACGAGGATGAAGGCGATGGGGGCGACCAGCGCCATGGCGCCGGCATCGAAGGTCGGCGTGCGGAAGGCCGGCATGCCGAACCACGGGGCGGCGTCCAGCTCGGCGAAGCTGACCGGCGGCAGCAGGCCCATGCCGTTGGCGAGCACGACATAGAAGACATAGCCGGAGGCGATGCCGACGAGGATCGACACCCGGCGGATGGCAAGCGGGGCATAGACCGCGATGAGGGCGGTGGCGACCAGCGTGAACAGGGCGACGAGGATGTGCGGACCGCTTCCCTCGATGCCCTTGACCGCGACCGGCGACAGGTTGAGGCCGATGGCCGCACCGACCGCACCGGTGACCGCCGGCGGCATCAGCCGCTCGATCCAGCTGGTGCTGGTGTAGCTCACCAGCAGCCCGATCAGGACATAGACGACGCCGGCCGCGATGATGCCGCCGAGCGCCGGCCCGATGTTCGGGTTCGGCCCCTGGCCGCTGTAGCCGGTCACCGCGATCACCACGGCGATGAAGGAGAAGGAGGATCCCAGATAGCTCGGCACCCGCCCGGCGGTGAGCACGAGGAACAGCAGGGTGCCGATGCCGGAGAACAGCACCGCGAGGTTCGGATCGAACCCCATCAGCAGCGGCCCGAGGATGGTCGAGCCGGACATGGCGACGAGATGCTGGACGCCGAGCGTCAGGGTCGAGCCCCAGGGAAGGCGCTCGTCCGGCTGGACGACGGGGCCGGTCGCGAGCGGCCAGCGCGGGAAGAAATCTGCCATAGAAGGTCTGTCCGAAGAGGGGTGGAGCGGCAATGGTGCCGGGAGATGATTGGTCGCCCGCTTTTTGGCGCCCGCAAGGGCGTTGCGCTACATTTTTGTGCGGCGTGGGGTGGAAGGGGGGAGAACTTCAGGGGTGCCGGCGGATGCCGGGGCCGGTCTGGGCTGTATGACGAAAATCCACGGTCGGGCTAAAACCCTTCATTGGATGCCCGATGGAAAGCGACCGACTCTTATTAAAGCATTGCTATACTTTATAAAACCTTACTTACTGAGCAGATAAAGCCAGCCTATACACGAGGTAAACGGTAAATCAGAAGTTGAACTGCCACTGGGGGCACCATCGACGATCTTGGAGTTCAGTTGGATACGAGCGACCGCTTCAAATGGCAAAGCCCCGAAGGTTATTACGGGGCTTTGCTACCTTTCGATCCGGCATTCTCATCAGGCTTTGGCTTAACCTTCGCGATGCGCAGTAGCTTTTCCTCAAAAGTCAGCTTCACCCTTGTTAAAGCCGGTTTCAGGGATACTGGCCTTGAGCTGGTCGATCTGATCGGCCATTATTCAACTTCTGGCAGCAGTGGCTCTGGATAAAGCGGTTTTGTGCGACTAATGGATGCGATTCGTCCTACCAGCGGCTCATCATTGCACCCAGCCGTCCATTCCTCAAAGGACAGCAGAGGAACGCACTTCCCCTCCCAACCTTTGCCGCCTCCATTGTCGAATGGTATGAAAAACAACTTCCTTGTAATCAAGGTCTTCCACAGCATGGAGGCATGTTAAGAGCTGTATGGCATCCGGTGTCCCAATATGTCGGGGGTCTTTCACAGCGTGTGTATACCGCCTGTCTTTCAGTATAGCGGCACGCTTCATTATTTCTGGAGTAGGGCCAATCGGCAGAAACGCCCCACCAAAATCGTCAAAAAATTCGTCAATATTATCGTAGCCCCTCCGCCGGAGTGCGCTAGGACGAATTTCCGCTAGGGTGATCGTAGAAAATAGAATGTCAATTTTCCCATCTTGTGCGTCGCGTATGTATTGCACAATATCGCGCACATACTCTGCCGGGCTTTCGGTCAGGTACCGATAGAACACGCAAGAGTCCCAGAATAATGCTTTCCTTAATTCCGGCATTAGGCGGGGTCATCCCAATCGGAGGCCATTAGGCCATTGAATTTTCCCCGCCAACGCAGGATGTCGGGGTTTACCTTAACTTCTTTGTGGCTTAGAATCTCGATGCGCTCAGGAAGACCGCTCTGACCATTATAGTGGGCGCGCCCTTCCACGCTAACACGACGATCCAGAATTTCCCGGATTTGCTCAGATGTAGCACCGAAATAAACGCAGTCGATTTCCTTTCCCCCGGCTCGAAGTATCAGCTTCAGGCGCGGAGTGTCACCTCGTAGATCAACTTCTTTGATGGTCCCATCAAACGTACCAATCGCCACGCCTGAGTAAAGGCGTTCCACTTTCGGCGCTGCAATCTTTTGCGCACGCTGAACTTGTTTCAGGAAGAAATCATCCACACGGAATGGCTTAAATCCCGCGATGCTGAGATCGGAATGGGAAAACTCTTCCGAAACCCCACGGACAATGGAAGCAATATAAGGAAGGCACGCGCCGTATTGCTCTATGGCGTTGCGATCAAGACTATTTATTCCCTCAATTGCGACACCAAGAACGTCGGCCCCTGATTTCTTTCGCGGCTTTTTGGATGTCACTACTTCAGTTAGAGTGGCAGAGGCGCTCTCGTTCTTGAGTTCGGCAATGACGTAGTCGAAACGTATGCCACCATTAGCGATTTTATCAGCGGTTTCTAGCGCCTTTACAAGTGCCGTAAGCTGGCGAGCGAAAACGGCCGCGCGGACACGGCTGTTCGTGTCCTGCGCGCCATGGACCCTCAGCTTAATCTGACCGCTTCGCAGTTCGTCGGCCATCACGCTCCACTAAGCAACCTATAAGTCAGACGCTTACCTACGATACCTTTGAGCGCAACCATAGCGCGCTCTTCTTCAGTGATTTTACGCTCGTCGCAGCAGAAGTCAAACTCTACAAGATAACGAAAAGGCG
Organism: Azospirillum sp. 11R-A; assembly: GCF_049472615.1. Lineage (NCBI taxonomy): Bacteria > Pseudomonadati > Pseudomonadota > Alphaproteobacteria > Rhodospirillales > Azospirillaceae > Azospirillum > Azospirillum sp. 11R-A. Next base: position 110,277 of record NZ_JBCEBL010000013.1, on the reverse strand, counting down.
CTTTTTGGCGCGGGATCAGCGTGAGATCCTTAGCTCTCGGGCCTCCTTCGGGGTGATCGGGTACCAGCAGGTAATGGGTGAGCGTCTTGAGGTCCAGCGTCGCCTTGTCAGCGTCAGGCACGTGCATGTCGAATGGCGTCCGGCATAACGGTGGCGACGGTGCGGAAGGGTTTCGCGAACTCAACCTCGTAGGCTGCGCCACCTCGGTATATGCCGACGACTGTTCCCATCGACCCGGCAGGCAGCACTCCGTCCTCGGTCTCCACCGGCCTGGACAGCGCCACCCGCATGAGTTCCTCAATCGGCTCGTGCGTTCCGGTATCGGTCGAGCGCTTGTACGGATTCCAAGTGAAGCGCTCCGTGGGATCGGACATCACACCCTCCCCTGCCAGAAGCGGCCCCTGTGGAACTCGGGAACATCGCCATGGAGCTTGATGAGCCGGGCATGGTCAACGTTCCCGCCGAAGGTTCCTTCCACCACTTCCAGATACGCTTTGTGCCCGTCCGTGGTGATCTGCACCCGGTTGTTCAGCCGGCTGCGCAGGTCGTCCATAAGCACGATGGCGGACTGCCTAGGAGCGGCTCAATTCCCTGCTTGATCGCCGTCAGGCAATGGCTCTTTGACGACATCTCCCGTCTCGATATCAATGATCTGCACGTCGTTATAAATGCCTTGTTGGCGGAGTTCGTTGGCCTTCTTGAGCGCACCTTCGAGAGTGTCCCGCTTCAGGCCCATAACGCCGACTTGAGAACTCCCCGTGATGTGATAGCGCATTCCCGCTTCCTCCATCGTTATGCTTTCCGTTGAGCATATAGGAACGTGCAGCCGGATGCGAACGCCCTTCGCGCCGGGATGGCACCCCGCCCGAATAGCCCATTTCAGGTGAACACCCCACGCTACCCCGCCCCGATTGTTCGTCCCGGCTGAATTCTGTTCCCAGGCGCAGCGGCTTTATCCTAGGCGGACGCTTGCACATTATCCCTCTTGCCGCATTGCAGGAGGGGCGCTGGTCGCCGGATCGGAATGGAACGTTCACGCACGTCGCTGATGGTGGAAGGCCGCAAGGTTCCGCTGTGCCTGTTCAGGCCCGCGGTTGCCGGGCCGCTGCCCGGACTGCTGTATTTCCATGGCGGCGGCTTCACCTCCGGCTCCGTCGAGGAGGTCGAGATCACGGCAACGGCGCTGGCGGAGAGCATCCCGGCGCTGGTGGTGGCGGTCGGCTATGCGCTGGCCCCCGAAAATCCCTTTCCCGCCGCCATCGAGGATGCCCATGCCGCAGCGGCGTGGCTGGCCGAACGGGCCGGGCCGCTGGGCGTCGCCGGCCACGATGCCGGCGGGCATGTCGCGGTGTCGCTCACCCTGCTCGCCCGCGACCGCGGCGGGCCGGAGATCGCGGCGCAGGCGCTGTTCGGGCCGATGCTCGATCCCAGCCTGACTCGGGTGGCCCATGGAGTCGGGGATGGCGAGGGCAGCGTGACCGACTGCGCGCGCTGTTACCGCGCCTATCTGCCGGAAGCGGCGCTGCGGCTGCATCCCTATGCCGCCCCCCTGGAATCGCGCCGGCTCGGCCGGCTGCCGCCGATCATGATCGCCACGGCGCAGAACGACGTGCTGCGGCCGGAGGCGGAAAGCTATGCCGCCCGGCTGATCGACGCCGGGGTGCCGACCGAGGTCACCCGCTTTGCCGGGGTCAGCCATGCCGGCCTTGCCCACCACCCGCCGGCGCTGGCCGCCGCGGCCGATTTCTTCCGGCGCCGCCTGACCGGCGCCCACCCCCATCCTTCGAGCCACAGGTAAACGTCATGTCCCGCAAAACACTTTCCCTTCTGATCGCGGCCGGTGTTTCCGTGGCGGCGCTGACCGGCGCCGCCACCCTGCGAAGCCCGGCCGAAGCGCAAACGGCATCGCCCGCCCCGCCGCCGGCCGAGGTCGATGTCGCCACCGTGCTGGCCCGGCCGGTGACGGACTGGCAGTCCTATTCCGGCCGATTGGAGGCGGTCGACCGCGTCGACATCCGGCCGCAGGTGCCGGGATCCATCGTCGCCGTGCATTTCCGCAACGGCGCCCTGGTGAAGCAGGGCGACGTGCTGTTCACCATCGACCCCCGCCCCTATGAGGCGGAGGTGGCGCGGGCCGAGGCGCAGGTCGCCGCGGCGCAGGCGCGGGTGCGCTTCACCGTCGCCGACCTCGACCGCGCGCAGAAGCTGGTGCGCGACGACACCATCTCGCGCAGCACCATGGACCAGCGCGACAATGCCGCCCGCGAGGCGACCGCCAACCTGAAGGCGGCGCAGGCGGCGCTGGACATCGCCCGGCTCAATCTCGGCTACACGCGGGTGACGGCGCCGGTGTCGGGCCGGGTGTCGCGGGCGGAACGGACGGTCGGCAATGTGGTGGCCGCCGGTGCGACGGCGGAGCCGCTGACCACGCTGGTGTCGGAATCGCCGATCTACGCGTCGTTCGACGTCGATGAGCAGACCTATCTGCGCCACATCGCGCCGATGCGCGATTCAGGGACGATCCCGGTCCGGCTCGGCCTCGCCAACGAGGAGGATTACTCGCGGTCGGGCATGGTGGAGCATGTCGACAACCGGCTGGACAGCGTGTCCGGCACCATCCGCGTGCGCGCCCGCTTCGACAATGGCGACGGCACGCTGGTGCCGGGGCTCTATGCGCGGGTGAAGGTGGGGGGCACCAAGCCCTATGACGCGCTGCTGGTCGACGACCGCGCCATCGGCACCGACCAGGACAAGAAGTTCGTCCTGGTGGTGACGGCGGAGAACAAGGTGGAATACCGGCCGGTGAAGCTCGGCACCTTGCAGAACGGGCTGCGCGTGGTGACGGCGGGGCTGTCGGCCGGCGAACAGGTGGTGGTCAACGGCATGCAGCACGCCCGGCCGGGCATGGCGGTGACGCCGAAGACGGTCGCCATGGGGACGGAGAAAACCCAGACGGCGGCCCGCTAAGACACGAACAAAGGTGTGCGCGTTGGCTGGCCCTCCTCGCCCGGTGCGGGGAGGGATGGGGAACGTGCACCCTGGGAGACCCCAGATGAACATCTCGAAATTCTTCATCGACAGGCCGATCTTTGCCGGCGTGCTGTCGGTGGCCCTGTTCCTGGCGGGGGCCATCGCGGTCTTCCGCCTGCCGATTTCCGAATATCCGGAGGTGGTGCCGCCGTCCGTCGTGGTGCGCGCGCAGTTCCCCGGCGCCAACCCCAAGGTCATCGCCGAGACCGTCGCCTCCCCGCTGGAGGAGCAGATCAACGGCGTCGAAGGCATGCTCTACATGCAGTCGCAGGCCAACAGCGACGGCAATCTGGCGCTGACGGTGACCTTCAAGCTGGGCACCGACCCGGACAAGGCGCAGCAGCTGGTGCAGAACCGCGTGGCCCAGGCGATGCCGCGGCTGCCGTCCGACGTGCAGCGGCTGGGCGTCGCCACGGTGAAAAGCTCGCCGACGCTGACCATGGTCGTGCATCTGCTGTCGCCCAACGACCGCTATGACATGACGTACCTGCGCAACTACGCGGTGCTGAACGTCAAGGACCGGTTGACCCGAATCTCCGGCGTCGGCGAGGTGCAGGTCTGGGGGGCGGGCGACTATGCCATGCGGGTGTGGCTCGACCCCGGCAAGGTGGCGCAGCGCGGGCTGACCGCGACCGACGTGGTCAATTCCATCCGCGAACAGAATGTCCAGGTGGCGGCCGGCGTGATCGGCGCCTCGCCCTCGCTGCCCGACGTGCCGATGCAGCTATCGATCAACGCGCGCGGCCGGCTGAAGACCGCCGACGAGTTCGGCGACATCGTGCTGAAGACCGGCGGGGAGGGCGGCGTCACCCGGCTGCGCGACGTGGCGCGGGTGGAACTGGCCGCGGCACAGTACGGCCTGCGCTCGCTGCTCGACAACAAGCCGGCGGTGGCGCTCGGCATCACCCAGACGCCGGACGCCAACGCGCTCGCCATCTCCGACGAGGTGCGCAAGGTGATGGCGGAGCTGAAGGGCGACATGCCCGACGGCGTCGACTACTCCATCGTCTACGACCCGACGCAGTTCGTCCGCTCCTCCATCGAGGCCGTCGTGCACACGCTGCTGGAGGCGGTGGCGCTGGTCGTGCTGGTGGTGATCGTCTTCCTGCAAACCTGGCGGGCGTCGATCATCCCGCTGCTGGCGGTGCCGATCTCCATCGTCGGCACCTTCTCGCTGCTGCTCGCCTTCGGCTTCTCGATCAACGCGCTGTCGCTGTTCGGCATGGTGCTGGCCATCGGCATCGTCGTCGACGACGCCATCGTCGTGGTCGAGAATGTCGAGCGCAACATCGCGTCCGGCCTGTCGGCCCGCGACGCCACCATCCGCGCCATGCAGGAGGTCAGCGGCCCGATCATCGCCATCGCGCTGACCCTGGTCGCCGTCTTCGTGCCGCTGGCCGCGATGACCGGCCTGACCGGCGAGTTCTACAAGCAGTTCGCGATGACCATCGCGATCTCCACCGTGATCTCCGCCTTCAACTCGCTGACGCTGTCGCCGGCCCTGGCGGCGGTGCTGCTGCGCGGCCATGACGAGCCGCAGGACTGGCTGACCCGCGCGATGAACCGGGTGTTCGGCGGCTTCTTCCGGCTGTTCAACCGGGTGTTCCACCGGGCGTCGGAGGGCTACGGCCGCGGCGTCGGCGGGGTGGTGCGGCGCAAGGGCGTGATGCTGGCGGTCTATGCGCTGCTGATCGGCGCCACGGTGCTGCTCGGCCGTTCGGTGCCGTCGGGCTTCGTGCCGATGCAGGACAAGGAGTATCTGATCAGCTTCGCCCAGCTTCCCAACGGCGCCTCGCTCGACCGGACGGAGGCGGTGATCCGCGAGATGACCGACATCGCGCTGAAGCGCCCCGGCGTGCAGAGCGCCGTCGCCTTCCCCGGCCTGTCGGTCAACGGCTTCACCAACTCGTCCAGCGCCGGCATCGTCTTCGTCACGCTGAAGCCGTTTGCCGAACGCAAGGATCCGTCGCTGTCGGCCGGTGCCATCGCGATGGACCTGCAACAGCGCTATGCCGGGCTGAAGGAGGCCTTCGTCGCCATCTTCCCGCCGCCGCCGGTGATGGGTCTGGGCCAGCTCGGCGGCTTCAAGATGCAGCTGGAGGACCGCGGCAACCTCGGCTACGAGGCGCTGAGCGACGCGGTGAACGCCTTCGTCAAGCGCGCGGCGCAGACGCCGGAGCTGGGGCCGACCTTCTCCGCCTACCAGATCAACGTGCCGCAGCTGGACGTCGATCTCGACCGTGTGAAGGCCAAGCAGCTGGGCGTCAACGTCGCCGACGTGTTCGACACCATGCAGATCTATCTGGGCTCGCTCTACGTCAACGACTTCAACGCCTTCGGCCGCGTCTATCAGGTGCGGGTGCAGGCCGACGCGCCGTTCCGCGACACCGCCGACGACATCGGCGTGCTGAAGACCCGCAACGCGGCGGGGACCATGGTGCCGCTGTCGTCGCTGGTCACGGTGCAGCCGGGCTACGGGCCGGAGATGGTGGTGCGCTACAACGGCTTCACCGCCGCCGACGTCAATGGCGGGCCGGCGCCCGGTTTCTCCTCCGGTCAGGCGGAAGCGGCGGCGGAGCGCATCGCGGCCGAAGTGCTGCCGCGCGGCGTCAAGCTGGAATGGACCGACCTGACCTATCAGAAGATCCTGGTCGGCAATGCGGGGCTCTGGGTGTTCCCGATCAGCGTGCTGCTGGTGTTCCTGGTGCTGGCGGCGCAGTACGAGAGCCTGACCCTGCCGCTCGCCATCCTGCTGATCGTGCCGATGAGCGTGCTGTCCGCCCTGTTCGGGGTGTGGCTGACGGGGGGCGACAACAACATCTTCACGCAGATCGGCTTCATGGTGCTGGTCGGCCTGTCGGCGAAGAACGCCATCCTGATCGTCGAGTTCGCGCGGGAACTGGAGCATGAGGGGCGCGGCGTGGTGCAGGCGGCCATCGAGGCGAGCCGGCTGCGGCTGCGGCCGATCCTGATGACCTCCATCGCCTTCATCATGGGCGTGGTGCCGCTGGTGACCTCCAGCGGGGCCGGTGCCGAGATGCGGCACGCCATGGGTGTGGCGGTGTTCGCCGGCATGATCGGCGTGACGCTGTTCGGTCTGGTGCTGACCCCGGTGTTCTACGTGCTGCTGCGCAAGCTGGCCGGAGCGGAGCGTCGGGTGGACGCGCCGGCGGAAGGCGGGGTGCAACCGGCGGAGTGGAAGATGGGCTGATGACGAGGGGTTGAATGAAAAAGGGCGGCGCGGCCTCACGAGGGCCGCGCCGCCCTTTTTTATTCGTCCGGCAGCATGTTCTTCGGCAGGTTTTCGCGGAAGATCACTTCCGCCCGCGGGCTTTCCACCGCCTGCATGGGCGGCCGGCCGGCGCGCAGGTTGGTGAAGATGCCGACGCAGGCCGACAGGGTGTTGCGCGGGTCCTGGGTGATCACCGCGTCCAGCGCGCCGTCGATCAGCAGGCCGCGCGTCTCGGTGGTCAGGCCGTGGGTGATGAAGACCATCTCGCGTTCCCGCCGCGTCTCCTTCAGCGCGCGGGCCACGCCTTCCGCCCCGCCGCCGATGTTGTAGACCCCGGCAAGGTCGGGATGCAGGCCCAGCAGCATGCGGGTCTGGCGGTAGCTCTTCCCCTCGTCGTCATGGCCTTCGCGCAGGCCCACCACCTCGATGTCGGGGGCGATCTCCTTCAGGACATGGAGGAAGCCCATCTCGCGGTCCTCGTGCGCACGGTAGCTGAGGCTGCCGGCGATCATCGCCACCTTGGCCGGGCGGTGTTTCAAAAAGCGCGCGATCAGATAGCCGGCGGTGCGGCCCGCCGCGCGGTTGTCCAGCCCGACATAGCCGGCGCGCCGGCAGTTCAGGATATCGGAGATCAGCGTCACGCTCGGCACGTTGCGGTCGGCCAGCGCGTCCACCGCCTCGCGCACCGCCGGATGCTCCAGCGCCATGAAGGCGACGCCGTCGGCGCGGCGGCCATGCTGGAACAGGCTGCGCGCCAGCAGTTCCGGATTGAAGCTCTTGATGAACTCCACCTGCGCCTTGACACCGTGCGGGGCGAGCATGGCATCGGCACGCCGGATCATCTCGCCCAGACCGGTCAGGAAGCGGTTGTTGCCGGCAGGCAGCAGGAAGGACAGCCGCATCGGCTTCTGCCCCGCCGCGGCATAGAGGTCGCCGTCGGGCAGATAGTCCAGCTCCGCCGCCGCCTTCAGAACCCGCTGCACGGTGGCGGCGCGCACCCCCGGCCGGTTGTTCAGCACGCGGTCCACCGTGGCGGTGGAGACCCCCGCCGCCTGGGCGATGTCGACCACCCGCGGCAGGCCGCGGGGTCCGGCGGCAATTTCCGGATCGTCCTTCAATGAAACCATCAAAAACCATCAATTTCGGTGTTTGACACTTGTCGGCTCTGGACATACCGTCCATCCAACAATCATCAATTGACATCAGATCACATCAGAAACGCAAGGCCGGAAACAGCAACGTCGGCCGGTAATCCATGGGAGGTTTGAAATGACCAGTCTGAGCCGCCGCACGATGCTGAAGGCCATCGCCGCCACCCCCGCCGCCATTCCGGCGATCGGCGCCGCCGGCGCCGTCATCGGCATGCCGCACATCGCGCGCGCCGCCGAGTTCGAGCTGAAGTACGGCAACAACCTGCCGCTGAGCCATCCGCTGAACGTCCGCGCCAACGAGGCGGCGGAGCGGATCGCTAGAGAGTCGAACGGCAAGGTCGTGGTCAAGATCTTCCCGAACAACCAGCTTGGCGGCGACACCGACATGCTGTCGCAGGTGCGCAGCGGCGGCCTGACCTTCTTCACCCCGTCGGCCCTGGTGATCGCCACGCTGGTGCCGGTCGCCGCGATCAACGCGGTCGGCTTCGCCTTCTCCGACTACGATCAGGTCTGGAAGGCGATGGACGGCAAGCTGGGCGCCCATGTCCGCGAGGCGATCTCCAAGGTCGGGCTCTATGCCTTCGACAAGATGTGGGACAACGGCTTCCGCCAGATGACCAGCGGCGACAAGGCGATCAATTCCGCCGCCGACATGAACGGGCTGAAGATCCGCGTGCCGGTCAGCCCGCTCAGCATCGCCATGTTCAAGGGGCTGGGCGCCGCCCCGGCCAGCCTGCAGTTCAGCGAGGTCTATTCGTCGCTGCAGACCCGGATCGTCGATGCGCAGGAAAACCCGCTGCCGATCATCCAGGTCGCCAAGCTGTACGAGGTGCAGAAGTTCTGCTCGCTGTCGAACCACATCTGGGACGGCTTCTGGTTCATCGCCAACGGCCGCGCCTGGAAGGGCCTGCCGGCGGACATGCAGACCATCGTCGCCAACGCCATCAACGATGCCGGCGTGGCCCAGCGCGGCGACATCAAGGCGCTGAACCAGTCGGTCAAGGCCGACCTGGAATCGAAGGGGCTGACCTTCAACCAGCCCTCGCCCGACAGCTTCCGCGCCAAGCTGCGCGACGCCGGCTTCTACGGCGAATGGAAGGGCCGCTTCGGCGACGAGGCCTGGGGCCTGCTGGAGGAGGCGGTCGGCAAGCTCGCCTGACCGCAGCCCGCTCGAAAACTGTGAGTTTTCAGACGCTGTTGTCGGCCGTCATCCCCGCGGATGCGGGGATCCAGTGTTTCCCGTGCAGAACCAATGGGTAAGCCTGGATCCCCGCCTTCGCGGGGATGACGCCGAAAGAGGTGCCGGCATCCTGCGCGTCAGCGCCTGCGCGTGACGACAGGAATAACGGCCGGCAGACGCGGAACTTACAAACTCCCAGGTCTTCCCGCATGAAGGAACATCCCGCCATGTCCCACATGTCCGAGCCGGTCCACGGCTTTGCCGAGGCTCCCGGCGCTCTGGGTGCCGGCGGAAGCTCGCTGCTGCGCAGGATCGACCACGGCCTGTCCGTCGGGGTCGAGGTCGTGGCGGGCCTTCTGGTGCTGGTCGAAATCGTCGTCCTGCTGGCCGGCGTCACCGCCCGCTACCTGTTCCACACCCCGCTGGTGTGGTCGGACGAGCTGGCCTCCATCCTGTTCCTGTGGCTGTCGATGCTGGGTGCGGTGGTGGCGCTGCGCCGGGGCGAGCATATGCGGATGACCGGGCTGGTCAGCCGCGTCGGCCCGCAGGCGCGCAGCCTCCTGGAATGCATCGCCATCACCGCCCCCATCGCCTTCCTGACGCTGGTGCTCTACCACGCCGTCGATTACGCGATGGAGGAGCAGTTCATCACCACCCCGGCGATGGAGATTTCCAACGCGTGGCGGGCGTCGGCCCTGCCGGTCGGGCTGGGGCTGATGCTGGTGGCGGCGCTGTTCCGCCTGCTGCGCGTCGCCAAGCCCATGACGGTGCTGGCGGCGGCGCTGGTGACCGGCGCCATCGTCGCCGGCTTCTGGGTCGCCGGGCCGATGCTGAAGCCGCTGGGGCAGTTGAACCTCATCATCTTCTTCGTCGGGCTGGTCGCCGCCAACGTCTTCGCCGGCGTGCCCATCGCCTTCTCTTTCGCGCTCGCCACCTTCTCCTATCTGGCGCTGACCACCTCGACGCCGCTCTTGGTGATGGTCGGCCGGCTGGACGAGGGGATGAGCCACCTGATCCTGCTGGCGGTGCCGCTGTTCGTCTTCCTCGGGCTGTTGATCGAGATGACCGGCATGGCCCGCGCCATGATCCAGTTCCTCGCCAGCCTGCTCGGCCATGTGCGCGGCGGCCTGTCCTATGTGCTGATCGGCGCGATGTATCTGGTGTCGGGCATCTCCGGATCGAAGATCGCCGACATGGCGGCCATCGCCCCGGTGCTGTTCCCGGAGATGAAGAAGCGCGGTGCCCCTCCGGGCGATCTGGTGGCGCTTCTGTCCGCTACCGGCGCGCAGACCGAGACCATCCCGCCCAGCATCGTGCTGATCACCATCGGGTCGGTCACCGGCGTGTCCATCGCCGCCCTGTTCACCGGCGGCATGCTGCCGGGCGTGGTCCTGGGCGCCTGCCTGTGCTTCGTCGTCTGGCGGCGCTACCGCAACGAGGATCTGAGCCACGTCGAGCGCACCCCCGGCCGCGAGATCGGACGGCTCGCCATGGTGGCCCTGCCCGCCATCCTGCTGCCCTTCGTCATCCGCGCCGCGGTGGTCGAGGGCATCGCGACGGCGACCGAGGTGTCGACCATCGGCATCGCCTATTCCACCATCGCCGGGCTGCTGATCTACCGCCAGTTCGACTGGCGCCGGCTGAAGCCGATGCTGATCGAGACGGCGTCGCTGACCGGGGCCATCATCTTCATCGTCGGCTGCGCCACCTCGATGGCCTGGGGCCTGACCCAGTCCGGCTTCTCGTCCGACCTTGCGCGCTTCATGGCCGGCATCCCCGGCGGCGCCTACGGCTTCCTCGCCATCTCCATCGTCGCCTTCATCATCCTGGGCAGCGTGCTGGAGGGCATCCCCGCCATCGTGCTGTTCGGACCGCTGCTGTTCCCCATCGCCCGCGCGGCCGGGGTGCATGAGGTCCACTATGCGATGGTCGTCATCTTCGCCATGGGCATCGGCCTGTTCGCCCCGCCCTTCGGCGTCGGTTACTACGGCGCCTGCGCCATCAGCAAGGTCAATCCCGACGACGGCCTGAAGCACATCTGGGGCTATGTCGGCGCGCTGCTGGTCGGGCTGGTGATCGTCGCCGCCATTCCCTGGATTTCGACCGGGTTCCTGGCTCGTTAAAGCCACCGGCGCCACTCGTTTCCCTCTTATCGGAGTTCCCTCAATGAGCCGATTCTTCGGCCAGATCCGTCAGGCTGGCTACGTCGTGCGCGACATCGAAGCCGCCATGGACTATTGGAGCCGCACGCTCGGCATCGGCCCCTGGTTCTACAACGAGCGGGTTCCGATCCGGAACTACACCTACCGCGGCGAATCCTACGAGGTTCACAATTCGGTGGCGCTGGCCAACTCCGGCCCGTTGCAGATGGAGCTGATCCAGACCCGCAACGACGCACCGTCGATGTACCGCGACTTCCTCCAGGCCGGGAACACCGGTTTGCAGCATGTCGCCTACTGGACCGAGGATTACGACGCCGATCTGGAGCGGCTGCTGGCGCAGGGCTTCAAGCCGGTGATGAGCGGCGAGGTCGGCGAGAAGGGCCGCTTCATCTATTTCGACACAGAATACCACCCCGGCACGGTGATCGAGCTGTCCGAGGTCGCCGGGCCGAAGGGCAAGATGTTCGACCTGATCCGCGAGGCGTCGATGGGCTGGGACGGCAGCGACCCGGTGCGGCCGTTCCCGGACCTGAGCAAGCTGTAAGGGGCGGCCACCATGCACGCCGACCGCATCGAAGCCACATATTTGATCGAAACCCCCCTCGCCCCGGGCAAGGTGGCCGAGGTGATGGCGGGGGAGCAGTCCTGCGGCACCTTCACCCGCGTCCATGGCGAGACCGACGATCTGCGGGCCCGTGCCCGCGCCATCGTCGAATCCGTCGAGAAGCTGGACGTTGCCGAGACCCCTGCCCTGCCCAACAGCTGGCTGGAGCGGCAGCGCAATCCAGGGCCCTGGCAGCGGGCGCGCGTCACCATCTCCTTCCCCACCGCCAACATCGGCGCCAATCTGCCGACGCTGGCGGCGACGGTGGCGGGCAACCTCTATGACCTGGGCGAGGTGACGGGGCTGCGGCTGGAGTCCTTGCGCCTCCCGCAGGCCTACCGCGCGCAGTTCGACCTGCCGCGCCACGGCGTCGCCGGCACAAGGCGGCTGACCGGGGTGGCGGACGGGCCGCTGGTCGGCTCCATCATCAAGCCGAATGTCGGGCTGTCGGCCGAAGAGACCGGCGAGCTGGTCGGCACGCTGTGCGCCGCCGGGCTGGACTTCATCAAGGACGACGAGATCTGCGCCGATCCGGCCGATGCGCCGCTGGCCCAGCGCATCCCGGCGGTGATGGACCGGGTGCGCCGCCACCAGGACCGCACCGGCAAGCATGTGATGGTCGCCTTCAACATCACCGACGAGACCGACGCCATGCGCCGCCACGCCGATCTGGTGGAGCGCGAGGGCGGGGCCTGCATCATGGTCAGCCTGAACTGGTGCGGCTATTCGGCGGTGCAGAGCTTGCGCCGGCACAGCGGGCTGGTGCTGCACGGCCACCGCAACGGCTTCGGCGCCTTCTCCCGCCATCCGCTGCTGGGCATCGGTTTCGACGCCTATCAGGCGCTGTGGCGGCTGGCGGGGGTGGACCACATGCATGTCCACGGGCTGAACGGCAAGTTCGCCCAGCCCGACGCGGAGGTCATCGAGGGCGCGCGGGCCTGTCTGGCGCCGCTGGCGGCGGATGCGCCCGATGCGTCCGACGCCGTGATGCCGGCCTTCTCCTCCGGGCAATGGGCCGGCACGGTGCCGGTCACCTGGGAGGCGGTGGGGACCGCCGATCTGATGTTCATGTCCGGCGGCGGCATCATGGCCCATCCCGACGGGCCGGCGGCCGGCGTACAGAGCATCCGGCAGGCCTGGGATGCCGTGCGGGCCGGGCGCACGCTGGACGAAGCGGCGGCAGGGCAGCCGGAACTGCGGCGGTCGCTCGACTTCTTCGGAAAGAAGGGCTGAGGACGATGGCGGCGACTCCCCGACTGGGCTGGTACGGCGACGACTTCACCGGGGCGACCGACACGCTGGCAGCATTGGCGAAGGCCGGGCAGCGGGCGCTGCTCTTCCTCGACGTGCCGGACGTCGCCCGACTGGGGGAAGCCGGGCCACTCGATGCGGTGGGAATCGCCGGGGCGGCGCGCAGCATGGCGCCCGACGCCATGCGGGCGGAGCTGGAGCCGGTCGGCCGCTTCTTCGCGGCACTCGGCGTGGCGGTGATGCATTACAAATGCTGCTCCACCTTCGACAGCGCAGCCCATGTCGGCAGCATCGGCGAGGCGGTGCGGACGCTGGCCCCGCATTTCCCCAACCGCTTCCGGCCGGTGGTGGGCGGACAGCCGAACATCGGGCGCTATTGCCTGTTCAGCACCTTGTTCGCGGCGGCGGGCACCGGCGGGGTGGTGCATCGCATCGACCGCCACCCGACGATGAGCGTCCACCCCGTCACCCCGATGGCGGAGGCCGACCTGCGCCGGCACCTCGCCGCGCAGGGGCTGGAGGGGATGGCGGCGCTGCATTTCCCGGATTACGGGCTGAACGGCGACGCGCTGGACGGGCGGCTGGAGCGGCTTTTGGCGGACGGGCCGTCGGCGCTGCTGCTGGACGTGGCGCGTGCTGAGGATCTCGCCACGGTCGGGCGGTTGATCTGGCAGCGGGCCGGGCGCGAGCCGTTGCTGGCAGTCGGGCCGAGCAGCGTGGCGCAGGCGCTGGTGGCGCATTGGAATGGCGGATCCGACGCTTCAGTGACGGAAGAGGTGCCGCTGGCCGCGGCGGACAGGCCGGTGTTCCTGATGGCGGGCAGCCTGTCGCCGGTGACGCGGCGGCAGATCGAGGCGGCGGCGTCCTACACGCGCATCCAGGCCGATGCGGCGGCGCTGTGCGGCGATCCCGGCTATGCGGAAACTTTGTTGGGCGAAGTGGCGGCCTCGCTGGCGGCCGGACGCCACACGCTGGTGTGGACGGCACCGGCGGAATCCGGAACGGCGGACACCGCCCAGGCCGGGCGGGTCGCAGCGGCGACGGCGGATTTCGTCGCGGCGGTGCTGCGGCGGGTGGCTCTGCGCCGGGTCGGGATCGCCGGCGGCGACACCTCCAGCCTCGCGGTGCGGGCGCTGGGGTGCTGGGGACTGTCCTACCGCTGCACGCTGGCGCCGGGCGTCACCGTCAGCCGCACCCATGCCGACGACCCGGCAATCGATGGGCTGGAGCTGATGCTGAAGGGCGGGCAGATGGGCGGCGAGGATCTGTTCGAACGCTTGCTGGGGTAGCCCTCTCCCCGAGGGGAGAGGGCTCCTTCCGGCGTCGCCGGTCAGACAGCGGCGGTGACGACCACTTCGATCAGGATTTCCGGCTTGCCGAGATCGGCAACGCCGATGGTGGCGCGGGCCGGCAGGTCGTTGCCGTCCAGCCAGGACAGCCACGCGTCGTTCATCTCGTCCTTCAGGCCCATGTTGGTGATGAAGAGCTGGGCGGACAGCAGCTTGGTCTTGTCGCTGCCGGCCAGAGCCAGCACCTGGTCGAGCTTGCCGCAGATCTGCGTGACCTGGCCGCCCATGCCGACGCTGACGTCGTCGGCGATGATGCCGCCGAGATAGGCCGTGCCGTTGTTGACGACGACGCGGTGCATGATCTTGGTCTTCTCGATGCGCTTGATCACGGGGAACTGCTCCTTGGCTTTTTGAAAAGAACTCAGGGGGTGATGGAGAAATCGACGTAGCGGGCGGCGATGCGCGCCAGCGTGCCGTCCTGCACGACCGCGCGGATCGCCTCGTCGAAGGACTGCTTCAGCGCGGCGTCCTCCTTGCGCAGCCCGACGCCGATGCCGGGGCCGAACACCTCGGCGTCGATCACCGGCTGGCCGACCAGCTTGACCGACTTGCCGCCATCGCCCTTCACCCAGTCGGACGCGGTGGCGCCGGTGGTGATGGCGGCGTCGAGCCTCCCGGCCTTCAAATCGGCCAGCAGGTTGGAGGCGGTGTCGTAGGTCTTCAGCGTCGCGTCGCTGCCGAGATGCTTCTCGACATAGCGGGAATGGGTGGTGGAGACTTGGGCGCCGATGGTCTTGCCGCGCAGGCTGGCCGGCGAGCCGTCGATGGCGGAGCTGGCCGGCGCCACGAAATAGGCCGGCACCACCATATAGGGGGTGGAGAAGCCGATGGCCTTCGCCCGCTCCGGCGTGATGTTCATCGTCGCCATGATGGCGTCGTACTTCTTCGCCAGCAGGCCCGGAATGATGCCGTCCCACTCCTGCGCCACCACGGTGCAAGGGCGCTTCATCCGCTCGCACAGCGCATTGGCGAGGTCGACCTCCAGCCCTGCCACCTTGCCGTCGGGCTGGGTGAAGTTGAAGGGCGGATAGGCGCCCTCGGTGGCAATGCGGATCTCCTGCGCGGCGGCGACGCCGCCGGACGCAAGCAAGAGGAGGGCGGCAACGCCCGTGACGAGGCGCTTCATGGCAGGCTCCGGAAGTGGCGAAGGTGGGTTGGGTTAGAGGCCCGCGACGACCACGATCTCGACCAGGATCGACGGGTCGGCCAGCCGGGCCTCGACCGTCGCACGGGCGGGCGGGTTGGCCTTGTCGACCCAGGCGTCCCAGGCGGCGTTCATCTCGGGGAAGGTGGCGATGTCGGCGAGATAGACCGTGGCGGTCAGGAGGTTGCTCTTCGACGTGCCGGCCTCGGCCAGCAAATTGTCGATCTGGCGCAGCACGTCGCGGGTCTGCGCCTCGACCGTCGTCGATCCATCGTCGACGATCTGGCCGGCGAGATAGACGGTGTCCTTGTGGATGACCATGTCGCAGAGGCGCGGGGTCAGGTGGAAGCGCTGGATCGTCACTGTGGGATGCTCCAAAGGGTCAGGCGGCGAAGCGGCCGATGCTGAAAGGGGCGATGGGCAGGTCGGTGGACCCGCCCGTGATCAGGTCGGCGGTGATGCGCCCGACAATAGGGCCAAGCTGGAAGCCGTGCGCGGAGAAACCGAAGGAATGGTAGAGATCCGGTTCGGTGCCGCTGGGGCCGATCACCGGGATCTGGTCCGGCATCCGCGCCTCGATCCCCGCCCAGGAGCGGACGATGGTGGCGCCGCGCATGCACGGGAACAGGTCCCACACCGTGCGGGCATTGACCGACACCTGCGAGAAGTCCAGCTCCGTCCGGTTCTCGTCGCGCACCGCCCGGCCGAGCAGACCGCCGCCGATCAGCACGGTGCCGTTGGGGAACTGCTTGAAGGACAGGGTGCGGCCGGTGGCGCCGACCACCGGCTTGATGAAGGGAGCGACGCGGGCGGTGATCATCAGCATCGGTGCGATGACCTCCAGCGGCACCGGCTCCCCCACCTGCGCGGCGATGCGGTCGGCCCAGGCGCCGGCGGCGTTCACCACGACAGGCGCTTCGAAGCGGCCGCCATCGGCGGTCTCGACGGTCCATAGGCCGCCCTGGCGGGCCAGCCGCGTCACCGCCCCGCCCTCCTGGAAGCGGGCGCCGAGCGCGATGGCCTTGCGGCGGAAGGCGAAGGTTGTGCGGAAGGGAATCGCCGCGCCGTCGCCGCGCGACACCAGGGCGCCGATGCAATGATCGGCGATGGCCGGCACCAGCGAGCGCAGCTCGTCCCGGCCGATCACCTCCTCGTGGGTGAAGCCCAGCGCGTTCAGCTCGGCGACGCGGGCGTGCGAGGTCGCCAGCTCCGCCTCGCTCTCCGCCACCTTGATCTGGCCGTGGCTTTCGAAGCCGCAATCGTCGTCCACCAGATCCCGGATGCCGTGCCACAGCGCCATCGAGGCGACGGTCAGCGGCACCTCGGCGACATGGCGGCCGAGCTGGCGCACGCCGCCCGCATTGACGCCGGAGGCGTGACGGGCGACATGGTCCTTCTCCAGAACCAGCACGCGGACGCCGCGCAGCGACAGGTGCAGCGCCGCGGAGCAGCCGTGCAGGCCGCCGCCGATGACGATGACGTCGGGGCAAAGGGAGGCCGGTTTGGTGGAGACGGTCGCGGTCATCGGGCGCCTCCGGTCAGTGCTTGAAGACGGCGTCGATGTCGGCGTCGGTCTTCGGCAGGGCGGCCAGCTCGGCCAGCGTGATCGGCTTCACCGGCGGGCGCAGCCGGTAATAGCCGACCTCCGCCGGGGAGACGCCGCGCTCCGCCGCGATCACCTCGGTCACCGTCGGGCCGCAGAGCCGGCCCTGGCACGGACCCATGCCGCAGCGCAGGAAGCTCTTGGCCTGATTGGGGCCGGAGCAGCCGAGCCGCACCGCCTCGCGCACCGCACCGGCGGTGATCTCCTCGCAGCGGCAGACGATGGTGTTGTCGGCCGGCACGCGGAAGGCTTCCGCCGGGGTGTAGAGCGTGTCGAGGAAGGCGCGGCCGGTCAGCGCGCGGTCGAGCGCGGCGCGGAACGGGGCGGCGGCCTGATCGCGCTGCTCGCGCCCGATGCGGCCCAGCCGGTGCAGGGCGTCGAGGGCGGCCAGGCGGCCGGCTTCCTCCGCCGCGCGGGCGCCGCCGATGCCGGCGCCGTCGCCGGCCAGCGACACGCCCTCGACCGAGGTGGCGCCCCACTCGTCGGTGGTCGGGCGCCAGCAGCGCTGCTGCTCGTCCCAGCGCTGGGCGCAGCCGGTGGCGTTGGCGAGGTTCAGGTTGGGGACGACGCCATGGTGCAGCAGGAGCGTGTCGGCGGGCAGCCGATGCTCGGTGCCGTTGCGGGTGTAGACGACGCTCTTCAAGGCGCTGTCCCCCCCGATGGCACCTTCGGCACGCAGCGCGGTGACGTTGCCGATGACGGTCAGCTTGCGCCGGACCTCCAGCATCAGCTTCATGCCTTTGCCGAGATAGGGCGAGCGCAGGAAGCCGGGCAGCAGCGGCAGGGCGGCGCGCCAGTTCTCCTTCGGCGTGGTGTCGAGGATGGCGTCGATGCGGACGCCGGCCTGGAGATACTGCCAAGCCAGCAGCCAGAGCAGCGGGCCGCTGCCCGCCATCACCGTGGCGCCCGACGGCACGAGGCCGGAGGTCTTCAGCAGCACCTGCGCCGCACCGGCGCCCAGCACACCCGGCAGGGTCCAGCCGGGGATCGGGAAGGGCCGTTCGAGCGCGCCGGTCGCCAGGATGACGTGGCGCACGGTCAGCATCGCCGCCGAACCGTTGCGCGACAGGCCGATCTGGATCGGGCGGTGCCCGTCGGCAGCGTCTTCGCGCGGACGGGCGACGCTCCACACGATGGTGCCCGGCCAATGGACGGCCCCGCTGTCGCGCAGCGGACCCAGCAGCTCGGCGCCATGCCAGTAGTCGGGGCCGAGCACCTTGCGGTCGCGCACCGGCGTCTCGGTGACGGCGCGGTAGATCTGACCACCCGGCTCCGTCTGCTCGTCGAGCAGGACCACCGATGCGCCCTTGGAGGCGGCGAGGGCTGCGGCGGCGAGGCCGGCCGGACCGGAGCCGACGACGGCGATGTCGAAATCGAACTTGGGGGCGCTCATCGCTCCACCTCGCGCTTGCCGTTCTGGGTTTCCACCGCCATGCCGGGGGCCACGCGCACCTGACAGCCCTGGCGGTTGCCGGTGCCGTCGATGGTGACGAGGCAGTCGTAGCAGACGCCCATCATGCAGTAGGGACCGCGCGCCGCGCCGCTCACGGCCGTGGTGCGGCAGGCGGTGACGCCGTTCGCCAGCAGGGCGGCGGTGACGCTGTCGCCGGCCCGCGCGCTGGCCGGACGGCCGTCGATGGTGAAGGAAACCGCCTGGGTGGCGGTTTCGATCTCAGGCAGCCTGCGGAACATGGAACCTCCGGGCGCTGAAGGGCGTGAAGCTGTCGCCGAGGCCGCCGGCCGCGATCAGCGGCGCCAGCGTCAGCGCATGGTTGGCGGCAAGGGTGACGCCGCTGTGGCAGGTGGCGACGAAGGCGCCGGGCGCCGTCTTCGATTCCTCGTAGATCGGGAAGCCGTCCGGCGTCAGCACGCGCAGCGCCGCCCAGCTCCGCACCACGTTCAGCTTGCCGAGCAGCGGGAAGAAGCGGATGGCGCGCTGGGCGATGGCCGACGACACGCCGGGCTGGAGCGTGGTGTCGAAGCCGGCCTCCTCGAAGCTGTCGCCGATCATCACCCCGCCCTCGTCGGTCTGGCGGATGTAGACAGTGGGATGGTGCAGGAAGGGGGCGGTCTTCTCGGTGACGATGACATGGCCGCGCTGCGGGCGGACGGGGGCCGACAGCCCGACCATCGGCGCCAGCCGCGCGCTGTCATGGCCGGCGGCCAGCACGATCTTGCCAGCGCGGATTTCGCCGCCGGCAGTTGCCATGCGGAAGCCGCCGTCGCGATGCTCGATGCGCTCGACCCGGTGGTTGGGGCGGTAATCGACGCCCAGCATCGTGATGCCCTTGTGCAGGGTGCGCAAGAGCCGCAGCGAGTTGCAGTGACCGTCCAGCGGGCAATAGGTGCCGCCGACCACGTCCGGCCCGATGAAGGGCAGTTCCTTGCGCAGCGTCTCGCGATCCATCACCTCGTAGGGGTAACGGATCATGTCGGGCTGGTTGTGCAGCCGCATCATGGTGTTGGCGCGGGCCTGCAAATCCTCTTCCGACAGCATCGGCATGAAGCCGCCGGGGCGGCGGTAGGCGACGTCCAGGCCGGTCTGCTCGCGCAGCAGGTCGGCGAAGCCGCTCCAGTCGTCGGAGGATTTCTTGGTCCAGCCGGCATATTCCGGCATGCCGAGGCCCTTGCCCTGCACCCAGACCAGGGCGAAGTTGCCGCGCGACGGGCGCACGGCGATGTCGCCCTCGTCCAGCATGGCAACAGTCTGGCCGGCGCGGGCGAGGCCCCAGGCCAGCGCCGATCCGACCAGCCCGCCGCCGATCACGGCGACGTCGTATTCTCCGCCCCGACTGGGCTGCGTCATCGTCTCCACTCCCGCCTTTTCAGTCCCGCTGACGGAATCGCACACTCCGTGCGCACCGGCCGCCGCATTTATCGTATGACGCGCATCGCCGAATTCGGCACCCGTATACAGTGTCGAATATTTATCGATGCACCGTATATCTTTGAGATCGCGCCGGATCTGCCGGCGTTACACATGGATGTATTGCAAACTGCAGGGTTTTCTTTGCCGGAGCGCCGCGGGATTCTGCCCGGCGATACCCGACCGTTCCCCCGAGTTCCCGTGATCCTTGCGACAGCATCGGCAGCCAACCTATAACTGTCAAATCAGATCGAAGGGGTGTTTCATGACTGAATGTTATGATTCGGTGAGGGGCGGTGGGCTTTTGGGGGGCGGCGACGGTCGTCTTTGCGGCGATCCCCCTCTCCCCCCCGGGGAGAGGGGATTGGTCCTGCGTCGCGCCGCAGGGGCGGCGCCATGATCAATCCGCGCCAGATCGAGGCCTTCCGCGCGGTGATGCTGACCGGCGGCATCACCGCGGCGGCAGAACTGCTGAACATCTCGCAGCCGGCGGTCAGCCGCCTGATCGGCGACCTGCAATATGCGCTGAAGCTGACGCTGTTCGAACGGCGCGGCCCCCGCATCGCCCCGACCAGCGAGGCGATCTCGCTCTATCAGGTGGTCGACCGTGCCTTCGTCGGGCTGGAGCTGATCGAGCAGACGGCGCGCGATCTGACCGCGAGGCGCAGCGGGGCGCTGCGGGTGGCGGCGATGCCGGCGCTGGGGGTGGGGTTCCTGCCGCGCTATGTCGCGCGCTTCCTCAGCGACAGGCCGCGGGTGGACATCGCGCTGCGCGGCAGCACCTCGCCGATCATTCTGGACTGGGTGGCGACCGGCCAGTGCGAGCTGGGATTCGCCCACACCCCCATCGACCATGCGGCGGTGCTGACCGAGAAGATCCACGGGATTCCCGCCGTCGCCATCCTGCCGCCCGGCCATCCGCTGGCCGCCAAAGAGGTGCTGGCGCCGAAGGATTTCGAGGGGGAGAGCTTCATTTCCACCAGCCCGCCGGCCCTGCTGCGCTCCCGCATCGACACCATCTTCGCCGATCATGACGTGTCGCGGCTGATGCGGGTGGAAACCCAGCTGACGATGAACGCCTGCGCCATGGTGGCGGCCGGGTACGGCATGTCGATCGTCGACCCCTTCACCGCCCAGGACTACGTCCCGCACGGGCTGGTCGTCCGCCCGTTCGAACCGCGCATCGGCTTCGACATCGCCATCCTGCGCTCCGCCCAGGTGCCGCTGTCGATGATCGCCGAGGACTTCCTGGCCGGCTTCCTGGAGGAGGCAACCCGCTTCCGCGACAGTTTTCTCGGGATCGGCGGCGCCGGAAACCCCGCTCAACTCGTTCGCAGCACGGAATTATAACATTTCCGGATGAATGATGGCGGGAATTCGATTTGACGGTTATGTGACTGCACCATCACCCTTGATCCATGTCCTGGCTGCGACCCTGCACGAAAAACAGCCCGCAAGAGGGCGGCCGGCAAGGTTACGGACGGTAAAAGCGGCGATCCGGACCTTAAGCAGACGATGCGGTCCGAAGATCAGCCCCAGATGAACCCCCAGGCCAGGAACAGGCTTCCGTGGAACTGGGAACCCGATGAACAGGGACCCTGCCAACAGGGATCAAGGCTCTAGAGGAGAATGACGATGCGCTCGGTGATGTGCGGGTTGATGGCGACGGCGGCCCTGTGGTGCGGCATGGCCGCGGTGCAGACGGCCCAGGCCCAGGAAAAGACGCTCTATGTCGCCGCCTATGGCGGGTCGTTCGAGCAGACCATGCGCAAGGACATCATCCCGGCCTTCGAAAAGGCGATGGGCGTGAAGATCGAGTATGTCGCCGGCAACTCGACCGACAACCTCGCCAAGCTGCAGGCCCAGCGGGGCAACCAGCAGATCGACGTCGTCATCCTCGACGACGGCCCGATGTATCAGGCGGTGGCGCTGAACTTCTGCGCCGACCTGGAGAAGGCGCCGGTCTACGACCAGCTCTACGATCTGGCGAAGATGCCGTCGGGCAAGGCGGTCAACTTCGGCGCGGTCGGCACCGGCATCCTCTACAACAAGGCGTATTTCGACGAGAACAAGATCCCGGCCCCGGCCTCGTGGAAGGACATCGAGGATCCGCGCTTCAAGAAGAAGCTGGCGATTCCGCCGATCAACAACAGCTACGGCCTGCACGCGCTGGTGATGATGGCCCGCCTGAACGGCGGCGGCGAGACCAACATCGAGCCGGGCTTCAAGGAGTTCAAGGACAAGATCAACCCGAACGTGCTGGCCTATGAGCCGTCGCCGGGCAAGATGACCGAGCTGTTCCAGAGCAACCAGGCCGTCATCGCCGTCTGGGGCTCTGGCCGCGCCAAGGCGCTGGCCGACACCGGCTTCCCCGCCACCTTCGTCTATCCCAAGGAAGGCGGCATCGTGCTGGGCTCCGCCGCCTGTCAGGTCGCCGGCAGCAAGAATGCGCCCGAAGCGCAGAAGTTCATCCAGCACATGCTGGGCGTCGAGGCGCAGACCGCTCTCGCCGTCAGCGCCGGCTTCGGCCCGGTGAACAAGACGGTCGAGCTGCCCGCCGAGAAGCAGGCCGGCATCCCCTACGGTCCGGAACAGGTCGGCAAGCTGCTGGTGGTGGATTGGGACACCATCAACAAGAACCGTGAGATCTGGAACAAGCGCTGGACCCGCGAGATCGAGCGCTGAGGTAAGGGGCTAATCCCCTCTCCCCCCGCTCACGCGCAAACTTCGTTTGCGCTGACGCGACAGGCGGACCTGTGGTCCGCCGAAAGCGGGGAGAGAGGATGCGGGAAAAGGGAGACGACGGCATGGCTTATCTGGTTCTCGACCAACTGACCAAGCGCTTCGGAAACTGGACGGCGGTCGACAACGTCTCGCTGACCGTTGAGAAGGGCGAGCTGATTTCGCTGCTGGGGCCGTCGGGCTGCGGCAAGACCACCACCTTGCAGATGATCGCCGGCTTCCTCGACGCCGATGGCGGCCGGGTGATGCTGGACGGCCAGGATCTGCTGGCGAAGAAGCCGAACGAGCGCGGGCTCGGCATCGTCTTCCAGAGCTATGCCCTGTTCCCGCACATGACCGCGGCGGAGAATGTCGCCTTCGGGCTGGAGATGCGCAGGATCAATCGTGCCGACCGCGACCGCATGGTCGCCGACGCGCTGAAGCTGGTCGGGCTGGAGCAGTATGGCGACCGCCACCCGCGCCGGATGTCGGGCGGCCAGCAGCAGCGCGTGGCGCTTGCCCGCGCGCTGGTGATCAAGCCGAGCCTGCTGCTGCTCGACGAGCCGCTGTCGAACCTGGACGCCAAGATGCGCGAGGAGATGCAGATCGAGCTGCGCCGCATCCAGCGCACCGTCGGCACCACCATGATCCTCGTCACCCACGACCAGTCGGAGGCGATGGCGCTGTCCGACCGCGTGGTGGTATTGAACAAGGGCCGCATCCAGCAGGTCGCCACCCCGCAGGAGGCCTACGACCACCCGGCCAACGCCTTCGTCGCCAACTTCCTCGGCCGCACCAACCTGCTGCCGGGCATGGTCGGCGGCGGGTCGGCCGGGACCGTCATCACCGTGGCCGACAGCGTCTGGCCGGTGGCGCAGCCGATGGCGGCGGGTCCGGGGGCGCTGGCCGTGCGGCCGGAGAAGATCGGCTTCGTCGATGCCGGCGGCCTCAGCGGCACCGTGCTGGCCCGCGTCTTCCAGGGCACACAGTGGCTGTTCGAGATCGAGACCGCCGCCGGCCGGCTGATGGTGATCCGCCAGCATGACGGCTCGCCCCTGCCGGCGGAACGCGAGCGGGTGATGGTCGGCTGGCGGGTGGACGACATGGCGGTGATGCCTGCAGACCGGGAGGCGGCATGAGCATGGCGGCTTCGACCGAAACCCACGCCTCCGGCACCCAGGCATCTGCGGCACCGCCGCCGCGCCGGCCGCGCCGCTGGCCCTGGACGCCCTATCTGCTGAGCGCGCCGGGGCTGGCCCTGTTCGCGGTGCTGCTGCTGGTACCGCTGGCGATGACCTTCCTGTTGTCGCTGAACAGCTTCAGCTTCTATGGCGGCATCGAGAATGTCTGGCAGATCGGCAACTATGCCGACATCATCGCCGACAGCTATTTCCACGAGGTCTTCCTGCGCACCTTCCGCATCGCCGCGGTGGTGACGCTGCTCTGCGCGCTGTTCGGCGCGCCCGAGGCCTACATCCTGCGCCGGATGAAGTCGCCGTGGCGGGGCTTGTGCCTGCTGGTCGTGCTGGGGCCGCTGCTGATCTCGGTGGTGTCGCGAACGCTGGGCTGGGCGCTGCTGTTCGGCTCGACCGGGCTGGTCAACCAGGGGCTGATAGGGCTGGGGCTGATCGCGACGCCCATCGAGTTCATGTACACCGAGACCGGCGTCATCATCGCGCTGACCCATGTGCTGGTGCCCTTCATGGTGCTGTCGGTGTGGGCCTCGCTCCAGCGGCTCGACCCGCAGGTGGAGAATGCGGCGCTGTCGCTGGGCGCCGGGCCGCTGACGGTGATGCGCCGGGTGGTGCTGCCGCAGATCGTGCCGGGCATCCTGTCGGGGTCGATCATCGTCTTCGCGCTGGCGGCCAGCGCCTTCGCCACCCCGGCGATCATCGGCGGACGGCGGCTGAAGGTGGCGGCGACGCTCGCCTATGACGAGTTCCTGAACACGCTGAACTGGCCCTTGGGCGCCACGGTGGCGGTGCTGCTGCTGATCGCCAACGTCGTCATCATCGTCGGCTGCAACCGGCTGGTCGAACGTCGCTACAAACAGGTGTTCGAATGAACCGCAACGGCCCGATCGCGCTGATCTTCCACGTCCTGTTCTTAGGCTTCCTGCTGGCGCCGATCCTGATCGTCTGCGCCGTCGCCTTCACCTCGCAGGGCTATCTGTCGCTGCCGACCGAGGGGCTGTCGCTGCGCTGGTTCCGCGCCATCGGCGACAATCCGGAGTTCATCCGCGCCTTCAAGGACAGCCTGCTGCTGGGGGCGGTGTCCTCCACCCTGGCGATCCTGGTGGCGGTGCCGGCGGCGCTGGCCATCGCCCGCCACCAGTTCTTCGGGCGCGAGGCGATCCAGGCGCTGTTCCTGTCGCCGCTGATGGTGCCGCACATCGTTCTCGGCATCGCCTTCCTGCGCTTCTTCACCATGATCGGGCTGGGCGGCACCTTCGCCGGGCTGGTGCTGAGCCATGTCATCATCATCCTGCCCTTCGCGCTGCGGCTGATCCTGGCGGCGTCCACCGGCATGGACCGGGCGGTGGAGAATGCCGCCGCGTCGCTGGGCGCGTCGTCCTGGACCTGCTTCCGCCGGGTGACGCTGCCGCTGATCCTGCCGGGCGTGGCGAGCGGCTGGGTGCTGGCCTTCATCAACAGCTTCGACGAGGTGACGATGACCGTCTTCATCGCCTCGCCGGAGACCACCACCCTGCCCGTCCGCCTGTTCCTCTACATCCAGGACAACATCGACCCGCTGGTCGCCGCGGTGTCGGCGGTGCTGATCTTCCTGACCGTGGCCGCCATGCTGGTGCTCGACCGCGTCTATGGGCTGGAGCGGCTGCTGGTCGGCAAGGGCCGCGACTGACCCGGCAAAGCGTCTTCCGGTTTCCTCCCTGAACTGCCCCGCACCTCCCCGGTGCGGGGTATTTTTTGGCATTCGGCCCCGAGGCGGAATGGCGTTTCCCATTGTCGCCTATCCAGAATTTGGATATATTTTATGCGCGCTGAGGGACAACGATGGGCAAACTGCTGGCCGGTCCGAACTGGTTTCTCGAAGTGCGCATCCGAGAGCATTTTCCCTGCCATTTCCATGTGATCGGTAAGGACTTCGAGGCGCAGGTCGATGTCGAGACCCTGGAGATCATCGTCGGCGACATGCCCCGCGCCGTGGAGAAGGAAGTCAGGGCCTGGGCGGAAAAGAACCGCCAGACCATGGTCGCCGAATGGAACAGGTGCAATCCGGCCCACCAGTACACACTCAGGGCACAGGAGGACTCCAATGACTAGCCCGCCCCGGATCGAAACGGTGTCCATCGATGGCACCGTCCTGACGGTCGGATGGCAGGACGGCACCGTCGACGACATCGACATCGCCGGTTGGCTCGCCACCCCCGCCCCGGCGGAGGCCGACATTCTGAAGGACCCGGAGGTGCTGGCGAAACCGCACGTCGCCCATTGGGGAACCGTGGTCGCATGGGACGAGTCCGGAGACGTCGGCATCGACCACCATCACCTCAGGCTGATCGCCGCGGAGCAAAGGCCATTCGGACCGGGCGAGCTTGTCGCGTGGCAATCGAGGATGGGCCTGTCCAACCAGGCTGGCGCCGCTCTGCTCGGCGTGGGGATCAGCACCTTCCACACCTACAAGAACGGCACCACGCCGATCCCGCCGGTCGTCAAGATCGCGTGCCGGGCCATCGAAAAGGACCCGGTGCTTTTCCAGGCCCACTATAAGCCGGTGCAGAAGCGCGGCCGGCCACGCAAGGCCGCATAGCGCGCCCACACCCCTTCCCGCCACACCGAAGAGCCGCGTTCCTCCGGGGACGCGGCTCTTCGGCGTTCAGAGGCACCGCTCATCGTTCACAGATGAAACTATCTGTTCACACCATTTTCGGTGTTGACCGCAGGGGGCATGCGGACGTACTTTTAACCAGCCGGTTAAAACATAGCGACCGCCACACAGGTCGCCCCGAGCCCGCCGGCCGGAGGAGACGCATGGAACCCCGCTCTCGCTCGGGCGCAGCGTTGCGCCTGCTCAATTCCGACTGGGTCCGCCCCATCCTGCTGATGGTCATCCTGCTGGTTCTGTGGGATCTGTCGGTCCGGGTGTTCGGCGTTCCAGCCTATCTCGTGCCGAAACCCGGCGACGTCGTGCTGGCGATGATCGACGAATGGCCGCGCCTGCTGGCCGAATCCGTCCCCACCTTCACGGCCACGCTCGGCGGCTTCGCGCTGTCGGTGCTGTTCGGCATTCCCATCGCGATGCTGATCGCCGGATCGCGCGTGGTCGAGGCCTATGTCTACCCGCTGCTGGTCTTCTCGCAGTCGATCCCCAAGGTCGCCATCGCGCCGCTGTTCGTGGTGTGGTTCGGCTTCGGCCTGATGCCGAAGGTGATCGCCGCCTTCCTGCTGGGCTTCTTCCCGGTCGTGGTGTCGGCGGTGCAGGGCTTCAAGTCGGTCGACAACGAGATGATGGATCTCGCCCGCTCGATGAAGGCGTCGCGCCTCCAGACCTTCCAGATGGTCAGCCTGCCGCATGCGCTGCCGGCGATCTTCGCCGGGCTGAAGGTCTCGATCACGCTGGCCGTGGTCGGGGCGGTGGTCGGCGAATTCGTCGGCTCCAACTCCGGCATCGGCTTCGTCCTGCAACGCTCCATCGGCAACTTCGAGCTGCCCTTGATGTTCGCGGCGCTGACCGTGCTGGCGCTGATGGGCGTCGTGCTGTTCTGGGTCATCGACGTGGTCGAGCGCTACACCATTCCCTGGCACGCCAGCCAGCGCCACAAGGCCGGCCTCGGCGCCTGACGCGCCGTCGCCTGCCCTACGGTCAAAACCTCAATTCGCCGACAAGAACCCCGACGCCGCACAACGCAGGCCGACGGGGCGATCCACCACCCATGGGAGGTCACCGGTCGTGATGAAGAAAACCATCGTCGCCGCGCTCTGCGCCTTCGCCGCCTCCACCTTGCCGGCGCAGGCCGCCGACAAGGTGACGCTGATGCTGAACTGGTACGTCTACGGCGAGCACGCGCCCTTCTATTACGGCAAGGACAAGGGGCTGTACGAGGCCGAGGGCATCGACCTGGAAATCCAGGAAGGCCGCGGCTCGGCGGTGACGACGCAGTTGGTCGCTGCCAAGGGCGTCACCTTCGGCTATGTCGACGTGCCGACCATGATCAAGGCCGCCATGAAGGGCGCGCCGGTGACCTCGCCGGGCGTGCTGTTGCAGACCAGCCCGATGTCGGCGATGGGCTTCACCGAGAAGAACATCCGCAAGCCGGAGGACATCAAGAACCGCATCGTCGCCATGACGCCGGGCGACAGCATGTCCCAGATCTGGCCGCTGTTCCTGAAGAAGACCGGCCTGAAGGAGCGTGATTTCGAGGTGGTGTCGGGCGACGCCCAGACCAAGCTGAACGCCGTCATCAACGGACAGGCCGACCTACTGCTGGGCTATGTCATGGACCAGAGCATGAAGATCAAGGACGCCACCGGCAAGTCGGTGACGCCGATCCGCTTCGCCGACTACGGCGTCAACATGGTCTCGTCGGGCATCATCGCCAACACCGACATGATGAAGAGCAACCCGGACCTCGTCCGCCGCTTCATGGCCGCCACCACCAAGGCGGTGGAAGAGGCGGAGAAGGCGCCGAAGGACGCCGCAGCATCCATCCTGAAGGCCAATCCGAAGGGCGGCAAGCCGGACACGCTGCAGGAAGGCTTCGAGCTGACCATCCCGCTCTACCGCACCAAGGAGACGGAGAAGCTGCGGCCCTTCCAGGTCACCGACGCCAACATGAAGGAGACGGTCGATCTGCTGGTCGAATATGGCGGGCTGGATGCGGCGGCCAAGGAGAACCCCAAGCGCTTCTACACCCGCGAGTTCCTGCCGCCCGACCCGGCCGCCGCCGCCGTGAACGCCGCCGCCAAGTAAGCGCGAGCCAGACGTGACCGACCGACCCACCGCCCAGCCCACAGCAGGGAGCGACGAGGAGAGCATGGCACAGCCTCAGTTGAAACTGGTCGGCGAGGCGGCGACGCAGCGCCTGTCCGGCGAGCCGCTGATCCGCATCGACGGCGTGACCAAGACCTACCGCACCCGCGACGGCGAGGTGCCGTCGCTCCGCCCGATCACCTTCGACGTGCGGCCGGGCGAGTTCCTGGTGGTGGTCGGTCCGTCCGGCTGCGGCAAGTCCACCCTGCTGAAGATGCTGGCCGGCCTGCTGCCGGTCAGCAGCGGGACCATCAAAATCGAAGGCGACACGGTCACCGAGCCGCACGACGACACCGGCATCGTCTTCCAGAGCCCGACCCTGCTGGCCTGGCGGTCGGTGCTGCGCAACATCATGCTGCCGGTGGAAATCCGCCGCCTGCCGCGCGAGCGCTATCTGGAACGCGCCCACAAGCTGGTCGAGATGACCGGGCTGAAGGGGTTCGAGAACAAGTATCCCTGGCAGCTGTCGGGCGGTATGCAGCAGCGCGCCGCCCTGTGCCGGGCGCTGGTGCACGACCCGAAGATCCTGCTGATGGACGAGCCGTTCGGCGCGCTCGACGCCATGACGCGGGAACGGATGAATGTCGAGCTGCAACGCATCCAGCACGAGACCGGCAAGACGGTGATCCTGATCACCCACTCGATCCCCGAGGCGGTGTTCCTGGCCGACCGGGTGATGGTGATGTCGGAGCGGCCCGGCACCATCGCCGCCACCTACGAGGTCCCGCTGCCGCGCCCGCGGACGCTGGACGTCATGGGCGACCCGACGTTCATCCAGCTGACCCAGACCATCCGCAAGCATTTCGCGGCGCAGGGGCACCTGGACTAAGGCAGCCACGCCGCGATTGCTCCCTACCCTGCCCCTTCCCCGTACTGGGGAAGGGAACGGCCCCGTGCGCCATCTGAAAGACACTCGCCATGTCCGCCCCCCGTCTCCGCATCCGCGCCATCGAGCTGTACGAGCGGCCCGTCCGTTTCGTGAAGCCGTTCCGCTTCGGCGCGGTGACGGTGGAGGCCGCCCCGCAATCCTTCGTCCGCGCCCTGGTCGCGGTCGAGGGACAGGGGGAGGCCTGGGGGGCGACGGCCGAGATGATGATGCCGAAATGGTTCGATAAGACTGCGGATCGCAGCCCGGCCCAGACGGTGGACGGGCTGCGCCGCTCGCTGATCGAAGCGCGCGACGCCTATTTGTCCGACGACCGCCTCGACACCGCCTTCGGCCATCACGCCGCCTACAGCCCGGCACTGGAGCCCAAGCTGGCCGCCGCCTTCGGACCGGCGCAGATCGACAAGGCGGTGCTGGACGGGCTGCTGCGGGTGCTGAATCTCAACGCGTTCGACGGGCTGGGCGGCAATGTCGGCGGGCTGGATGCGCGGCTGGCGCCCGACCTCGCCGGCTTCGATCTCGACGGCTTCCTGCGCGGGTTGTCCCCGCTCGGCGAGGTGGAGCTGCGCCACACCGTCGGGCTGCTCGACAAGGCGGAAGATTTGCGCGCCCTGCTGGAGCGGGCGCCGCTGCGCTGGTTCAAGATCAAGCTGGGCGGCGACGCTGCCGCCGATGCCGAGCGGCTGGCGGAGCTGGCCGGCGTGCTGGAAACCGTCGCCCCCGGCTACCTCGCCACGCTGGACGGCAACGAACAGTATCGCGACGCCGACCATGTTGCGGACCTGCTCGACCGCATCGACGCCTCCCCGGCGCTCGCCGGCTTCCGCAAGGCGCTGGCCTATCTGGAACAGCCGATAACGCGGGAGGCGGCGCTCGCCCGGCCGCTGGGCGCGGTGGCGGAGCGGGTGCCGGTGATCATCGACGAATCCGACGACGGCTACGACGCCTTTCCGCGCGCCCGCGCCATGGGCTATCGCGGGGTGTCGTCGAAATCCTGCAAGGGTCTCTACAAGGCGATGGTCAACCGCGCCCGCTGCGCGGCTTGGGGGTCGCCGCACTTCATCTCCGCCGAGGATCTGACCTGTCAAGCCGGTCTGTCGGTGCAGCAGGACACCGCCCTGGTCGCCTTCCTCGGCATCCCGCATGCCGAGCGCAACGGGCACCAGTATGGCGAGGGCTTCGGCAGTGCCGCGGAGGCCGACGCCTTCCTCGCCGCCCATCCCGGTTTCTACAACCGCCGCGCCGACGGCACGGTCAGGCTCGCCACCGGCTCCGGCCGGCTGCCGACCGCCCCGCTGCGCGGTCCCGGTTTCGCGTCTTCAGCGGGTCCCGACCGGGCCACGCTTTCCCCCCTTTCAAACCCGACATCAGCGTTTTCCGAAGGAGTCCACCCATGAGCACCAAGCGCCTTGGCCTCATCATGCACGGTGTCACCGGGCGGATGGGCATGAACCAGCACCTGATCCGCTCGATCCTGGCGATCCGCGCCCAGGGCGGCGTCACCCTGTCGGACGGCTCGCGCGTCATGCCCGACCCGATCATCGTCGGCCGTAACGCCGAGAAGATGCAGGAGCTGGCCCGCCGCCACGGCATCGAGCGCTGGAGCGACAACATCGACGCCGCGCTGGAAAACCCGGACGACGTGATCTTCTTCGACGCCGGCACCACCCAGATGCGCCCGACGCTGCTGGAGAAGGCGATCCGCGCCGGCAAGCATGTCTATTGCGAGAAGCCCATCGCCACCAACCTGGACGAGGCGCTGCGCGTCGTCCGGCTGGCCGCCGAGGCCGGGGTGAAGAACGGCACGGTGCAGGACAAGCTGTTCCTGCCGGGCCTGGAGAAGCTGCGCATGCTGCGCGACAGCGGTTTCTTCGGCCGCATGCTGTCGGTGCGCGGCGAGTTCGGCTACTGGGTGTTCGAAGGCGACTGGCAGGCGGCGCAGCGTCCCTCGTGGAACTACCGCGAGGAGGATGGCGGCGGCATCATCCTCGACATGATCTGCCACTGGCGCTATGTGCTCGACAATCTGTTCGGCACGGTGAAGAGCATCTCCTGCCTGGGCGCCACCCACATTCCGGAACGCTGGGACGAGAAGGGCAAGCCCTACAAGGCGACCGCCGACGACGCCGCCTATGCGATGTTCGAGCTTGAGGGCGGGGTGATCGCCACCATCAATTCGTCCTGGTGCACCCGCGTCTACCGCGACGATCTGGTGACCTTCCATGTCGACGGCACCAACGGCTCGGCAGTCGCAGGATTGACCGACTGCGTGATCCAGCCGCGCCAGGGCACCCCGCGCCCGGTGTGGAACCCTGACCAGAAGCAGACCATCGACTTCTACGACACCTGGCAGCCGGTGCCCGACAACGCCGTGTTCGACAACGGCTTCAAGGTGCAGTGGGAGTCCTTCATCCGCCATGTGGTCGAGGACACCCCCTACAATCACGGCCTGATCGAAGGCGCCAAGGGCGTCCAGCTGGTGGAATGCGCCATGCAGAGCTGGCGCGAACGCCGCTGGGTCGACGTGCCGGCCATCGAGGGCTGAGGCGTTCGCCGGGGAGGGGTGCCGACCGCCCCCTCCCCCACCCCTCCCCCACCCCTCCCCCGGCCCCTCCGCTGCGATTTTTCCAGGAATACCGCCCATGCCGACCATCCGTCTCCCCCGCGCCGACCGCAGCATCGAAAGCTACACGCTGGCCCCGCCGCGCGGCTTTCCCGCCCGCACCGAGCGGCCGCTGACCCGCATCGCCTTCGCCGCCGCCCACATGGTCGCCGACCCGCTGGCCGAGTGCGATCCGTGGCTGGCCCCGGCCATCGACTGGGACCGCACCATCGCCTTCCGCGAGCATCTGTGGGATCTCGGCCTCGGCGTCGCCGAGGCGATGGACACGGCACAGCGCGGCATGGGGCTGGACTGGCCGACCTCGCTGGAGCTGATCCGGCGGTCGCAGTCGGCGGCCAAGGCGCGCGGCGGGGTGATCGCCTGCGGCGCCGGCACCGACCATCTGCCGCCGGAGAACGCCCGCAGCGTCGACGACGTCATCCGCGCCTATGAGGAGCAGATCGAGGCCATCGAGGATCTGGACGGCCGCATCATCCTGATGGCGTCGCGCGCGCTGGCCCGCGTCGCCAAGGGGCCGGAGGATTATGTCCGCGTCTATGGCCGCATCCTGTCGCAGGTGAAACAGCCGGTCATCCTGCACTGGCTGGGCGACATGTTCGACCCGGCGCTGGCCGGTTATTGGGGGACCAGCGACGTCGATGCGGCGATGGACACCGCGCTGTCGATCATCGGCGACTTTGCCGCCAAGGTGGACGGCATCAAGATCTCGCTGCTCGACAAGGACAAGGAAATCGTCATGCGCCGCCGCCTGCCGGACGGCGTGCGCATGTACACCGGCGACGACTTCAATTACGCCGAGCTGATCGCCGGCGACGGGCAGCACAAGTCCGACGCGCTGCTCGGCATCTTCGACGCCATCGCCCCGGCCGCCGCCGCGGCGCTGGCCCATCTGGCCGAGGGCGACGAGGCGGGGTTCCACGACATCCTGGCGCCGACCGTGCCGCTGTCGCGCCACATCTTCAAGGCGCCGACCCGCTTCTACAAGACCGGCGTCGTCTTCATGGCCTATCTGAACGGCCATCAGGATCATTTCACCATGGTCGGCGGGCAGGAGAGCACGCGCTCCACCCTGCATCTGGCCGAGCTGTTCCGGCTGGCCGACAAGGCCGGGCTGCTGTCCGATCCGGACCGCGCGGCGCAGCGGATGGCGGCGGTGCTGGCAGTAAGAGGGATTTCGTGATGCGGGGGATTTCGTGATGCGGGGGATTTCGTGATGCGCGATTTTTCCGGAGACCATCGCTGGCTGTCGATCAACACCGCCACGGTGCGCAAGCAGGGCAATCTGGTGGAGATCCTCGACGCCTGCGCCCGCCGCGGCATCCGCGGCGTGGCGCCCTGGCGGGACCAGGTGGCGGCGGTCGGGCTCGACGCCGCGGTGCAGGCGGTGCGCAGCGGCGAACTGGCGCTGTCCGGCTATTGCCGCGGCGGCATGTTCCCGGCCGATCCGTCCAAGGCGGCGGAGGTGCGCGACGACAACCGCCGCGCGGTGGACGAGGCTGCGGCGCTGGGGGCCGCCTGCCTCGTGCTGGTGGTCGGCGGGCTGCCGCAATATTCCCGGCCCGGATCGGCGGCCAGCAAGGACATCGCGCTGGCCCGCTCGCAGGTCGAGGACGGCATCGCCGAGCTGCTGGACTATGCCCGCAAGGCGGGGATGCCGCTGGCCATCGAGCCGCTGCACCCGATGTATGCCGCCGACCGCGCCTGCGTGAACACGATGGCCCATGCGCTCGACCTCTGCGACCGGCTGGATCCGGAGAAGTCGGGGGCGCTGGGGGTGGCGGTCGACGTCTATCATGTCTGGTGGGATCCGGATCTGGAGGCGCAGATCGCCCGCGCCGGTAGAGAGCGGCTGCTGGCCTTCCATGTCTGCGACTGGCTGGTGCCGACCGCCGACCTGCTGCTCGACCGCGGCATGATGGGCGACGGCGTCATCGACATCCCGCGCATCCGCGGCTGGGTCGAGGAGTGCGGCTTCGCCGGCTATTCGGAGGTGGAGATCTTCTCGCAGGCCAACTGGTGGGAAAAGCCGATGGGCGAGGTGCTGGACACCTGCATCGAACGCCACCGCAGCGCGGTTTGAATTAACGGCTCGACGCTTCTACCATGGGGGAGAACCAGCCCCCTCCCCCGGACCGCAGGAGCCGGCTTCCCGCATGGACAGCCTGACCGACACACCCGAGACGGCGCCGCCCGCCCCCGCAATCCCTGCGGCGCCGGCCAAGGTGACCCGCGACCCGGAAGGGACGCGGGCCCGCATCATGGCCGCCGCGACGGAGGAGTTCGCCCGCTACGGCCTGGGCGGCGCCCGCGTCGACCGCATCGCCGAGCAGGCCGGCACCAACAAGCGCATGCTCTATTACCATGTCGGCAACAAGGAGGAGCTGTATCTGGCGGTGCTGGAGGATGCGTATGCCCACATCCGCGAGACCGAGCGCACGCTGAATTTGGACAAGCTGGCCCCGCCCGAGGCCATCGCGCGGCTGATCGGCTTCACCTGGCAGTATTTCATCGACCATCCCGAATTCATGGCCCTGCTGAACATCGAGAATCTGCACCGGGCCGAACTGCTGAAGACCTCGGGGCAGGTGCAGTCGATGCACTCCCCCTTCGTGCAGATGATCGGCGACGTGCTGGCGCGCGGGGTCAAGCAGGGGGTGTTCCGCGCCGGGGTCGATGCGGTGCAGCTCTACATTTCCATCGCCGGGCTGTCCTACTTCTATTTGTCCAACGTCCACACCCTGTCGGTGATCTTCGGCCGCGACCTGCTGGCAGACCCGGCGAAGACGGAGCGGCTGGACCATATGGTGGAGCTGGTGCTGAAGTCGCTGCGGCCGTGAGACGATGAGAGGGGTGGTCGGAGTCTGACCACCCCTACTGTTTCGGGGCCGGGCGCAGCAGGGCGATCAGCAGCAGGCCGCCGACGATGAACCAGGCGATGACGACGAAGCCGTCGATGTAGGCCAGCACATAGGCCTGCTTGCGCACCGCCGCCGCCAGCAGCGACAGCGCGCGGTCGGTCGCCTCCTCAGGCCCGGTGGAGCGGGCGGCGAGCCGCGCCATGCCGCCGGCCAGCCGGTGGACGGTGTCGGTGCCGCCGGCCACCACGTCGGACACCAGCCGGAAGCTGTGGAACTGCTCGCGCACGCGGACGAAGGTCTGCATGAAGGCGGCGCCCAGCTCGCCGCCGAGCAGGCGCGAGGTCTGCAACAGGGCGCCCAGCGCCAGGATGTGGGCCTGGGACAGGTTCTTGATGTTGAAGTAGATCAGCGAGGTCATGGCGAAGGACTGGCCGAAGGCCTGGAGCATCTGCGACGGCAGGAAATCGGCGCCGACCCAGTCCGCCGTCAGGTGCGAGGCCAGCCAGCAGGCCAGCCCCACCGCGGCGAAACCCGCCGCCATCACCACCCGCGGATCGGCATGGCGCAGCAGCGTGCCGACCAGCGGCGCCAGCAGGAACTGCGGCAGTGCGATCAGCAGCAGCGTGTCCCCCACCTCCAGCGCGCGGTAATTGTTCACGGTGATCATGAACTGCGGCACCAGATAGGCGGTCGACAGCATGACCAGCCGCAGCAGCACCAGCAGCAGGCAGAGCAGCGGGATGTTGCCGCGGAAGAGCGCGCTGAAGGTGATCCAGGGCTTGGGACAGGTCAGCTCCTGCACGACGAAGGCGCCGATCAGCAGGCCGCCGGACAGGAACAGGCCGACGATCAGGCCGGAATTGAACCAGTCCAGCCGGTTGCCCTGGTCGAGCCCGGCATAGAGCAGGGCGAAGCCGAGGCTGGCATAGGCGATGCCCCACCAGTCGCCGTCCTTCAGCAGGTCGCGGCGGACCGGCTCGGCCGGCATGCCGAAATGGACGCACAGCGCCATCAGCGGCGCCAGCAGCGCCGTGTCCCAGAACAGCCAGCGCCAGTCGAGATGCTCGATCACCCAGCCTTCGACCGAGGCGGCGAAGTTCAGCGACAGCTC
The DNA here is from genome assembly GCF_049472615.1 of Azospirillum sp. 11R-A. Taxonomy (NCBI): domain Bacteria; kingdom Pseudomonadati; phylum Pseudomonadota; class Alphaproteobacteria; order Rhodospirillales; family Azospirillaceae; genus Azospirillum; species Azospirillum sp. 11R-A. The sequence continues at coordinate 74,515 of NZ_JBCEBL010000013.1, read as the reverse complement.
GACATTCATCGCATAGACGGCGATGCCGTAGACCACATAGCGCGGCGGCAGGTTGCGGACGATGAAGCCGATGGTCAGCGGGATGAAGGTGCCCGACGACAGGCCGGCCAGCAGCTGGAAGGTCAGCACCCCGGTCAGCGTGCCGGTCAGCGGCAGGGCCAGCATCGCCAGCCCGTAGGTGAGGGACGACACCAGCAGCACGCGGCGCGGCCCGAACACCACGCCGAGGAAGGCGGCGGCCGGGGCGACCAGCATCTGCGCCACCGTGTAGGCGGTGGTGATCCAGGCGCCCTCGTCGAAGCCGGCGCCGATGGCGCCGCGGATGTCGGCCAGTCCGAAGGTGGTGATGCGCGAGGTCAGGGTGGAGATCAGCGCCCCCAGCATGACGCCGAGCAGCCCGACGATGGGATGGTGGGTCAGGATCGGCTGGGCCGGACGCAGCAGGAGCCGGGACAGCCGCCCGCCGGCCAGACCGACGCTCAAGACCCATTCTCCTTCACCTCTCCATCCGTATCGATGGTGACGACGACGGACATGCCGGGCCGCAGCCGGTCCTGCAACGGGTTGGGGTCGTCCAGCACGATCTTCACCGGGATGCGCTGGACGATCTTGGTGAAGTTGCCGGTGGCGTTGTCGGGGGGAAGCAGGGCGAACTGGCTGCCGCTGGCCGGCGACTGGGCGGCGACCCGGCCGGTCAGCGTCACGTCGGGGAAGCTGTCGATGCGGACGGTCGCCGGCAGGCCGGACCGGATCCGCGTCATCTGGGTTTCCTTGTAGTTGGCGATCACCCAAACCGCCGGCAGCGGCACCAGCGTGACGATCTGGCTGCCCTGCCCGACATACTGGCCGGGGCGGACCTGCCGCTGCCCGACCATGCCGTCGGCCGGGGCGCGGATCGTCGTGCGGTCGAGCGTGATGCGGGCGAGGTCGAGATCGGCCTGCCGTTGCTGCCGGGTCGCCTTCGCTTGGCGCACCTGCACGTCGATGCCGTCGAGCGCCGCTTTCTGCTGGTCGACCTGGGCCTGTCCGGCCTCCAACGCCGCCTGGGCCCGGCGGGAGGTTGCCTGCGCCTGTTGCAGGGCCTGGAGCGTGCCGGCGACGCCCTGCTCGGTCAGGGAGCGCTGCCGCGCCTCCTCCAGCCGCGCCCGCCATGCCTCGGCCTCCAGCCCATGGACGTTCGCCTCGGCCTGATCGACCAGGGCGCGCTGGGTGCGCTTCTGGATGTCGAGTTGGGCGATGGCGGCGTCGGCGGCCTCCAGCGCCGCGTCGGCCTGCTGCACGCGGGCGCGGTAGTCGTCGTCGACGATCGTCGCCACCGGATCGCCTGCCTTCACCCGCTGGAAGTCCTCGACCGGCATGTCGCGGACGACGCCCGCCACCTGGGCCGACAGCGGGGTGATGTCGGCCTGGAGATAGGCGTCGTTGGTGGTCTGGCGCGCGGCGGAGCCGAGCCAGCGGTCCCAGCGCGTGGCGAAGGCCACCAGCAGCACAACCGCCAGCCCCAGCACCGCCAGCCGCACCAGCCAGGGGCTCCAGGCCACCGGCGGCGGGGCGGCCGGCGGGGGAGCAGCCGGAGGGGGTTGCTGAACCGCTTGCTGGCCCACCGGCTGGGTTGGCGCTGCGGCATCGCTCATGCGGGGCTCTCCATCGGCCTGTCGGAACGGTCCGGCCGACCCTACGCGATGGCCCGCGGAAAAGCGCCTTGCACCAAGGTGTAGCCCCGCTTGCGACCGGTCAGGACAGGACGATGCCGCCGTCGACGTTCAGCGTCTGGCCGGTGACGAAGGCGCTGTCGTCGGAGCAGAAGAAGGCCACCGGCCCGGCGACATCCTCCGGCGCGCCGATCCGCGCCATGGCGGTCTTGGCCTTCCAGCCGTCGCGGATCGCCGGATCGTCGAGGTTCACCCGGCCCATATCGGTCAGGATGATGCCGGGGCAGACGCAGTTGGCGGTGATGCCGAGCGGCCCGACCTCCTGCGCCAGCACGCGGGTGAAGCCCATCACCGCGGCCTTCGACGCCGAGTAATGCGCCTGCTCCGGCGCGCCGTGCTTGCCGCCGATGGAGGCGATGTTGCAGATGCGGCCATAGCCCTGCGCCTTCATCAGCGGCAGCACCGCCTGGGTGACCAGGAAGGTGCCCTTGGCGTTCACGTCCATCACCTGATCCCAGGCGGTTTCCGGGCAGTCCTCCACCGTCGCGGCGATCAGGATGCCGGCGTTGTTGACCAGCGCGTGGATGGTGCCGAGTTCGGCCACCGCGCGGTCGACCATCGCCTGCACCTCGTCCTTCGCCGACACGTCGGCGTGCAGTTCGACCACGCGCACACCCTGCGCCCGCGCCTCCGCCGCCGTCTCGGCCAGCGCGCCGGCCTGCCGCGCGATGTCGTTCAGCGCGAGGTCGAAGCCGCGCGCCGCCAGTCCGAGAGCGATGGCGCGGCCGATGCCGCGGCTGGCGCCGGTGACCAGCGCGATCTTTTCCTGTGCCATTTCGATGTTCTCCTTCAAAGAGCGGTGTAGCCGCCATCGACGGCCAGGACGGTTCCGGTGATGAAGCTCGCTGCGTCGGAGGCGAGGAAGGCGACGGCCAGCGCGATCTCGCGCGGTTCGCCCAGCCGGCCCATCGGCGTGGCGGCGAGCCAGCGTTCGAACCATTCCGGGCGGGAGCGGCCGGCCAGCGTCAGTTCGGTGGCGGTGTAGCCGGGAGCCACGGCGTTCACCCGCACCCGGCCGGCCCATTCCACCGCCAGCGATTTGGTCAGCAGATTGACGCCCGCCTTGGCGGCGTTGTAGGCGGCCTGGGGCTGCGGATGGACGACGATCTCGCCGCACATCGAGCCGATGTTGACGACCGATCCCCTGCCCGCCTCGACCATCGGGCGGCCGAAGGCGCGGGCGGTGTGAAAGACGCCGTGCAGGTTGACGTCGATCACCCGGCGCCAGTCGGCCAGATCGACCTCAAGCGCCGGCCCGTTGTGGACGATGCCGGCGTTGTTGACGAGGATGTGCGGCACGCCGGCCTCGGCGACCAGACGGGCGGCGGTCTCCTCGGCCGCCCCGGCATCGGTGACGTCGAGGCTGTAGGCGAGGCCGCCGATCTCGTCCGCCAGCCGGCGGGCGGCCTCGCCGTCGCGGTCGAGGATGGCGACGCGGGCGCCGGCCTCGGTCAGGACGCGGGCGATGGATTGGCCGATGCCGGCGGCCCCGCCGGTGACGACGGCAAGCCGGCCGCCGAGGTCGAACTCCTTCATGCCGCGGGCTCCCTGACAGGGGCCGGAGCTGGCACCGGCCCGTTCAGCACACCCTTCAGCGCCGGATAGAGGGCGAGATAGCGCTGGTAGATCTCCTGGTAGAGGGCGGTTTCGCGCGGGCGCGGCTCGATGCTGGTGCCGGGGCGGACCATCGCGGCGATGCCCTCGTCGATGCTGGCGAAGCGGCCGGCGCCATGGGCGGCCAGCACCGCCGAACCGGTGGAGGGCGCGTCGGCCGAAGCCGGGATGCGCACCGGCAGGCCGGCGGTGTCGGCATGGATCTGCATCCACAGCTGCGAGGCGGTGGCGCCGCCGCCGACCGTGATCTCGGTCGAGCTGTAGCCGCCGGCTTTGAAGGCGTCGAGGATGGCGCGGGTGCCGAAGCCGATGCCCTCGACGATGGCGCGGAAGACGTGGTGCGGTTCGTGGGCCAGCGTCAAGCCGACGATGGCGCCGCGGCTGAGCGGGTCGGTGTAGGGGGTGCGGTTGCCCTGGAAATGGTCGAGCACCAGCAGCCCGTCCGATCCCGGTTCCAGCGCCGCCGCCTTGGCGTTCAGGGCGGCGAGGTCGAGCGTGCCGCCGCTGAAACGGCGCAGCCAGTTGACGATGGAGCCGGTGGAGGTCTGGCCGCCCTCGACGATCCAGCGGCCGGGATAGACGATGTCGGGATAGCTGCCCCAGACGCCGGGGGCGTGCAGCGGCGCCTCGGTGACGCCGAATTGCAGGTGCGAGGATCCGGTGATCAGCGCCAGCTGGCCCGGCTGGGCGACGCCGAGCCCGATCATGCCGATCAGCGCATCCGCCCCGCCCTGCACCAGCTTGACCGACGGCCGCAGCCCCAGGGCGGCGGCGGCCTCAGGCCTCAGCGTGCCGACCACCGCGCCGGGGGCCAGCACGCGGGCCGGCCATTTGCCTTCAAGCTCCTCGAGGTCGAGCGCCTTGAGGATGCCGCGCGCCCAGCCGCCGTCGCGGCTGGAGTAGTGCCAGCGCAGGCCGGCATTGTCGAGGCTGGCCACCCGCTCGCCGGTCAGGCGCAGGGTGAGGAAATCCTGGTATTCGCAGATGGTGTGGGCGGCGGCGAAGGTCGCCGGCTCGTTCCGCTTCAGCCACAGCGCCTTGGGGATCATCCACTCCGCCGAGACCGGGCCGCGGCCGGCGCCGTTGATCTTCAGCGCCGGGTCGCCGGTGGCGAGCACCGCCTCCGCCTCGGCATGGGCGCGCACGTCCATCCACAGCAGCGCCGGGCGCAGCGCGCGTCCGTCGGCGTCGAGCGCCACGACGGTGCAGCAGGTGGTGGCGAAGCACATCGCCTCGATCTCCGCCGCGTCGATGCCGGCATCGGCCACCGCGCCGCGGGTGGCGTCGGCCAGCGCCCGCCACCAGTCCTCCGGGTCCTGCTCCGCCCGCGCCCCCGGTCCGAACTGCGTGTCGTAGGCGACGGCCTTCTGGCCGAGGCAGCGTCCGGTCAGGTCGTAGATGCGCGCCCGCAGGCTTTCGGTGCCGCCGTCGGCGGTCAGGTAGTACATTCCCTTTTCCTCCCTGGAGACACGCAGCCCTTAGCGGGCCGCTTTATTCCACCCTGTGCATCCCCCTCACCCCGACCCTCTCCCCGGGGGGAGAGGGGGATTTTCCCCTCAGCCGAGCGAGCGGAACGCCGCCAGCGCCTTGCCGGCATACATCACGGCGGGACCGCCGCCCATCTCGACCGCGACCTCAAGCGCCTCGACAAGCTCGGCCTCGGCGGCGCCATGCCGGCGGGCGCCGTCGACATGGTAGAGGATGCAGTCCTCGCAGCGGGTGGCAACGGAGATCGCCACCGCCATCAGCTCTTTCTGGGCGGGCGTGAAGGACCCGGCGGCGCTGGCCGTCCGGCTGACCTCGGCGAAGCCCTTCATCAGGGCGGGGGAAGCCTTGGCGAAGGCACCGAGCCGCGCCTTCGCCGCCGCCAGATCGGTCTTTGCGTCATCCATGCGGAGTCTCCTCATCGATCAGGGCCGCCACATCGCGCGGGGCGTCCCATTGCGGCATGTGGCCGGAGGGCAGGAAATGAGCGGCGACACGCGGCGGCAGGTTGAGCGCGTCGGTCGCGGACACGATGCGGTCGTCCAGGCCGAAGATGGCACGGACGGGGATGCGCTCGGCCAGCTCCGCCAGCGGGCGCAGCAGATCGATGCGCTGCCGGCCATCGGCGGTGGCGAGCGCCGTGGCGAGCGTGCGCAGGCGTCCGCGCGCCATTTCCCGCGTCATGGCGGCGAGGGCGGCGTCGGACAGCTGGCCGCCGCGCGGCCCCAGCAGGCGCAGCAGATGGGAGACCTCTCCCGTGGTCTCCGCCGCCGCCATGCCATGGACGAACTCGGCGCCGATCCGGGGGCCGCAGCCGGCGGGGGTGAGCAGAACGAGGCGCGCCACCCGGTTGCCGAGCCGGCGGGCGGCGTGAACGGCAGCGGCGGCCCCCAGCGAATGGCCGACCAGAACCAGCGGTCCGGGCAGGCTTTCCGCCAGCGCCGTCACCGCGGCGGCCAGACCGTCCACGTCGGTCGCCTCGATGGCGGTCGCGCCATGGCCGGGCAGGTCGGGCATCGCCACGCGCTTGCCGGAGCGGGCAAGACCGGAGGCCAGATTGGCCCAGGCGGTGCGGTCGCCGGCAAAGCCATGGACCAGCAGATGCACCGGACCGGAACTTCCGGCCTGCGCATAGGCCAGCCGGCCGGCCGGCGTGTCGAGCCAGCGCAGGTCGGCGGGCTCAGGGCCGTTCGAACCGGCGGCACGCTCGACATCGGCCCGTTCGATCCGGCCACGGCGGCCGCTGCCATGGAGCGTCTCCAAGGCAACGCCGTGCTGGCGGGCCAGCCGCCTTGCGGTCGGCGTGGCGCGCAGCCGGTCGTCGGAGGAACGTTCCGGAGCCGGCGTGCCGGCAGTGACGCCGGCGGGCGGGGATGGCGCTGCCGATGCGCCGGCCGCAGGGGCTGCTTCAGCCTCGGCGTCCGCCGTGTCGGGCAAAGCCGCGGCCCACTCGTCGGCCGACAGGACCGCGACGCGGGCAATCGGGGCGCCGACCGGCACGCGGTCGCCGGCCGACACCAGCGTCCCGTCGAGACGGCCGTCGCCAAGGGCGGGATATTCGACGACGGTCTTGTCGGTTTCCAGCTCCAGGATGGCGTCGCCACGGCGGAACTGCTGTCCCGGCTCGACCAGCCAGCCGACGATGACACCCTCCTCCATCGTCTCGCCCAGCCGGGGCATGGTCAGCGTGAGAGTCGTGGTACTTATGGTCGTCATGCCGGCACCCGTCCGGCCAGCATCCTGAGAGCGGTGTCGGCGATCAATTGCGGGCCGGGCACCGATCCGGCTTCCAGCGCGGTCGACACCGAGATCGGGATGTCCTCGCCGGCAACGCGGACCACCGGATCCTCAAGGAAGTCGAAGCATTCCTCGGTGATGCGCGCCGACAGTTCGGCGGCGACACCGGCGGTCATCACGCCCTCGCTGACCACCATGGCGCGGCCGGTGCGCTCGACATGGGCGCGGATGGTGTCGAAATCGAGCGGGTTCAGCGTGCGGATGTCGATCACCGTCGCCTCGACGCCCTGGGCCGACAGCTGGCGCGCCGCCTCCATGCAGTAATGCAGCTGGCGGGAATAGGTGACGATGACGAGATCGCGCCCCTCGCGCCGCACCGCCGCCTTGCCCCAGGCCAGCGGCTCGGCGTCGAGGTCCACGGTCTCCTTCATGGTGTAGAGCGCCTTGTGCTCGATGAAGACGACGGGGTCGGGCTTGGTCAGCGCCATGCGCAGCAGGTGATAGGCGTCGGCCACCGTGGCGGGCATCGCCAGCCGCAGGCCCGGCGTGTGCATCACATAGGCTTCCAGGCTCTGGCTGTGCTGGGCGCCGGCCGACCGACCGGTGCCGCCCTGGGTGCGCAGAACCATCGGCACGCCGATCTGGCCGCCGAACATGTAGCGGATCTTGGCGGCCTGGTTGGCGAGCTGGTCCATGGTCATGCCGATGAAATCGACATACATCAGCTCCGCCACCGGGCGCAGGCCGGTCATCGCCGCGCCGACCGCGGCGCCGACGATGGCCGGTTCGGAGATCGGCGTGTCGATCACCCGCTCCGCCCCGAACTCCTTGATCAGGTCCTTGGTGACGCCATAGGCGCCGCCATAGCGGCCGACCTCCTCGCCGAGGATCACCACGTCCGGGTTTTCGGTCATCGCGTCGGCCAGCGCCTTGCGCAGGGCATCGCGATAGGTCAGTTCCTGAAGTGCCATTCTGGGTCTCCTCAGTCCCGCGCCAGAACGCGGTCGATGCGGGCGCGCACCGGTTCGGGTTCGGGTTCCTCGGGCGCATAGACGTCGCGGAACATCGAGGCGAGCGGCGGCTCGGTCTGGGCCACGGTGAAGTCGATGGTCGCGTCCATCTCGGCACCGATCTCGCCATCCAGCCGGTCCAGCTCGCTCTCCGATTCCAGCCCGCGGTCGATCAGGGCGGCGCGGGCGAAGGCGACCGGATCCTGCCGGCGGCCGGCCTCCTCCTCCACCGGGTCGCGATAGGGCGACTTGTCCTTGCGGGCATGGCCGTAGAAGCGGTAGCAGGACACCGCCAGGAAGGCGGGCTTGCCGGCCCGTGCCCCCTCGACCAGCCGTTCGGCGGCCTCGGCCACCGCCTCGACGTCGAGGCCGTCCACCGTCTCCGCCGCGAGGCCGAAGGCGGCGGCGCGCTCGTGCAGGTTGGGGTTGGCGGTGGCCTGGGCGATGTTGGTGCCCATGCCGTACTGGTTGTTGATGCAGACGAAGACGCAGGGCAGGCCCCACAGGGCGGCCATGTTCATGCTCTCGTAGAGGATGCCCTGGCCGGTGGCGCCGTCGCCGAAGAAGGCGACGCTGACGGCGCCGGTCTTGTGGTGGCGGGCGGAAAGGCCGGCGCCGACCACCGCCGGGATGCCGCCGCCGACGATGGCGTTGGCGCCGAGATGGCCCAGCCCCATGTCGGCGATGTGCATCGACCCGCCCTTGCCGTGGCAATAGCCGGCTTCCTTGCCGCCGATCTCCGCCATCATGCGGGCCGGGTCGGCGCCGCGGGCCAAGAAGATGCCGTGGCCGCGGTGGTGGGTGGTGAAGCTGTCGCCGTCGCGCAAATGTGCGCAGACACCGGCGGCGGCGCTCTCCTCGCCGATGGACAGGTGCAGCATGGAACCGGCCGACTGGCCGCGGACGAACAGTTCGCCCACGCGCTCCTCGAAGGTGCGGATCCGGCGCATCGTCCGGTAAAGTTCGGGAAGGCGCGTGTTGGCGCCCGCCCCGACCCGGCCCGCCATGCTGTGGCCGGCCGTGGCCCGGAGGTCAGCCTCGTACATCGAAGACTCCGATTTCAAAGAAGGTTGAGCTTGGTGCTGCGCGAGACGACGGCGACGGCGGCAAGGATGATGACGCCCTTCACGATCGCCTGGATGTAGGTGTCCATCCCCATCAGGTTGAGGCCGTTGTTGATGACCCCGATGAAGAGCGCGCCGAAGAAGGTGCCGGGCACGGTGGCGGTGCCCGGCCGGAACATGGTCATGCCGATGAAGACCGTCGCCAGCCCGTCGAGCAGGTAGCGCTCGCCGGCATTCGGCTGGCCGGAGCCGAGCCGGGCGGCGAGCAGCGTGCCGGCCATCACGGCGAAGAGGGAACAGACGACCAGGGCGGCGGCACGGTACTTGCGCACGCGGATGCCGGACAGCTCGGCCGCCTTCTGGTTGCCGCCGACGGCGTAGATGTAGCGGCCGAAGATCGTCCGCTCCATGACGAACCAGGCGACCAGCACGGCGGCCAGCATGAAGAAGGCGAGGACCGGGATGCCGGCGACGCGCCCCTGGCCGAGCCAGAGATAGGCCTCGTCCAGCCCGCCATAGATCGCCCGGCCGCCGGTCATCAGGAAGTTGATGCCGTAGAGGATGGAGCCGACGGCCAGCGTGGCGATCAGCGACGGGATGCCGACCAGCGTGACGAGGAGGGCGTTGACGGCCCCGACCGCCAGACCGGCGCCGAGACCGGCCAGCAGGGCGAGCGGAAGCGGCACGCCCTTGACCAGCAGCAGCGGCACCAGAACGCCGGCAAGGCCGACGGTGTAGCCGACCGACAGATCCATTTCGCGGGCGGCGAAGCCGAAGGTCAGGCCGGCGCCGACGATGGTCAGCATCGAGATCTGCTGCGCGATGTTCAGCAGATTCTGTCCGGTCAGGAAGCGGTCGACGCCGAGCGAGAAGACCAGGAACATGGCGACCAGCACGACCAGCGTGCTGTAGCGCTGGACATGCTCCTTGCGCAGCCCGAACAGCCGGTCATGGCTGGGGAGGGATCCGGTGGCGGTGTCGGTCATGCGGGAATTCCTGATTTTGCAGTCTCCGGGACGGCTCCGGAGATGGCGGCGATGAACGCGCTCTCGGAAAAGCCGGTGCCGGGGATTTCCGGGCCGGGCCGCAGGTGATGGAAGGGGATGACGCGGTGCGCCAGCGCCTCGATCTCCAGCAGGTCGGAGGACGCGATGACGATCCCCACGCCGGTGGCGGCGAGGCGCCGCATCTCGGCATAGATCTCGGCCTTGGCGCCGATGTCGACACCCTCGGTCGGCTCGATGAAGATCATCACGCGGTAGCGGCCTTCGGCGCCGTAGAGCCATTTGCCGATGGAGATCTTCTGCTTGTTGCCGCCCGACAGCGTGCGCAGAAGCTGGCCGGAGGAATGGGCCTTCACGTTCAGAAGACGCATGATGCGGCGGGATTCCGCCTCCTCCCGGCCGGGCGACAGGATGCCGGCGGCGATGGCGCCATGGCCGGGATGGACCATCGCCAGATTCTCGCGCAGGGTCCACTCGCCGATCAGCGCGTATTCCATGCGGTGGTCGGGGACCAGCGCGATGCCGGCCGCCTGCATGTGGGCGGGCGGTCCCGGCTTGACCGGCTGGCCGCCGACCGCCAGCCCGGCGCAGCGCACGCCGGACGGGCTGTGCAGCGAGCGGGCGAAGCCGAAATGGCCGGCGCCGGTCAGGCCGATCAGCCCGACGATCTCGCCGGCATGCAGGGTGAAGCGCGGCACATGCAGCCGCCCGACCCGCCAGTCGCGGATGTCGAGCACGATTTCGCCGCGGCTGGCCCGCGCCGCCTCTTCCGACTTGCGCTGCGGGCCGGAGCCGCTGCGGCGCAGCATCATGTCCACCAGCATCTGCTCGTCGAGCGCGTCGGCGGATTCCGTGCAGATGCGCCGGCCGTCGCGCAGCACGGTGATGCGGTGGGACAGCGCCTTGATCTCCGACAGGAAATGGCTGATCAGCACCACGCCGACGCCGCGGGCCGGCAGCGTGCGGATGATCGCCCACAGCTGCTCCTTCTCGCGGGCGGGCAGCGTCGCCGTCGGCTCGTCGAGGATGACGATGCGGGCGGAACCGCGGAGCGCGCGGACGATCTCGATCACCTTGCGGTCGGCCATCGGCAGCTCGGCCACCGGGCAGCCGAGGTCGATCTCGACCTGCGGAAACCATGTGGCGAGCAGGGCCGCGGCCTGGGCCTTCAGGGCCGAGCCGCGGATCATGCCGCCGATGCGGCGCGGCTCGACGCCGAGCAGGATGTTCTCCGCCCCGGTCAGGCCGGGGACGAGGCTGCCCTCCTGGCTGACATGGGCGATGCCCTGGGACAGCGCGTCCTGCGGCGAGCCGAAGCGGACGCTGCGCCCGTCCACGGCGATGGTGCCGCCGCTGGGCTGAAGGCTGCCGCCCAGGATGCTGACCAGTGTCGATTTGCCGGCGCCGTTCTCGCCGATCAGGCCATGCACCTCGTCGCTGCGGAAGACGACGTCCACGCCATCCAGCGCCCGCGTTCCCGGAAACTGCATGGCGATGTCGGCCAGATGGATTTCCATGGCGACCTCTTGCAACAGCAGGGGATGAAGCTGGCCGCCGCCGGCCCGGTTGCGGACGGATCCGCCACTCCGGGCCGGCGGCACCCGGTCACATGAACTGCTTGCAGTTCTGCTTGGTGATCAGCGGCGCGTCGAGATAGACGGTCTTGGTCGGGATCACCTCGGCGGCGGGCTTGCCCTTCACCACCACGTCGTCCAGCCACTGGCCGACGGTCTTGCCCATCTCCTCGAAGGGCTGGCGCACGGTGGCGATCAGCGGGCTGTCGGGCTTGCAGACCTCGGCGACCGCCTGCGGGTGGCCGTCGATGCCGATCACCTTCACGTTCTTCAGGCCGGCGCCCTTGATGACGTTGACGGCGGCCTGCGCCGGCTCGTCCCACGGCGCCCAGACGGCGGTGATGGTGTTGCCGAAGCGCGCGACGTAGTCCTCCATCGTGCGGTTGGTGTCCTCGAAGAAGGCGGTGTAGTTGATGTTGTGCTCCGCCAGCACCTTCACGCCCGAATATTCCTTCAGCACCGTCGCCATCACGTCGCCGCGCTTGCGGGTGCCGTGGTGTTCGGCCATGCGCAGGAAGACGAGGTTGCCCTGCCCGCCCATCTGGTCGAGCAGATAGACCGAGACGTTCGCCGACATCGCCCAGTTGTTGGTGGTCACGTCAACCAGCACCCCGTCGACATAGCCGGAATCGACGGCGAAGACCGGGATCTTGGCGGCCTTGGCGGCGTCGAGCGCGGCACGGCTGGCGCGCAGGTCGGCCATGGTGATGACAATGGCCTTCACGCCGCGGTTGGCGGCGTCCTGGATGTTGGAGGCGGTCGCCTCGCCCGAGCCGCCGCTGTCGAGAACGCTGATCTTCCAGTCGGTCTTGCCGCTTTGCTTGGCCCAGGCGTCGAAGCCGGCCTTCACCCGCTGTTCGGACTGCGCGGCGGCGTTGGCATGGACCCAGGCGATGTCGAGCGCCTGCGCCGCACCCGCGGCGGTCATCATCGCGACCATCGAGACAGCCGCAAGCATTCCGGAAAGCCGGTTTTTCATTTCCATTCTCCTCCCATTGCCAGCTATCTGGCTGGCGAATTCTCGATGCCGGTCTTGCGCCGACGACGATGAGCTTGTGGTGGGTCGTGACAAATGTCAATACCAGATACATTTGTCACCTGACAGGAGTAGAGGGGGGAAGCGCGCGATGCGGAACGGGACCAGCGAGGGGCCGGAGGACGAGGTGCTGATGGCGCGGGCGGCCTGGCTGTACTATGTCGGCGGCCTGAACCAGGAGGCGGCGGCACGCCGGCTTGGCGTCACCCGCGCGCGGGTCAACAAGCTGCTGTCCGACGCCCGCGACAGCGGCATGGTCAGCATCACCATCAATTCCGCGAATGTCGGTCTGCTGCCGGTGGAGGAGGCGATCCGCGAGCGCTACGGGCTGGACGTCTGCATCTGCACGCCGGCGCTGACCCAGGATGCCGGCGGCGACCGCGACGACGCGCTGCTCGCCCCCTTCGCCTTCCGGGCGGTGGGGGCCGCCGCCGCCGCCCATCTGCGCCGCCATCTGGCGGAAACGGAGGAGGCGGTGGTCGGCACCGGCTGGGGCCGGACGCTGGAGCAGATGACCTTGCAGATGGCCGGGGTCAGCGCGCCGCGGGCGAAATTCATCAGCCTGATGGGGTCGCTGACCGCGCGCTCGGCCTACAACCCGTTCGACGTGGTGCATGCGCTGGCGCGGACCACCGGGGCGGAGGGTTATTTCCTGCCGGTGCCCTTCATCGCCGACAGCCTGGAGGCGCGCGACGTGCTGCTGTCGCAGCAGTCGGTGCAGACGGCGCTCCAGCTCGCGCGCTCGACGACGGTGGCCTACATCTCCATCGGCGAGCTGCGCGAGGCGTCGCTCCTGCGGACGCAGGGCATGATCAGCGCCACCGAACTGGCGGAGCTGCGGGCGGCCGGGGCGGTCGGCGACACCAACGGGCTGTTCTTCGACCGGGACGGCAAGGCGGTCGATCATCCGCTGAACCACCGTACGCTGGCGCTCGGCCTCGACGGGCTGAAGCAGACCTACACGGTGGCGCTGGTGGCAGGCCGGACAAAGCTCCAGGCCGCCCGCGCCTTCCTCGCCAGCGGGGTGGCGCGCGGGTTGATCGTCGACGGCGACACCGCGCTGGAACTGGTGAAATGAGGGAGTGCGCCGCCGCCACGCGGTGGAGAGGTCCGGTGGAAACGGCCGTCCTGCTCCCTTGACAGCGGCTGTTGGGTTGCGGAATGGTGGGTCGGTCGACCGATCCCGGTCGGCGGACATAGGCTTGTTCTCAGGGCAGGGTGAAACTCCCGACCGGCGGTATCCCTTCGACAGAAGGGGAGCCCGCGAGCGCTCACCGGCTTTTGGCAGTCCCAATAGGCGGTGAGGTCAGCAGACCCGGTGTGAGGCCGGGGCCGACGGTTACAGTCCGGATGGAAGAGAATGAGCAGACCGCGCCGGTGGCTTCCCTCGAGCAGGCCCGCCGTCGCCGGTTCGCGCCATCGCGTCGGATTTCGGTCCAGCGCGCTGGAGGTCTCTTTGCGCCCTGATTCAGGCTCACCCTTCAGTGGATGTGAGAACCATGAATCAGATTTACCGTCAGAACGACCTGCTCGCCCGCTTCGGCACGCCGGGCGAACGCGTCGCCCGCGCCCTCGACAGCCTCAAGCAAGGGCAGGGAGTGATCGTCGTCGATGACGACGACCGCGAGAATGAAGGCGACATCATCTACCCGGCCGACAGCATCACCGTCGAGCAGATGGCCCTGCTGATCCGCGCGTGCAGCGGCATCGTCTGCCTGATCCTGCCCGACGAGCATCTGCAACGGCTGGAACTGCCGGCGATGGTGCCGGCCAACAGCTCGCGCTTCGGAACGGCCTTCACCGTGTCCATCGAGGCGCGCGAGGGCGTCACCACCGGCGTCTCGGCGGCCGACCGGGTGACGACGATCCGCACCGCCATCGCCGACGACTGCCGTCCGGAGGATCTGGCGCGGCCGGGCCATGTCTTCCCGATCCGCGCCCATCCGCAAGGGTTGGCGGCCCGCCGCGGCCATACGGAAGCCACCATCGAACTGATGGCGCGGGCCGGACGCAAGGCGGCGGGCGTGCTCTGCGAGGTGATGAACCCGGACGGCAGCATGGCCCGCCTGCCGGAGTTGATCGTCTTCGCGGAAAACCAGTCGATGCCGATTGTGAGCATCGCCGATCTGGTGGCGGAGAGCGGCCTGCAATCGGAACGCTGACCGGGTCGGCTACAAACGAAACGGGAACCGCCCTGTCGGATGTGTTCGCTCCGACAGGGCGGTTCCCGTTGCTTGGTGTCGAGGTGGGAAGAGCGGTTTGTTACAGGGAGTCGAGAAAAACGTCGATGACGGTGCGCTGCGCCTCCGGGATCAACATGTCGATCAAAAGGCGCCTGACATGGGCACGGTCGAGATGACGGATGCGATGATACTCGCGGATGAATTCCTTGTCCTTGTCGCGCAACGCCAACAGTTTCGAAACGATCAGGTCGGTCATCGCCGGCGCGATGGCGCGCACGGTGACGCCATTGACCTCAACCTCGCGTGTGACCGCCCGGCTCTTCCAGCCCGGAGGCAGTTTGGCAGTGCCCTCGTCAACGCCGTCGATGTAGAAGCCATGCGCATGGTGAAATGACGAGCCCTGTCCGAAGCGGGCAAAGATCTCCTCGCTCGCCTCGACGTCATAACCCTCGGCGCGTCGCTCCGCTTCCCATTCGCGCGCGTTTCCCGGATAAGCGTCGATTTCAGGCGATGTGCGAAACAGGATTGGAGCGTCAGGCCATCCGACGAGGGTTGCCTGACTGCCAACGATGACCGTGCTGTTGCACTTGAAGTGGGTCGCTAGCGCGCGGACGGCGCGATCAAGGTCGTCGAGCGTCCGTGCTTCTTCGCCTTCCGCCACATCCGTCTCCGCGTCTGCTCATCCTGTACCGAAAGCTCGGGTAGCATAGGAAACGGGGATGTGATGCGCAAACGGGTGGCGTCCTGGTTCCGCGAGACGATGAAGTGTCGGACTTTTTCGCTGGGCTGCGCCAACAGGGCTTTCCATTCGAAAACATGCGAACGCTGGTTAGGCTTGGTCGACAGGTCCTCGACAATCTTGCGCGCGCGCTCGATCAGTGCCGGGTCGCGCCTGATTTCGCGCGCCACCAGACGGTGATAGATCAGCTTGACGCGGTCGTCGGTCGTTTCCATGTCAAACACCAGTTTTCGTCCGGTCAGGATAACCGCCTCCGGTAACCGTCTCAAGCACGGCAAGTCGGAAATATTTGGCTCGCGAGTGGCAACGGTGAACGCCATCCGCCTTCCCGACCAAGCGGCGTTCCCAAATGGAAAGCCCTCGGGCCGGAGGCTTTCGCCCCGGCCCGAGGGTCCCCGTTGCTCGGCGTTGATGTGGGAGGGGCCGGTTACTCGGCCGCCGTCTTCTGGCCGACGACAGTCAGTTCGGCCGGGGTGTGCTCGCCCGCCGGCTCGACATAGGCGCGCCCGTAATAGCTGTCGATCAGCAGCTGCCTGATCTCGGCGACCAGCGGATAGCGCGGGTTGGCGCCGGTGCACTGGTCGTCGAAGGCGGCTTCGGCAATCGCATCGACCCGCGCCAGGAAGGCCGCCTCCGGCACCCCCGCCGCCTGGATCGAGGCCGGGATCTCCAGCGCCCGCTTCAGCTCCTCCACCCAAGCGATCAGCTTCTCCACCCGCTCATGGTCGCGGCTGCCGCCCARCTCCAGATGACGGGCGATCTGCGCATAGCGCGCCACGCCCTTCGGACGGTCGTACTGGCTGAAYGCCGTCTGCTTGGTCGGGATGTCCGCCGCGTTGTAGCGGATCACGTTGGCGATCAGCAGCGCGTTGGCGATGCCGTGCGGGATGTGGAACTCCGCCCCCAGCTTGTGCGCCATCGAATGGCACACGCCCAGGAAGGCGTTGGCGAAGGCGATGCCGGCCAGCGTCGCCGCATTGTGCACCAGCTCCCGCGCCTTCGGGTCCTGGCCGCCGTTGCGGTAGGCCGAGGGCAGATGCTCCTTCAGCAGCTTCAGMGCCTGCAGGGCCTGACCGTCGGAATACTCGTTCGCCACCACCGAGACATAGGCCTCCAGCGCRTGGGTCACCGCGTCGATGCCGCCCGCCGCCGTCAGGCCCTTGGGCATGTCCATCACCAGGTTGGCGTCGACGATCGCCATGCTCGGCGTCAGTTCATAATCGGCGATCGGGTACTTCGTCCCGGTGCGCTCGTCGGTCACCACGGCGAAGGGCGTCACCTCCGACCCKGTGCCSGACGTGGTCGGCACCGCCACCAGCTGCGCCTTCACGCCGAGCTTGGGGAAGGTGTAGATGCGCTTGCGGATGTCCATGAAGCGCAGCGCCAGATCCTCGAAGGCCACCTCGGGCGCCTCGTACATCACCCAGATGATCTTGGCCGCGTCCATCGGCGAGCCGCCGCCCAGCGCCAGGATCACGTCGGGCTGRAAGGCRTTSGCSAGSGCMACGCCCTTGCGCACCACCGCCAGCGTCGGGTCGGCACTGACCTCGAAGAAGGTCTCGACCTCCAGCCCCAGCGATTTCAGCACGCGGACGCTGTCGTTGACATGGCCGTTCTCGAACAGGAARCGGTCGGTGACGATCAGRCAGCGCTTCTTGCCGCGCAGTTCCTCCAGCGCGAAGGGCAGGCAGCCGCGGCGGAAATAGATCGACTTGGGCAGCTTGTGCCACAGCATGTTCTCGGCCCGCTTGGCCACCGTCTTCTTGTTGATCAGGTGCTGCGGCCCGACATTCTCCGAGATCGAGTTGCCGCCCCACGATCCGCAGCCCAGTGTCAGCGAGGGCGCGAGGCGGAAGTTGTAGAGGTCGCCGATGCCGCCATGCGACGACGGCGTGTTGATCAGGATGCGGGCGGTCTTCATCTTGTCGCCGAAATGGCGGATGCGCCCGGCCTGCCGGTCCTGGTCGGTGTAGAGCGCCGAGGTGTGGCCGATGCCGCCGAGCGCCACCAGGGCTGCGGCCTTGTCGCAGGCCTCGGTGAAGTCCTTGGCACGGTAGAGCGCCAGGGTCGGCGACAGCTTCTCATGGGCGAAGGGTTCGCTGTCGTCCACGTCCGAAACCTCGGCGATCAGCACCTTGGTGGCGAGCGGCACGTTCAGGCCGGCCATGGCGGCGATGGCATGGGCGGGCTGGCCGACGATGTCGGCATTGAGATGGCCGTCGGTCAGCAGGATTTTGCGCACGGCGTCGGCCTCGCGCGGCGACAGGATGTAGCCGCCATGGTGGGCGAAGCGGTCGCGCACGGCGTCATAGACGGCCTCGACCACCACCGCCGACTGTTCGGACGCGCAGACCACGCCATTGTCGAAGGTCTTGGACATCAGGATTGAGGCCACCGCGCGCTTGATGTCGGCGAACTCGTCGATGACGGCCGGGGTATTGCCGGCGCCGACGCCGATGGCGGGCTTGCCGGACGAATAGGCGGCCTTGACCATGCCCGGCCCGCCGGTGGCGAGGATCAGGGCGATGTCGGGGTGATGCATGACGGCGTTGGAGAGCTCCAGCGAGGGCTCGTCGATCCAGCCGATGATGTCGTCGGGGGCGCCGGCCTCGACCGCGGCGGCGAGCACGAGGCGGGCGGCCTCGCAGGTCGATTTGCGGGCGCGGGGATGGGGGGAGAGCACCAGCCCGTTGCGGGTCTTCAGCGCGATCAGCGCCTTGAAGATGGCGGTGGAGGTCGGGTTGGTGGTGGGGACGATGCCGCAGATCAGGCCGACCGGCTCGGCGATGGTGAGGATGCCGGCGTCGTTGTCTTCGGATAGGACGCCGCAGGTCTTGTCGTCCTTGTACTTGTTGTAGATGTATTCGGCGGCGAAGTGGTTCTTGATGACCTTGTCTTCCATGACGCCCATGCCGGTCTCCGCCACCGCCATCTTGGCGAGCGGGATGCGGGCGTTGGCGGCGGCCAGCGCCGCGCTGCGGAAGATCAGGTCGACCTTCTCCTGCGGGTAGTCGGCGAAGCGCGCCTGCGCCGCCTTCACCCGCGCGATCAGGGCGTTCAGGTCGGAAAGGGTTTTAACGGTCGTGACCATGATCGGGCGTCTCCCGTCGGGTGTCGCCAAAGGGCCGGTTCCCCGGCCCGGAACCCCCGAATCTCTCGGTTCCATGCGGTATGTAGGAAACCTACATCTCGCCCGATGGCGACGCAAGAGTGGTCATACCACTTGTCGCGAGAATTGATCTGGATCATGTCGTTTCAAGCGGATGCGGGAGTTTTTTGGCAGGCGACATGCATATTTTCCCGCATATGCCGGTATAAATACGTCCTAACCGAAATGTAGTTTCACTACATGATGGGCGTGCGCCGGACCCGTCTCAATCATGCGCAGCAAAAGCCCATGAAAAGGCGGAGGTCATGCCCCCGCCTGTCCTTCGTACCAGGGCTTGGTTGCCTTGACGATGTGCACCACCGACAGCATCACCGGGACCTCGACCAGCACCCCGACCACGGTGGCGAGCGCCGCTCCGGAGCCGAGCCCGAACAGGCTGATGGCCGCCGCCACCGCCAGTTCGAAGAAGTTGGAGGCGCCGATCAGCGCGGCCGGCGCCGCCACGCACCACGGCACCCCAAAGCGGCGCGACAGCCAATAGGCGAAGCCGGCATTGAAATAGACCTGGATCAGGATCGGCACCGCCAGCAGCAGGATCACCAGCGGCTGCGCCAGGATCTGCTCGCCCTGGAAGCCGAACAGCAGAACCAGCGTGGTCAGCAGCGCCAGCAGCGACACCGGCTGGATGCGGCCGAGCACGCGCGTCAGCGCCGGCTCGCCGCCGGTCGCCAGCAGGCTGCGCCGCCAGAGCTGGGCGGCCACCACCGGGATGACGATGTAGAGCAGCACCGACAGCAGCAGCGTGCCCCACGGCACGGTGATCGACGCCACGCCCAGCAGCAGCCCGACCAGCGGCGCGAAGGCGAACACCATGATCAGGTCGTTCAGCGCCACCTGGCTCAGCGTGTAGTGCGGTTCGCCGTCGCACAGGTTGGACCACACGAACACCATGGCGGTGCAGGGGGCGGCGGCCAGCAGGATCAGCCCGGCGATGTAGGAGGAGATCTGCTCCTGCGGCAGCAGCGGCGCGAACAGATGGCCGATGAACAGCGTGCCGAGCAGCGCCATCGAGAAGGGCTTGACCGCCCAGTTGATGAACAGCGTCACGCCGATGCCGCGCCAATGTTCCTTGACCTGCCCCAGCGCGCCGAGGTCGATCTTCAGCAGCATCGGCACGATCATCAGCCAGATCAGCACGGCGACCGGCAGATTGACCTGGGCGACCTCGGCCGCGGCAATCGCCTGGAACAGGCCGGGCACCAGATGGCCGAGCGCAATGCCGGCGACGATGCACAGCGCCACCCAGAGGCTGAGATAGCGCTCGAAAGTCCCCATGGCGGGACGCGCCGCCGGGGCGTACTGGATGTCAACGGTCATGGATTTCATCCCCGTCTTACGGCTTTGCCCGTGCCATGTCGTCCATCCGGCGCTTCAGCGCCATGCGGTCGAGCGATGCGATGGGCATGCTGGCGAAGGACCGGATGCGGCGTTCGATCTGCCCGAACACGGTGGCGGTGAAGGCGGCTTTCTCGGCGTCGCTTCCTTCGGCGCCGGACGGGTCGGGAAAGCCCCAATGTGCGCCGATCGGCTGCCCCGGCCACACCGGACAGACCTCACCCGCGGCGTTGTCGCAGACGGTGACGATGAAATCCATATGGGGGGCGCCGGGCGCGGCGAACTCGTCCCAGGTCTTCGACCGAAGGTCTGCCGTCGGAAAGCCCAGCCGCTCCAGCAGGTCGCGGACATAGGGGTTGATGCGCCCGGACGGCTGGCTGCCGGCGCTGAAACCGCGGAAGCGGCCCTTGCCCTCCCGGTTCAGCAGGCATTCCGCCATGACGCTGCGGGCGCTGTTGTGCGTGCAGAGGAACAGCACGTTGTAGACGCGGTTCTCGGCCATTTTTCGCTCCGTTTTCGGGTCTCGGCAGCCGCAGCGCGGCGCCGCGGTCTTCTCGCCGTTGGCCGCTTCCGGCGTCGGCGCGCAGACCGGGATGCAGGCGCCGGCATTGGCCGACCGGCCGCAGCAGTTCTCCGACAGGAAGCCGAGGATGCCGCTCATCCGCTCGAAATCTGCCGAATAGATCAGCGACCGGCTCTCCCGCCGCTGCAGGATCAGCCCGGCATTGGTCAGCGCCGACAGGTGGAAGGACAGGGTGGCCGGCGCGACCGCCAGCGCCTCCGCAATCGATCCGGCGGCGCGGCCCTCCGGTCCGGCTTCCACCAGCAGGCGGAAGATGTCCAGCCGCGTCTCCTGTGCCAGCGCCGCCAGCCCGGTCAGGACATCCTTCTTTTCCATGAGGCTACCCATAAATTCGATGATTCCACAATCATCGAAATGACAGCCTGCGCCTCGGCTGTCAACATCATTTCGATGGATATCGAAATAAGCTGCCAAGGCCTGCCGCCCGATGTCGCCTGCCGGAAAAACCAAAGGCCCCCGCAGCGATGCCGGCGGAGGCCTTGGTGTAAAGAGCTTGTTCGGATGGAAGGTCAGAAGCCGATGATGCCCGTCATCCAGAGCAGGATCACGATAATTCCGGGAACGCCCAGAAGCCAAAGCAGGATAGGCATGCGTTTCCTCCATATTCAGATGGTCAGGCTGCAAGAGCACTGCTCTTCGATGCTGCTGAATTAACGGAGTCACTTGCCGATCTGTTCCCTCGTTTCTCCCGCCGAGGCCGCGCTTCGCGAAAAAATTTTGTCGGTACCGCCGATGGCATCGACCGTGATTGCATCGCAGCGACGGCGAAAAAGCCTTCAATCCTCCAGCAGCGACCGCTCTGCAGCGATGATCGACACCAGGGCGTCCATCACCGCCCGCACCCGTGCCGACCGCCGGAGATCGTTGTGCACCAGCAGCCACAGTTCGCGCGGCTGCGCCGGCGGAAGGCCCACGGCCGGGAGCGCCGGAACCAAGGCCGGGACCGGAACCGCTTCCTCCCGACCGAGGAAATGCGGAATCGCGGCGATGCCGATGCCGGCCGCGGCCGCGGCGCGCAGGCTCATCAGATCGTTGGCGCGGAAGACGAAGGGGCGCCGGCCGGCCACCTGCCGCAGCCAGCGCTGCTGCGGCACATGGTCCATGCTGTCGTCATAGCCGATGAACTCCCAATCGGCCTCGTCGCGGCCGTCGAGATAATCCCGCGTCGCATAGAGCCCGTATCCCATCGCGCCGATTCGGCGGGCGACCAGCCCGTCGTCCTCCGGCCGTTGCAGGCGCAGCGCGAGGTCGGCCTCCCGCCGGGTCAGGCTGACCGCACGGACGTCGCCGACCAGTTCCACCACCAGCTTGGGCAGCGTCCGCCGCAGGCCGGCCAGCCGCGGGGCGAGGAAACTGCTGGAGAAGGCCGGCGGTGCCGACAGGCGCACCACACCGGCCGGCTCGCCCGGCTGGCCGCGGGCATGGCGTTCCACCGCCAGCACCCCATCCTCCACCCGGCGGGCCAGGACCGCGAACTCCTCCCCCTCCGCAGTCGGGGCATAGCCGCGCGGCAGCCGGTCGAACAGGCGCACGCCGAGGTCGGCCTCCAGCGCCGCCACCCGGCGGGCGACGGTGGAATGGTCCACCCCCAGCCTCCGTGCCGTCGCCGACAGGCTGCCGCTGTCCGCCAGCGCCAGGAAGACGCGCAGGTCATCCCAATTCATCGGCTCGTTCCATCCGATACCCTGTCTCTGCGCAAAAATACCCAGGAGTTGGGCGACTTTGCCGAATTTCAGCGCGCTGCGCCACAGATTAGCCTCCGCTCCATCGCAACGATCAACGGAGACAGCCGATATGATCCGCTCAATCCAGATGGCCGGGCCGGGCGGCGCCGAGGTGATGCAGCCCACCCTCATCGACCTGCCGGCCCCGCGCGAGGGCGAGATCCGCCTGCGCCATGCCGCCGCCGGGGTCAATTTCGTCGACATCTACCACCGCACCGGCCTCTATCCGCTGCCGGCCTATCCCGCGACGCTCGGGGTCGAGGGCGCTGGCATGGTGGAGGCGGTCGGGCCGGGGGTGGAGGGGCTTGCCGTCGGCGACCGCGTCGCCTGGGCCGGGCTGCCGGCCGGCGGTTATGCCGAGGCGCGCCTGCTGGCCGCCGACCGTGCGGTGCGCCTGCCCGATGGCGTCGAGCCGGTGGCCGCCGCGTCGCTGCTGCTGCGCGGCATCACCGTCCACATGCTGCTCAACCGGGTCTGCCCGGTCGGGCCGGGCAGCACGATCCTGGTGCATGCCGCCGCCGGCGGGCTTGGCCTCCTGCTCACCCAATGGGCGAAGAGCCTGGGCGCCACCGTCATCGGCACGGTCGGCAGCGCCGCCAAGGCGGAAACCGCCCGTGCCCATGGGCTCGACCATGCGATCCTGTATCGGGACGAGGATTTCGTCGCCGCCGTGCGTGACCTGACCGGCGGGCGCGGCGCCGACGTCGCGGTGGACGGCATCGGCGGCGACACGCTGCGCCGGACCTTCGACGCGGTGCGGCTGTTCGGCACCGTGGCCAGCGTTGGTCAGGCCGGCGGGCCGGTCGCCCCGGTCGAGCTGTCCGAACTGGGACCGCGCCGCTCGCTCTGTCTCGCCCGGCCCAGCGTGTTCGCCTACATGGCCGATCCAGCCACCTACCGTGCCGCCGCCGGGGAGGTGCTGGCCCGTGTCGCTGCCGGCCTCAGCGCCGGTCCGGTGACCTGCCTGCCGCTCGATGCCGCGGCGGAGGCCCATCGCGCGCTGGAGGGGCGGGACACCAGCGGCGCCCTGGTCCTCACGCCCGATTGAGGCGCGCCGCCGGGACCAGCCATTTTTCCATGGCGTAATTGTGGATCGGCACATCGCCGATCTTGAGGTCCCGGCGGGCCAGCAGGGTGAAGCCGCGGCGCAACAGGAAGGGGCGGGCGGCCTCGCTCGCCTCCACATGCAGGCGGGGGTGGCCGAGCGCCAGGGCGCGCGCCTCCAGCACGTCGACCAGCGCCGACATCACGCCGCGGCCGGCGGCTTCCGGCGCGCAATAGAGGAAGTTGATGTGGCCGTCGGTCTCGACGTCGCTGAAGGCCACCGGCCGGTCGTCCCCGTCCACCGCGACCAGGGCGACGCGGCCGTCGCCATAGGCTTCCCGCACACGCTCCACCGTCGGCGCCCGGGCGGCCCAGGCCTCGACCTGCTCGGCGCTGTAGAAGCGCGGGCCGATGCCGCGGACGGAGCGGGCGTAAAGCTGCGCCAGGACGGGGGCGTCCGACGGCCGGTAATCCCTGATCCTCATCTGTCCCATCTTTCGGCCCATTTCCAGGCGGTCATTTCGCCGGCGCCAGCCGCAAGACCGCGCCGTCCGCGGCATCGGTGATGACATAGAGGGCGTCGTCGGGTCCCTGTGCCACATCGCGGATGCGCGCGTCGAGCGGAATGCGCTCGACCTCCCTCGCCCCCGTGCCGTCGATGGCGACGCGCACCAGCCCCTTGGCGCTGAGGCCGCCGATCAGGGCGCTGCCCTGCCAGTCGCGGAACAGTCCCCCGGTGTAGAAGGCCATGCCCGACGGCGAGATCACCGGCGTCCAGTGGATCGCCGCGTCGGTGAACTCCTTGCGGGTCGGCGGGTCGGGGATGTCGCGGCCGTCGTAATGCTTGCCCCAACTGACCAGCGGCCAGCCGTAATTCTTCCCGGCTTCCGGCCGGTTCAGCTCGTCGCCGCCCATCGGACCCATCTCGGCGATCCACAGCGCTCCGCTGCGCGGGTCGATGGCCGCCGCCTCGATGTTGCGGTGGCCGTAGGACCAGATGGCCCCGGCGGTGCCCCCCTCACCGGCGAACGGATTGTCCTTCGGAGCCGAGCCGTCGCGGTTCAGCCGGACAACCTTGCCCAGCGTGTTGTCGCGGCTCTGCGCCGGATCGAACTTGTAGCGCTCGCCCAGCGTCAGGAAGATGTGGCCGTCGGGCGCGAAGGCGATGCGGGTGCCGAAATGGTTCCCGCCGTCCACCTTGGGCGACTGGCGGAAGATGACCTTGAAATCCTCGATGCCATGCTCGCCCAGCGTGCCGCGCGCGAGCGCCGTGCCGGCGGTGCCGCCATCCCCTGGCTCGGCGTAGGCGAGGTAGATGACGCGGTTGCGGGCGAAGTCGGGATCGACGGCCACGTCCATCAGCCCGCCCTGGCCCTGGTTGAAGACCTTGGGCGTCCCGGCCAGCGGGGAGGACAGCGAGCCGTCGCGCGCCATGATGCGCAGCCGCCCCGGCTTTTCCGTCACCAACGCCCGGCCGTCGGGGAGGAAATCTATGCCCCAGGGCCGCTCCAGCCCGTCGGCGACGCGGCTGACCGCCACCGGCCCGGCGCTGGTGCGGACGGTCTTCACCATATGGGCATTGCCCAGCTGCGCCTGTCCTTGCCCCTGTTGTGCCTGCGCCGGGGCAAGCGGAATGGCGAGGGCGGTAATGAGAGCGGCGATTGGAGCGGTGTCCGACAGGGCCAGGGTGCTGCGCATCGCGATCCTCCGGTTTTTCGGGATTGGCCTTGCAGATGGGGGTGCGCGGCCGGCGGCCAAGGCCGGCTGCCCCGAAAGACTCCGCCGCCGGGATGGCCGACCGGAGCCTGGATGCAATTCGTCACATGATTGTGTGCATACCCGGGTCATCCGATCTCGTATTCAGGCTGTTACCCTTCCGTTGCGGCGTTCGGAGCAGGGCACGGGGTATGGAAGACTTTTTTCGCCGGCTGTCGTCCAGCCTCCCACGCGCCGCTTGGGCACAGTATGGGATCACGCTGCTGCTGGTCGGGCTGACGGCGCTGGTGCGCTATGCGCTCGATCCGCTGCTGTTCAAATACCCGTTCCTGCTCTTCATCCCGACCATCGTCGTCGTCGCCCTGCTGTTCGACCGCGGGTCGGGCTATCTGGCGGCTGTGCTGTCGGGTCTGTGTTCGGCCTGGCTCTTCATGAAGCCGGAGGGCATGCTGTGGGTCGCAGAGCCGGGCGACCGGCTGGCCTTCCTCATCTATATGGCCGTTGGTTTCGGCATCGCCGGCGGCGCCCATGCCCTGCGCCGGGCGAACGAGCGGCTGCGCGAGTATTCGGACCGGCTGGCCGCCGCCAATGTGGAAAAGGATCTGATGCTGCACGAGATCCACCACCGGATCCGCAACGACCTGCAACAGATCTGCGCCCAGTTGACGATCGCCGCTCACAATGCGGGGGCGGGGCAGGACATCGTCAGCGGCACCATCGAGCGGATCGGCGTGCTGGCCCGCGTCTATGTCCGGCTGCGCCGGGTGGAGGGCGTCAACATCGTCAGTTCGAAGGAGTTCCTGGAAAGTCTGGTGGAGGACATCCAGCTCGGCGTCGTCGGGGTGCAGCCGGTGGTGGTCAGCGCCGAGGTGGAGGATGCCGATCTCGACATGGGCGTCGCGGTGGCGGTCGGCACCATCGCCAACGAACTGGTCACCAACGCGCTGAAATACGCCTTCCCCGACGGCCGGGCCGGCCGCATCGACCTGAGCTTCCGCAAGGAGGCGACCGGGTGCGTGCTGTGTGTCTGCGACGACGGGGTCGGCATCCTGTCCGACCGGCCGCAGGGGACCGGGCTGGGCGGCCGGATCATCCAGCAGCTTGCCCTGCAACTGCGCGGCAACCTCGACATCGAGCCGCGGCCGGAGCGCGGGGTGAAGGCGATCCTGCGCTTTCCCTGCTGCCAAGGGGCGGTACTGCCCGGCGACGGCCCCGCCGCCGCCTGAAAACGGGCCGCGACGGCATGGGGGAGGGCGATTTTCCGCGGCCGTTTAATCTGCATCAACGCGGTTCCTCCCCAGTCGTGCCAGACTGGCCGGCGTGAAGCACAGCGCCGGCCGCGGGCCGTTTGCCAAAGTCACGCCAAACAGCCTCCCGACCGGCGCCACCATAACTGGGAGGACGCCATGGTCATGATGAAAGCGGCGGTGTTCGTCGAACCGGGCCGCATCGTTCTGGACGACAAGCCGATCCCCGACGTCGGGCCGCTCGACGCGCTGATCCGCATCACCACGACGACGATCTGCGGCACCGACATCCACATCCTGAAGGGCGAATATCCGGTTGCCCGCGGCCTGACCATCGGCCATGAGCCGGTCGGCATCGTCGAGAAGCTGGGCTCCGCCGTCACCGGCTACCGGGAGGGGCAGCGGGTGATCGCCGGGGCCATCACCCCCAGCGGCCACAGCAATGCCTGCCTGTGCGGCTGCCATTCCCAGGACGGCGCCGGCACCCGGCATGGCTGGAAGCCGCTGGGCGGCTGGCGCTTCGGCAACAGCATCGACGGCTCCCAGGCCGAATACCTGCTGGTCCCCGACGCGATGGTCAACCTCGCTCCCGTGCCCGACGGGCTGACGGACGAGGAGGTGCTGATGTGCCCCGACATCATGTCCACCGGCTTCGCCGGGGCGGAGCGCGGCAACATCCGCATCGGCGACACGGTTGCGGTCTTCGCGCAAGGCCCCATCGGCCTGTGCGCCACCGCGGGCGCCAGGCTGAAGGGCGCCACCACCATCATCGCCGTCGACACCGTGCCGGTGCGGCTGGAGATGGCGCGGCGGATGGGGGCCGACCATGCGGTGGATTTCCGCCAAACCGATCCGGTGGAGGAAATCATGCGGCTGACCGACGGCCGCGGCGTCGATGTCGCCATCGAGGCGCTGGGCACCCAGGCGACCTTCGAGGCGGCGCTGCGCGTGCTGCGGCCGGGCGGCACCCTGTCCAGCCTCGGCGTCTATTCCGGCGATTTGCGCCTGCCGCTGGGGCCGTTCGCCGCCGGTCTCGGCGACCACACCATCGTCACCTCGCTCTGCCCCGGCGGCAAGGAGCGGATGCGCCGGCTGATGGGCGTCGTCGCCTCCGGCCGTGTCGACCTCAAGCCGCTCGTCACCCACCGCTTCCCGCTGGAGCGGATCGAGGACGCCTACGATCTGTTCGGCCACCAGCGCGACGGCGTGCTGAAGGTGGCGATCACGCCCTGAGTCATGCCCCGACGCGCACATGAAAAGAAGCCCCCCTCCCATGCGGGAGAGGGGCTTTCCAAGGTCACGCGCAACACCAGAGAAGGAGAGAGGACAAACGAGGAAGACAGAGGCTTACTTCGCCAGATCGACGGCTTCGGCCAGACGCTTCACCGCCTCCTGCGAGGTCATGGTGGAGTTGAAATGGGCGGTCACCACGTCGAGGAAGGCGCCGCGGACGGCACCGGGGACCGCCATCTCGTGGGCCATCGAGGGCACGGCGCTGTTGGTGTCGATGGCGGTCTTCAAATCGTCCATCGACTTGACGGCGCATTCGTCGAAGCTGTCGCGCGCCATGTCCTGGCGGGCGGGGATCGAGCCCTTAAGCACGTTGAAGGTCTCCTGGAACTTCTTGCCCAGGATCAGCTTGGCCAGCAGCTTCTGGCCGGCGGCGCGGTCGGCGTTGGCCGAGCTGAACATGACGAAGCTGTCGGAATTGACGATGTAGCCGAACTGGCCCGGCACATGGGCGCAGACGAAGTCCTTGCCCGGCACCTTGCCGGCGGCGGTCAGCTCGCCCTTTTCCCAGTCGCCCATGATCTGCATGGCGGCCTGGCCGTTCATCAGCAGGCCGGCGGCGAGGTTCCATTCGCGGCCGGGGAAGCCGTCGTCGACATAGCCGCGCAGCTTGCGCATCTGGTCGAACACCTTGACCATCGTGTCGCTGGTCAGCGTCTTGGCGTCCAGCTCCACCAGCGCCTTGCGGTAGAAGTCGGGACCGCCGAGGCCGAGGGTGACGTCCTCGAACAGGGCGCCTTCCTGCCAGGGCTGGCCGCCATGGGCCAGCGGGATGATGCCGGCGGCCTTCAGCTTGTCGGCGGCGGCGTTGAACTCGTCCCAGGTCTTCGGGATGGCGACGCCGGCCTTTTCCATGACCTTCGGGTTGACCCACATCCAGTTGACGCGGTGGATGTTCACCGGCACGGCGTAGTAATGGCCCTTGTAGGTCACCACGTCGCGGATCTGCGGCGGCAGGATGGCGTCCCAGTTCTCCGCCTTGGCGACCTCATCCAGCGTCGCCAGCTTGCCCTGCGCCGCCCAGTCCTTGATGTTCGGACCCTTCAGCTGCACGGCGTTCGGCGGGTCGCCGGCCAGCACGCGGGAGCGCAGCACGGTGCTGGCCGCGTCGCCGCCGCCGCCCGCCACCGGGGCATCGATCCACTTGCCGCCCGCCGCCTCGAAATCCTGGCGCAGCGCGCCCGCAGCCTTCGATTCGCCGCCGGAGGTCCAGTAATGCAGGACCTCCACCGCCGGTTCGGCCTGGGCGGGGGCGGCCATGAGGGCGCCGGCCATGACGGTCGCCAGGGCAACCATGCTGGTCGCGGTCATGCCGAGGATGGAATTGCTGAGAGACGGCATTTTGGACATTTCCCCCTGTTCCCTGTCTTCGTTCGGTTTCCCTGCCGGCCCCGGCTGTCCACCGTCCGGCCGCTGGAGGAACTCTATCCCGCGTGCAATTCGGCGCCCGGATTATTTGGTAACAACGCCTTATCACGGCCGCGCCGCTGTTACGCAACCGTTACAAAGCGGCCCGCGCGGCGCACTGTACCCGGACCGGCGGGGAAGGCTACACTCGAGCCCAACGAACAAGAAAGCTCCCCTCCGCGGGGTGGGGAACGGAAGAGGGAAGGGACGCCATGGAGCGCGCGCGCCATCTCCTGGTCGTGGACGACGATCCCGAGATCCGGGACATGCTGCATGATTTCCTGGTGAAGAGCGGCTTCCGCGTCTCCACCGCCGGCGACGGGCGCGAGATGGCGCGGGTGCTGGCGCAATGGCCGGTCGATCTCATCGTGCTCGACGTCATGCTGCCGGGGGAGGACGGGACCAGCCTGTGCCGCTCGCTGCGCGCCAAGTCCGAAACCCCGGTCATCATGCTGACCGCCATGGGCAGCGAGGTCGACCGCATCGTCGGGCTGGAGGTCGGCGCCGACGATTATCTGGTCAAGCCCTTCAGCGCGCGTGAACTGCTGGCCCGCATCCGCGCGATTTTGCGCCGCTGCGGCGGGCCGGAGCCGGTGCGCGAACGGCCGCGCGTGCTGGGCTTCGCCGGCTGGTCGCTCGACCAGGGGCGGCGGGAACTGCGCACGCCGGACCGGGTGGTGGTCCATCTCAGCCAGGGCGAATACGCCCTGCTCGGCACGCTGCTGGAGCGCGCCCCCCAGGTGGTGGAGCGCACCGAACTGCTGGAGAAGCACCGCGGCGACACCTCGATCCCGTTCGACCGCAGCATCGACATCCAGATCAGCCGTCTGCGCCGCAAGCTGGAGGAAGGGCCGGGCGGTTCCGGGCTGATCAAGACGGTGCGCGGCATCGGCTATCAGTTCACCGCGACCGTGGTGGACCAGGGCGAAGCCGCCTCTTCCGGACTGAGCCGTGGCGCTTGAACGCCTGCGCGCCGCCCGGCTGCGCCACCGCATCCTGGCGGCGATGGTGGCGCTGCTGGTGCTGACCCATGGCGGGGCGCTGGTCGGCATGCAGCTGGTCGACGACCGCGCGCGGGAGCTGTTGACCGCCCACCGGCTGGGACCGGCGATGGCGGCGGCGGTGGAGGCAGCCGACCGCGCGCTGCTGGACGGCATCGCTGCCGGGCCGGTGCTGGCGCTGAGCGGTCTGCCCGACCTGTCGGTGTCCTGGCAGGGGCCCGGCACGCCGACCGTGCCCGCCGGCTGGGTGCTGGAGGGGGTGGTCGACGCGCCGCGCCCGGTGTTCGTCGCCGTCCAGCGCGCCCTGCTGTCCGTCCATTCCGCCCGCGCCCAGACGCTGGCGGAATCCCTGTCCCTGGTGGCGGAGGACACGGCGGCCCAGCTGCGCGACGCCCGCGTCTATGTCCAGCTTGCCGGCGGCGGCTGGCTGGAGTTCGCCAGCCTGCGCTTCTGGCGGCCACGGACCACGCCGTTCGAGATGGTGCTGGCCGGTCTGGCGGCTTTCGGTCTGGCGCTGGGACTGCTGCTCTGGCTGCCCGGCCGGCTGGTCCGCCCGCTGGAATCGCTGGCCGAGCAGGCGACCCGTCCGCACGACCGCCTGCACCCCCGTCCCCTGCCGGAGGACGGGCCGGAGGAGGTCGCCTCGCTCGCCCGCGCCTTCAATCAGGCGCGCAACGCGCTCCGCGACCTGATGGAGGGGCGCACCCATCTGCTGGCGGCGATCAGTCACGATCTGCGCACCCCGGCGACCCGGCTGCGGCTGCGCGCCGAATATGTCGATGACGATGCGCTGCGCGCCAAGATGATGGCCGACATCGACGAGATGGCGGCGATGGTCACCGCGACGCTGGAGTTCCTCGGCGACGACGTGCTGCGCGAGGAGGTGGAGGTGGTCGCCTTCGCCAGCCTGCTGCAGAGCCTGTGCGACGACTATGCCGACACCGGCTCGCCGGTGACCTATCACGAGCCGCCGCCGCTCCAGTTCGCCGCCGTCCGCACCATTTTCGGTGGCGGGGTGGAGCGCAGCGACCGTTTCGAGCAGGCCCGCCAGCTTCGCCTTGCCGGCCGCCCGTCCAGCCTGCGCCGCGCCTTCGCCAACCTGATCGACAACGCAATCAAGTACGGCGAGCGCGCCACCGTCTCCGTCGATGCCGACGCCGTCGAGATCGTGGTGGATGTCTGCGACGAGGGACCGGGCATCCCGGAGGCGGAAATCGCCAACGTCTTCAAGCCCTTTGTCCGGCTGGAGGGTTCCCGCAACCGCAAGACCGGCGGCAGCGGGCTCGGCCTGTCCATCGTGAAGTCCATCGTCGAGGCCCACCAGGGCCGCATCGAGCTGAGCAACCGCGCCAGCGGCGGGCTGCGGGTCAGGGTGACACTGCCGCGGATGTTGTGAGTTCATCCAGAGATCCCCCTCTCCCCCCGGGGAGAGGGTCGGGGTGAGGGGGATGCACATGCCGGATTTCTGGGACAGGGCCGCCATGCGACCCCCTCACCCTAACCCTCTCCCCAGGGGGGAGAGGGGACTACGCGCCGACCACCCCCAACTCACTTGTCCCAAGCCGGCGCCAGCCCCGCCGGGCTGACGATCCGCCCGTTCGGTTGCGCCAGCGTCGCAATCGCGGCCATGTCCCCGTCGTCCAGCGCGAAGTCGAACACTGCGAAATTCTCCGGCACCCGCTCCGGCTTGGCGGTCTTCGACAGTACGATGTGGCCCAGCTGGATCAGCCAGCGCAGCGTCACCTGGGCCGCCGTCTTGCCGTGCTTGGCGCCGATCCGCTGCAACTCCGGATCGCGCGGCACCTTGCCGTCGGCCATGGCGTAGTAGGCGGTGATCGCCACGCCCAGTTCGCTCGCCGCCGCCGCCATCGCGCTCTGGTCGAGATAGGGGTGGACCTCGATCTGGTTGGTGACGATGGGGGCCTGGCTGCGCTCGACCGATTCCCGCAGCTGGGCGATGTTCTGATTGCTGACGCCGATGAAGCGGGTCTTGCCGGCGGCCTGCACCGCGTTCAGCATCTCGATCTGCTCGGCGATGGCGACCTGATCGGCCGGCCAGTGCAGCAGCAGCAGATCGATGTTATCGACCTTCAGCTTCTCCAGGCTTTCATCCACCGACGCGGCGAACAGATCGGGGCTGTATTTGTCGACCCAGACCTTGGTGGTCAGGAACAGCTCGTCGCGGCGGGCGCCTGCGGCTTGCAGGGCACGGCCGAGGGCGGCTTCGTTGCGGTAGATCTGCGCGGTGTCGAAATGGCGGAAACCGGCTTCGAGCGCCGCCGGCACCACCCGCTCGACCTCCTCGTCCGACATGCGGAAAACGCCGAAGCCCAATGCTGGGATTTCGGCGCCATTCGCCTTCACGGTCTGCATCCTGTTCTCTCTCCTGATCGGCGCAATGGCGCCTTCTCGTGTCTCGGATGGAGACATAGGGCGGGAGAGGCTGTCCGCAAACCGCCTCTCCCGCCCAATCACCTGTGAACCGAATTCCCAAATCAAAGGCTTCGGAGCGTCACATCAGCTTGTCGAGCGTGATCGGCAGGTCGCGGATGCGCTTGCCGGTGGCGTTGTAGACGGCGTTGGCGACCGCGGCGCCGACGCCGGTGATGCCGATCTCGCCGATGCCGCGGGCACCCATCGGCGCCTGCGGGTCTGGGATGTCGGTGTAGAGGATTTCGATGGCGGGAACGTCCATCTGCACCGGCACGTGATAGTCGGCGAGCGAGGCATTGACGATGCGGCCGGTGCGCGGGTCGAAGTTGGTCTCCTCGGTCAGCGCCAGCCCGATCCCCATGATGATGCCGCCCTTGAACTGGCTGGTCGCCGTCTTGGCGTTCAGGATGCGGCCGGCGTCGAAGGAGCCGAGGAAGCGCGAGACGCGGACCTCGCCGGTGACCTCGCTGACCCGGACCTCGCAGAACTGTGCGCCGTAGGAATGCATCGAGAAGGCTTCCATCTCCGCCGGCGGCGGGGCTTCGGCCTCGCAGACCAGCTCGCCGCGTCCCGACCGGCGCAGGATCGACTCATAGCTTTCGAAGCGCGCGGCGTCGTCGCGGTGGCCGATGCCGCCGTCCCGAGTCTCCACATCGGCCAGCGACAGGCCGGCCAGCGGCGAATCGTTGCCGGCGAGCTTCAGCAGTTCCTCGACGAAGACCTCCGTCGCGGCGATGACGGCGCCGCCGATGGAGGCGGTCTGGGTCGAGCCGCCGGCGATCACCCCGCGCGGCAGGGTCGTGTCGCCATATTCGAAACTGACCTGGGCAAGCGGAAGGCCGAGCCGGGCGGCGATGTGCTGGACCTGCGCCGTCGCCGTGCCCATCCCCATGTCATGCACCGCGGTCGAGACGGTGACCTGACCGCCGGCCGTCAGCCTGATGCGCGCCGCGCCGCCGGGGAAGCGGTGGTAGGGGTAGGTCGCGGTGGCGCATCCCATGCCGATCAGCCACTCGCCGTCCCGTTGCTGGCGCGGCGTCGGGCTGCGGCGCTCCCAGCCGAACCGTTCCGCTCCCTTGTCGTAGGCGTCGATCAGGTGGCGGGCGGAGAAGGGCTTGCCGCTGGTCGGATCCTTATCCGGCTCGATGCGCCGGCGCAGCTCGATGGGGTCGAGGCCGAGCTTTTCGGCCAGTTCGTCGATGGCGCATTCCAGCGCGAAGGTGCCGACGGACTCGCCGGGCGCCCGCATGAAGGTGTTCGCCAGCATGTCCATGTCGGCGACCTCCTGGGCCAGCCGGATCGACTTGGCGGCATAGAGGTGGCGGGCCGAGAAGGTGAACTGTTCGGGGCAGGAATTGTGCGCGGTCATCGCCGCGATGCCGGTGTGGATCAGCGCGTCGAGCCTGCCGTCGGCGCCGGCGCCGAGCGCCACCCGCTGTTCCGTCAGCGTGCGGCCGCCGACGATGCGGAACACCCCCTCGCGCGACAGCATGATGCGCACCGGCCGGCCGGCGAGCTTGGCGGCGGCGCAGGCGAGGATCTGGTGGTCCCACAGGCATTTGCCGCCGAAGCCGCCGCCGACATAGGGGGAGGAGACGCGAACCTTGTCCGCCGCCAACCCGAAGATGTCGGCCAGCTGCCCGGCGGTCAGGTCGAGAAGCTGGCTGGCGTCATGCACGCGCAGCTCGTCGCCGCTCCAGGCGACGGTGGCGGCGTGCAGTTCGATGGCGTTGTGGTTGTGGCGCGGCGTCCGGTAAATCTGGTCGACCTGCACCGCCGCACCTTTCAGCGCCGCCTCGGCATCGCCGATCTCGACCACCGGCGGCTGGCCCAGGATGTTGTCCAACTGGCGCGGTGTCTTCCTGGCCTCGTCGAACGAGGTCACCGCCGGCAGCGGCGCATAGCCGGCCGTCACCAGCGAGGCGGCATGATCGGCCTGCTCCTGCGTCTCGGCGAGCACGACGGCGATGGGCTGGCCGTTCCAATGGATCTCGTCGGTCTGCATGACCGGCAGGTCGCTCGCCCCGGCGGCGCTCGGCGACGACATCATCAGCGACGGCGCCTTCATCCGCGGCGCGTTGCGGTGGGTCATCACCAGCACGACGCCGGGGGCCGCCTCGGCCGCCGCGGTGTCGAGCGCCGTGATCCGCCCGCGCGCGATGGTGCTGAAGGCGAGCGACGCGTAGCAGAGCCCCTCATAGGGGAACTCCGCGGCGAACCGCGCCTTGCCCTGGGCCTTCAGCGGCCCTTCGATGCGCGAAACCGGCTGGCCCAGCGCGCCGTGTTTCTGGAGCAGAGGATCCTGCGTGACCGCCGGCTGCCAGCGGCCGGGCCGGGAAGCGGCGGCGTCGGAGTGCGCGCTCATGCCTCGTCTCCTGTCAGGTCGCCCAGGACGGCGACGATGGTCCGTTTCGCCAGCTCGATCTTGAAAGCGTTGTCGCGAAGCCCGGTCGCGGCGGCGAGTTCCGCCTCCGCGGCGGCGCGGAAGCTCTCCGGCGTGGCCGGCCGGCCCTTCAGCGCCGCTTCGGCCGCCGAGGCCCGCCACGGCTTGTGGGCGACGCCGCCGAGCGCCAGCCGCAACTCGCGCACCGTCCCGTCCTCGGCGAGATCGAGGGCAGCGGCGACCGAGACCAGCGCGAAGGCATAGCTGGCGCGGTCGCGCACCTTGCGGTAGGTCGAGCGGCGGGCGAAGGGCAGGGGCGGGAGTTCCACCGCGGCGATCAGCTCGCCCGGCGTCAGCTCCGTCTCGATGTCCGGCCGGTCGCCGGGCAGCCGGTGCAGGTCGGTAAGCGCGATGCTGCGCGGTCCCGCCGGGCCGTCCAGATGCACCGTCGCGTCGAGGGCGGCGAGCGCCACGCACATGTCGGACGGATGGGTGGCGACGCAGGCCGGCGAGGCGCCGAGGATGGCATGGTAGCGGTTGAAGCCGTCGCGCGCGTCGCAGCCGGCCCCCGGCTGGCGTTTGTTGCAGGCCGCAGCATTGTCGTAGAAATAGCGGCAGCGCGTGCGTTGCAGGATGTTGCCGCCGACCGTCGCCATGTTGCGGATCTGGGCGCTGGCCCCGGCCAGGATCGCGCGGGCCAGCAGCGGATACTGCGTGCGGACATGCGCATCGGCGGCCAGCGCGGTGTTGGTCGCCGCCGCCCCGATCAGCAGGCCGCCGTCGGCGCGCGGCTCGATCCCATTCGGCAGACCGGTGACGTCGACCAGCATCTCCGGCCGCTCGACCGTCTCGCGCATCAGATCGACCAGATTGGTGCCGCCGCCGAGATAGCGTGCCGCGGCGTTGCCCTTGGCCAGTCCGATGGCCGCCGCCGCGTCCGATGCCCGTTCGTAGGTGAAGGGGTTCATGCCCGTGCCCCCTCCTGCGTTTTGGCCTGTGTCTGGGAGGCCGGCGTCTTGACCAGCGTTTCGGAGATGGCCTCGATGATGCCGTTGTAGGCGCCGCAGCGGCAGAGGTTGCCGCTCATGCGTTCGCGCAGTTCGGTCTCGTCGATGGCGACGCTGCCCGCCGACAGGTCGGCGGTGACGACGCTCGGGATGTTGCGCTCGATCTCGCTTGCCATGCCGACGGCGGAACAGAGCTGGCCGGGCGTGCAGTAGCCGCACTGGAAGCCGTCATGCTCGACGAAAGCCTGCTGCAGCGGATGCAGCGCGCCGTCGCTGCCCAGCCCTTCGACGGTGGTGATGCTGCGGCCCTGATACTGGACCGCCAGCGCCAGACAGGAATTGATGCGTTCGCCGTCGACCAGCACGGTGCAGGCGCCGCAGGCGCCCTGGTCGCATCCCTTCTTGGTGCCGGTGAAACCCAGACTGTTGCGGAGGAGGTCGAGCAGCGAGCTGCGGATGTCCGCCTCGACCTCGACGCTTTGCCCATTGATGGTGAAGTTCATCAGCGCATTCCCCATGTCGGAACGGGTCCTGCCCGACGGCAGACCACGGCCGGCCCCCCGCCTTGCGGGCGGATCGAGCCGGCCTGTTAACCGGCAACGACGCTGGAAATCACGCTGGGTGGGGAAAAATCTCCCTCTCCCCAGGGGGGAGAGGGGATTATCGACGGCGCTCCGGACGCTCAGATCCGCTGTTCGGTTTTCGGGTCGAACAGGTTCGCCCGCGCCATGTCGATCATGAAGTCGGCGGTCTCGCCCTCCGCCACCCGGTCGCTCGGCTTGATGCGGGCGACCACCTCATGGCCGTTCAGCTCGACATAGGTGATGGTGTCGGCCCCGGTCGGCTCCAGCACGTTGACGCCGCAGGCGACCTTCACCAGCGCCGGGTTGCCGGCGGCGATCGCCGGGTCGTAGCAGGTGATGGCCTCTGGACGGATGCCCAGGATCACCTCCTGGCCCAACCAGTGGCCGGCCTGCTCCGGCGCCTGGAACAGCGGCAGGAAGCCGCTGCGCTCGCGCCCGATGCTGACGCCCAGCCGGTCGCCCTCGGCCGACAGCGTGCCGCGCACGAAATTCATGGTGGGGGAGCCGATGAAGCTCGCCACATACATGTTGGCCGGCCGCTCATAGACCTCCTGCGGCGGGGCGAACTGCTGGACGACGCCCTCCTTCATGATGGCGATGCGGCTGGCCAGCGTCATCGCCTCGATCTGGTCGTGGGTGACGTAGACCACGGTGGTGCCGAGCCGCTGGTGCAGCTTCTTGATCTCGGTGCGCATGTCGACGCGCAGCTTGGCGTCCAGGTTGGACAGCGGCTCGTCGAACAGGAACACCTTGGGGTCGCGGACCAGGGCGCGGCCCATGGCGACGCGCTGGCGCTGGCCGCCCGACAGCTGCGCCGGCTTGCGGTCGAGCAGATGCTCGATCTGCAACAGCTTGGCGACGCGGCGGACGGCGCCGTCGCGTTCAGTCTTCGACTGGCCGCGCATCTCCAGCGAGAAGCCGATGTTCCGCGCCACCGTCATGTTGGGGTAGAGCGCGTAGGACTGGAACACCATGGCGATGTCGCGGTCCTTGGGATGGACCTCGTTGACCACACGCTGGTCGATGCGGATCTCGCCGGCGCTGATCGTCTCCAGACCGGCGATCATGTTGAGCAGGGTGGATTTCCCGCAGCCGGACGGACCGAGCAG
Source organism: Azospirillum sp. 11R-A (assembly GCF_049472615.1). Classification (NCBI taxonomy): domain Bacteria; kingdom Pseudomonadati; phylum Pseudomonadota; class Alphaproteobacteria; order Rhodospirillales; family Azospirillaceae; genus Azospirillum; species Azospirillum sp. 11R-A. The sequence continues at coordinate 37,325 of NZ_JBCEBL010000013.1, read as the reverse complement.
GACGAGGAATTCGCCGTCCGTCAGGTCCAGGTCGATGCCCTTCAGGACCTCGACGCTGCCATACTGCTTGCGGACGTTGTTGATGCTGAGAGTCGCCATCGGAAGATCACCCCTTGACGGAGCCGGCGGTCAGACCGCGGATGAAGTATTTCCCGGCGAGCACATAGACGACGAGGGTGGGCAGGCCGGCGATCATCGCCGCCGCCATGTCGACGTTGTACTGCTTCACGCCGGTGGTGGTGTTGACGAGGTTGTTCAGCGCGACCGTCACCGGCTGTGCGCCGCCCGCCGCGAAGGACGCCCCGAACAGGAAGTCGTTCCAGATCTGGGTGAACTGCCAGATGATCGTCACCACCAGGATCGGCAGCGACAGCGGCAGCATGATCTTGGTGAAGATCTGGAAGAAGCCGGCGCCGTCGATGGTCGCGGCCTTCACCAGATCGTCGGGGATGCTGACGTAGTAATTGCGGAAGAACAGGGTGGTGAAGGCGAGGCCGTACACCACATGGACCAGGATCAGCCCGCCGGCGCTGCCGGCCAGCCCGAGGAAGCCCAGCGTCTGCGCCATCGGCAGCAGGATCACCTGCGACGGCAGGAAGCTGCCGAACAGGATCATGCCGAAGACGACGTTGGCGCCGCGGAACCGCCACTTGGTCAGGGCATAGCCGTTCAGCGCCCCGAACAGGGTCGAGATGATCACCGCCGGCCCGACGATGACCAGGGAGTTGAGGAAATAGGGCGCCATGCCGCGGCAGTCGGCGCCAATGCAGGCGCGGTTCCAGGCATAGCTCCAGGCATCCAGGCTGAAGTCGCGCGGCAGCGACAGGAGCGAGCCGGTGCGGATTTCCTCCGGGCTCTTGAAGGAGGTGGCGATCATCAGCAGCAGCGGCAGCAGGTAATAGGCCGCGAACAGCAGGAGGATCAGGTACAGGCCCCAGCGGGCGATGCGGGCGCCGGTGCCCTGCGCCGGCGGCAGGGCGGAGGTCAGGCTAGACACGCTTGCCTCCCTTCAGTTCGGAATAGAGGTAGGGCACGATGATCGCCACCACGGTCGCCAGCATCATCAGCGCGCTGGCCGACCCGATGGCGATCTGGTTGCGGCGAAAGGTCATCTCGTACATGAAGGTCGCCGGCAGGTCGGACGCATAGCCCGGACCGCCGCCGGTCAACGCCACCACGAGGTCGTAGCTCTTGACCGCGAGGTGGGCGAGGATGACGAAGGCGCTCATGAACACCGGCCGGACCGACGGCAGGACGATGCCCCAATAGATGCGCGGCAGGCTGGCGCCGTCGAGATAGGCGGCCTTGATGATCTCCTGATCGACGCCGCGCAGCGCCGCCAGGAACAGCGCCATGACGAAGCCGGAGCTTTGCCAGACCGCGGCGATCACCAGCGTGTAGACAGCGGTGTCCTGCTGGACGATCCAGTCGAAGGTGAAGCCGGGAAAGCCCAGGTCGCGGACGAACTGCTGGATGCCGATGCCGGGGTTGAGGATCCATTTCCAGGCGGTGCCGGTGACGATGAAGCTGAGCGCCATCGGGTAGAGATAGATGGTGCGCAGTGCCCCTTCGCCGCGGATGCGCTGGTCGAGCAGCACCGCCAGCAGGATGCCGACGATCAGGCTGACGCCGATGAACAGCCCGCCGAAGATCAGCAGATTCTCGATGGCGACGTACCAGCGCTCGATCCGCCACAGCTTGGAGAAGGCGTCGGCGCCGACCAACTCGTAGGACGGCAGCATCTTGGAGTTGGTGAAGCTGATATAGACCGTCCAGACGATGAAGCCGTAGACGAACAGCAGGATCGCCGCGAAGGACGGGGCGACCACCAGCTTCGACAGATGCCGCTGCGCCAGCGCGCGCAGCCCGCCCGCCTGGGGCGGGGTGGCGCTGCCGGGGGCGGCCTCTTCTCCGGCTGCCGGCCGGTAGGATGGGGTCTGCAAGGTCATGGTGCGAGCCTCATCGGCTTTTGGGCCGGCTTTCGGGCCGGCCTCGCACACGGATGCAGGTCGCGCATGTCGGTTCCCTCCCGTGACGCGGTGCTGTTGGACCGTTGCAAGACGGTCGTTCGCTTGGCGGTCACTGTACGCTGCCGATGATGGGCGGGGCGGACAATTTGGTAACGCGGCGCTTTCCCGGTGCCTGCGTTGTTACGTGGCTGTTACAGACCGAGGCTGGAGCGGGCGCGCGAATCTCCTCCGGAGGGCCGATTTTCCTGTTTAAAACACGGCTTTCCTTGCTCCTGGCGGATTGGACGGGATAGCCATATATCAGGCTCCGGATGAAGGGAGGCAGTATGTCGATCCAGGATGCGAAAACGGTGGTTCGGCGCTTCAACGAGGAAGTCATCGCGGGCGGTGACCGGGCTGTTTTCGAGAAGTTGATGGCTCCGGGCTTCGTCAATAGGTCTGCGCCCGCCGGCGCTCCCGCAGGCGCCGAGAACATGTGGAACACCTTCCAGAACGTCCTCCGCCCGGCGCTGGCGGGGCTGACAGTCACGATCCACGATCAGGTCGGAGAAGGCGACAAGGTTACGACGCGGAAGACAATCTCGGGGACCCATGTCGGCCCGCTTCTCGGCGTCGAAGCGACGGGGAGGCAGGTCAGCATCGACGTGATCGACATCGTGCGGTTGGAGGATGGCCGCTATGCGGAGCATTGGGGTATCAATAACCTTGCTGCCGTGCTGGCCAGCTTGAGGCAAGGCTGAACCGGTTTCGGGAAGGTCTGGAGCGCGCGCCCCGCCCATGGCGCCTCGCCGCGTCATCGGGGCGGTGACATGCCGGGCGATAGAGCAAAAGAGGATCTTGAGACGATGAAGAGCCTGTCGGTCGGTCTGCTCGGCTTCGGCCTTGCCGGGTCGGTGTTCCACGCCCCGCTGATCCAGAGCGAACCGCGCCTGCGCCTGACGGCGGTCGCCAGCTCGCGCACCGACGACATCCGCCGCTCCGTGCCCGGGGCGCAGGTGACGACGGCCGAGGCGGTGATCGCCGATCCCGCCATCGACCTCGTGGTGATCGCCACCCCCAACACCAGCCATGCTCCCCTGGCCCGCGAGGCGCTGCTGGCCGGCAAGCATGTGGTGATCGACAAGCCGATGGCGACCACCGCGGCGGAGGCTGGCGAACTGATCGACCTTGCCAGGCGGCAAGGCCGGCTGCTGACCGTCTTCCACAACCGGCGCTGGGACAACGACTTCCTGACCCTGCGCGCCTGCCTGGAGGCGGGCGAGGTCGGCCGCCCCTATCACTACGAGGCGCATTACGACCGCTTCCGCCCGCAGATCAAGCAGGGCTGGCGCGAACGGATGCTGCCCGGCTCGGGCGTGCTGTTCGACCTCGGCGCCCACCTGATCGATCAGGCGGTGACCCTGTTCGGCATGCCCGACCGCATCCTCGCCGATGTCGGCGCCCAGCGGCCGGACGCTGAGGTCGACGACTGGTTCCACATCGTGCTGGGCTATGGGCCGATGCGGGCGATCCTGCATTGCGGAACGGTGGTCTGCCGGCCGGGGCCGCGCTTCCAGCTGCATGGCGACGGCGGCAGCTTCCTCAAGCACGGCATCGACGGGCAGGAGGCGGCGCTCCGCGCCGGCCGTCTGCCGACCGAAGCCGGCTGGGGCCTGGACGATCCCGAGAATCACGCCCTGCTGGTCCGGGCCGACGGGACGGAACGCCGGGTGGAGACGCTGCGCGGCGACTACCCTGCCTTCTATCGTGGCGTGGCCGCCGCCATCCTCGACGGCGCTCCGCCGCCGGTGGCCGCCGAGCAGGCGCGCGACGTGCTGAGCGTGCTGGAGGCGGTGCGCAAGGCGGCGGGACTGCCGGCCTGATGGATCTCCAACTCCGGCCCTAACTCCGCCCCCTCAACTCCGCCAGGGCACCACGCCCGGCGGCAGGCGGCGGCCGAACCTGCCGGCGGCGAGCATCGCGGCCAGCACCACCAGGATGGCGATGACGCCCAGCGCGGCGCCCAGCGTCGGGCTGCCGCCTTCCTCCAGCGCATAGACGACGACGCCCAGCGTCTCGCGCCCCTGCGACCACAGCAGGATGGAGACGGTCAGCTCGTTGAAGGCGGTCAGGAAGACCAGCAGGCCGCCGGCCGCCGCCGCCGGGGCGACCAGCGGCGCCACCACCGTCACCAGCCGCCGCAGCGGCCCGGCGCCCAGCGCGCGGGCGGCTTCCTCCACCGTCGGGTCGAGTGCGGCGCAGGCCGCCTGCACCGGCCGCAGCGCCAGCGGCAGGAAGCGGACCAGATAGGCCGCCAGGATGATCCACAGCGTGCCGTACAGGCTGACGCCCAGCCCCGGCAGCGGTTTCAGGAACAGCAGGATGCAGCCGATGCCCAGCACCACCCCCGGCACGGCATGCGGCAGCTCCACCAGCACGCCGACCGCCCGCGCGATCCGCCCGCCGCCGCCGGACAGCGCCATCGCATGGGCCAGCGGCACCGCCAGCAATGCCAGCAGCGCCGCCGCCGATCCCGACAGCAACAGCGAATTGGCGAAGGCCCGCCCGACCTGATCGAGCGCCAGCACCTCGCGGTAATGGGCCAGCGTCAGCGTATCGAGGCCGATGGGCAGGCCATAGACGCTGACGAGGCTGGTCGCCAGCAGCGCCGTCAGCGGTGCGGCGACGAGCAGCGCCAGAACGCCCCAGGCGAGCCACTCCACCGGCGCGCGGGCCGCCCCGAGCGGCAGATCGGCCAGCGGCCGGGCGCCGCCGGGCAGGCGGCTGGCGATGCGCGCCTGGAGGATGGTCTGGAGGGCGATGCCCAGGCAGGCGACGAGGCCGATCAACGCCGCCAGCACCGCCACCTCCGGCAGCGCCGACGGCCCGAAGCCGGCCAGCCGGCGGTAGATCAGCGTCGGCAGCATCGGTATGCCGGCCGGCACGCCGAGCAGCGCCGGAACCCCGAAATTCCCCAGCGCCGCGACGAAGGCCATGGCGAGCCCGGCGACCAGCCCCGGCAGGCAGAGCGGCAGCACCACGCCGCGCACCGCCCGCCACGGCCCGGCGCCCGATGCCCGCGCCGCCTCCAGCACGTCGCCGGGGATGGCGCGCAGGGCCGCGCGCAGGGCGAGGAAGACCAGCGGCGCATGCTCGATCCCCATCACCAGCATCATGCCGGCGGACGACTGCACCGGATTCGCCGTGCCGACCGGGGGAGCCAGCCCCAGCGGCTTCAGGATCGGGCTGCCGGAGCCGGCAAGATGGGTCCAGGCCATCGCCACGATCTGCGGCGGGATCATCAGCGGCAGGATCAGGGCGAAGCTCATCGCCGTGCGGGCGCGCAGGTTGGTCAGCCCAATCAGCAGGGCGAAGGGGCCGCCGATCAGCGCCGCGGCCAGCGTGGCGCCGGCCGCGATGGCGATGCTGTTGGTGGTGGCCCGCCATGTCATGGGAGAGTTTAGCGCGCGGCCCAGCACTGTGGCGTCGCCGGCCTCCCACAGCAGGCGCAGCACCGGCAGCAGCACCAGCAGCCCGACGAGCAGGAAAAAGCCCTCTCCCGCCCCGGGAGAGGGAGGGGACCCGCGCCAAAGGCGTGGGGAGGGTGAGGGGTGATCCAAGGAATCGGAAGCGCAGGGTTTCTTGCGCTCCCCCTCACCCTTCCCATGCTGCGCATGGGCCCCTTCCCTCTCCCGGGGCGGGAGAGGGATATTTCTCATCAACCCACTCACCCGCCGAACAGGTCGGCGAAGGCGCGCTTGTTGGCCTCGTCCTCGGCCAGTGCCTTGGCGGGGTCGTAGGGCAGCAGGGTGATGCCGGCCGGGTCGGGGAAGCCCGGCGGCGGGTTCACCCCCGGCAGCGCCGGCAGGAAGCCCTGGGCGGAGGCCAGCTCCTGCCCTTCGCGGCTCAGCAGGAAGTCGATGAAGGCCTTCGCCGCCGCCGGATTCTTTGCGGTGCTGAGGATCGCCACCGGCTCGCTGACCGCGCTGACGCCCTCCTTGGGGAAGACGAAGGCGACGGGTGCGCCCTTCAGATGCTCGCGGATCGGCAGGTAATCGACGATCATGCCGTAGAGCTTCGCCCCGCCGGCCACGTCCTTCAGGATGCCGCCATTGCCCTTGGCCGCGGTGACGGCATTGCGCTGCAACGCCTCGTAATAGGCCATGCCCAGCGCCGGCTGCGCCTTGATCGACGCCATGTGGATGGCGGCGGCACCGGAATAGAGCGGGCTCGGCATCACCGTGGTGCCCTTGGCCTCCGGCTTCAGCAGATCCTGCCAGGAGGTCGGCTTCATCGCTGCGGCGGTGTTGTAGACGATGCCGGTGGTGATCAGCTTGGTGCCGAACCAATAGCCCTGCGCATCGTGCGTGCCGGGGCGGAAGCCGGCGACCGGAGCGCCCTGGTAGGGTTGCAGCCGCTTCTCCGCCTTCAGCGATTCCATCGTCACCGCATCGGCGATCAGCAGCAGGTCCGGCTGCGGCGCTCCGGCGGTGAACTCGGCACGCAGCTTGTTCATCAGCTCGGTGGTGCCGTTGCGGATCCACTCCACCTCGACGCCGGGGTTCTTCGCCTTGAAGGCCTCCACCGTCTGACGGGCGTCCGGCTCCAGCTGCGAGGTGTAGAGCACCAGCTTGCCGGTGGCACTTTCAGCCAGGGCGCCATGACCGAGCGCCAGCGTCAGGACCGTGGCGAAGGTGGCGAGAAACGCCTTCATCTCTGTCGTCTCCGTTGGATCGGGAGCCTTGTCTTACGCGATACCGATGACAGGCGCGTGACAATGGACGGAAAGGCCCAAATCAATCAATAGGGGCTGGCAATAGGGGCTAGTCGATCAGCTTTCCGTCCTTGAAGAAGGGATAGGGGCCGTCATAGTCGCCGATCATTGCGGTGTGGCTGACCACCCCGGTGTCGGCGCGCCACATGTGGATCTGATAGCCCGGCGGCTCCATCACGAAGGCCGACGGCGCGTTGTCGCGCAGGTCGAGCGCCACCTGATGCGCGGTGGAGGGGGCGGTCGAGGCGATGGTGCCGGCCCAGCGCACCTGGATCGGCCGGTGCAGATGGCCGCACAGCACCCGCTCAACCTGCGGATGGCGGCGGACCACCGCGGCCATGTCCGCCGCCCCGCTCAGCCCCAGCCGGTCCATATGGCCGATGCCGGTGTCGAAGGGCGGGTGGTGCTGGAAGATTATGGTCGGCCGGTCCGGCTGTTCGGCCAGCCGCGCGTCGAGCCAGCCGAGCCGCTCGGCGCAGACCTCGCCGGCGCCGGATCCCGGCAGGACGGTGTCCATGGCGATCAGGCGCACCGGCCACTCCTCCACCGTGTAGTGGAAGAACGGGCTGCCGCCCACCCGCGCCGCCAGATCGGGGAAGGCTTTGGCGAGACCGGCACGCTCGTCATGGTTGCCGGGCACCGCGAACAGCGGGATGTCGAGCGGCCGCAGCAGGCCGAGCAGCCGCTCATACTCCTCGGCATCGCCGGCATCGACGAGGTCGCCGGTGGCGAGGATGACGTCGGGGCGCGGCGTCAGCGCAAGGACGGCGGCGACGGCGCGCTCCAGGAACGGGGCTGTGTCGACGCGCCGGTAGGCGAGGCGGCCGGGCGGCTTGATGTGGGTGTCGGTGATCTGGACGATGATCATGGGGAGCCTCTTGGGGGGCTTGAGTGTTCGTTCGGGGGCGTTACGGAACCGCCAGCACCCGCGCCGGATCGACGCGCAGCCAGACCCGGTCGCCGCGGCCCAGCTCGCTGCGCCCGGCGGCGTCCACCGTCAGCGCCGGCCCGTCCGCCGGCTCCACCACCAGCCGGGTGCGGTCGCCCAGGAACACCGCGGCGGCGACGGTGCCGCCCAGATGCCCGTCGGCCTCGCCGGCCAGCGCCAGATCCTCCGGCCGGACCAGCAGTTCCACCGCGCCCTCCGGCCCGCTCCAGGGCAGCGTCGCCGACCCGATGGACAGCGTGCCGCCGCGTGACATGCCGCCCAGCCGGTTCATCGTGCCGATGAAGTCGGCGACGAAGCCGTCCGCCGGCTGGTAATAGATCTCGCGCGGCGTGCCCACCTGCGCCACCCGTCCCTTGGCCATCACGACGATGCGGTCGCCCAGCGCCATCGCCTCGCCCTGGTCGTGGGTGACATAGACGGCGGTGATGCCCAGCCCGCGCAGCAGCCGGTCGATCTCCAGCCGCAGACTGTCGCGCAGCTTGGCATCGAGCGCCGTCAGCGGCTCGTCCAGCAGCAGCACGCGCGGCCGCACCACCAGGGCGCGGGCCAGCGCCACCCGCTGGCGCTGCCCGCCCGACAGCTGGTCGATCCGCCGCCCGGCGAACTCGCCAAGATGCATCAGCTCCAGCATCTCCTCGACCCGGCGCCCGCGGTCTGCGCGGGCAACTTTGCGCACCTTCAGACCGTAGGCGACATTCTCCGCCACCGTCATGTTGGGGAACAGGGCGTAGCTCTGGAACACCATGCCGACATTGCGCCGCTCGATGGGGAGCGCGGTCACGTCCTCCTCGCCGAACAGCACGCGGCCCCCCGGATCGGGGCTCTCCAGCCCGGCGATGATGCGCAGCGTCGTGGTCTTGCCGCAGCCGCTCGGACCCAGGAAGACGACGGTCTCGCCGCCGCGGATGGTCAGGTCCAGCGGCTCCAGCGCGCGGGCGCCGCCGGCGAAGGTCTTGCCGCAGCGCTCCAGGCGGATCGGCACGGCGTCGAGGTGGAAGCTGTTCTGCATCACGCTGTCTGGCATATTGGAAAAGACCTCAAACGGACGGACGGCCGCGCCTGGACAGACCCTGCATCAGGATCAGGCTCGGCACAATCATCAGGAAGAAGACGAGGGTGTAGGCGCTGCCGATCTCGATCCGCAGCGAGGCATAGCTGTCGGCCAGCCCGACCGGCAGCGTCTTGGTCAGCGGCGTGTGCAGCAGCCAGGTCAGGTTGAACTCGCCGACCGACAGGGTCAGCACCATCAGCGACCCGGCCAGGATGCCGGAGCGGCAGTTGGGCAGCACCACCGTGGCGAAGCGGCGCAGGAAGCCGGCGCCCAGGCTGGCCGCCCCCTCCTCCAGCGTCGTCAGGTCGATGGAGCCCATCACCGCCAGCACGGCGCGCACCATGAAGGGCAGGGTGAACAGCACATGGCCGATCAGGATGAACAGCCAACTGCTGCGCAGGTCGCCCACGCCGCCATAGGTGACGATCAGCGCCAGCGCGGTGGCGAGGCCGGGGATGGCGACCGGCATCATCAGCATCTCCTCCACCAGCCGGGCGATCCGGCCGGGGCGCCGTGCCAGCGCATAGGCCGCCGGAACGCCCAGGACCAGCGTGCAGGCCAGACAGGCGAAGGCGATCTGCAAGGACAGCAGGATCGTGCCGGAATAGACCCGCAGAACCTCGTCCACCCAGCGCAGGGTCAGGCCGCTCTTCAGGCCGACGAAGTAGTTGGCGGTCAGCCCGGCCAGCATCGACATCGCCATCGGCACGGTCAGCAGGGCGCAGACCAGCAGGGTGAAGCCCAGTTGCAGCCAGAACCCCCAGCCGCGGCGGTTGGAAAGACTGTGCATCGCCCTCACCCCGCCGCCGCGACGGAGGTGCCGGCGACGCTGCGCGCCACCGCCAGCGCCGCCCAGGTGATGAGGCCGAGCAGGACGCTGAGCGCCGCCGCCGCGGCGATGTTCGCCTGGAGCGTGAATTCGGTGTAGATCGTCATCGGCAGCACATTGATCCGTGTGGCAAGCGTGAAGGCGGTGCCGAACGCGCCCATCGAGGTGGCGAAGCACAGCGCGCCGGCCGAGATCAGCGCCGGTTTCAGCGCTGGCAGGATCACGTCGGCCACCACGCGCCAGGAGGATGCGCCCAGCGAGCGCGCCGCCTCCTCCAGCCGCGGGTCGAGCTTCTCCGCCGCCGCCATCACCGTCAGGATGACGCGCGGGATCGAGAAATAGACGTAGCCGAGGAACAGGCCGGCCATCGAATAGGCGAAGACCAGCTTGCCCGCCCCCAGCGCCTGGGTGACGGTGCCGATCAGCCCCTGCCTCCCGGCCAGCATGATGACCATGAAGCCGATGACCACGCCGGGAAAGGCCAACGGAAAGGTCATCAGCGCCACCAGCAGGGCATGGCCGGGAAAGCGGTTGCGCACCAGGAACAGCCCGGCGACGGTCGAGACCGCCAGCGTGACCAAAGTCACCCCGGCCGACAGCGCCAGCGTGGAGACCAGGCTGTCGAGATGGCCGGGATCGGCCAGCGTGGTCAGATAGGCCGACCATCCCGCCGCCCCGCCGGCGCCGATCAGGATCAGCCGGACCAGCGGCAGCAGGAAGAAGGCGGCGAACACCGCCGCCGCCGGCGCCAGCAGGGCCGCCAACCGCAGCGGCTCCCCCGCCCACCCCGACCGGACCGGCGGACGGGCCGCCGGCCGGTGGGGAAGGGGGGCGTCCTGCACGCAGGCGCTCACTTCACCTCCGCCTGATAGCGGTCCATGAAGCCCTTCTGCGCCTCGGCCATGCGCACCAGATCGACCGGACGGGCGCGGGCATAGTCGGCGGCCGGCAGGAACTTGGCCGCGGTTTCCGCGGACATGGCTTCCGCCCGCACCGGGCGCATGAAGGCGTTGGCCCACAGGGTCTGGCCCTTGTCGGACAGCACATAGTCCAGCACCTTCTTCCCGTTCTCCGGGTTCGGGCCGTTCTTGACCAGCGCCATCACATAGGGGACCGACACCGTGCCTTCCGTCGGGATGACGAAGGCGACCGGCGCCTTGTCGGTGTATTTGGCGCGGTAGGCGTTGAAATCGTAGTCGATCAGGATCGGAATCTCGCCCGACAGCACGCGGGCGTAGGAGGTCTGCTTCGGCACGATGGGCTGGTTCTTCTGCAAGTCCTTGAACCAGCCGACCGCCTTGTCGAAGCTGCCGTAATCGCCGCCCAGCGCCAGATTGACCGCCACCGCGCCGACATAGCCGACGGCGGCGCTGGTCGGGTCGAGATAGCCGACCATGCCGGAATAATCGGGCTTCAGCAGGTCGGCCCAACTCTGCGGCACCGGCTTGCCGCCCAGCGCCTCGCTGTTGACGAAGAAGCCCAGCGTGCCGCTGTGGATGGCGAACCAGTTGCCGTCGGCGTCCTTCATCCCGTCGGGGATGTCGGTCCAGCCCGCCGGCTTGTAGGGGGTGACGACCCCGGCGGCCTTGGCCTGGATGCCGACCGGCCCGCCGAGATAGGCGACGTCGGCCACCGGCTTGTCCTTTTCCGCCAGCATGGCGGCCATCGCCTGACCTGAGTTCTTGTTGTCGAACGGCACGGCGATGCCGAGATCGGCCTTGATCGCCTTCAGCTGCGACGCCCAGTCCGCCCATTCCGGCGGGCAGTTGTAGCAGATGGCGGTCGGCTCCGCCGCTGCTGCGGGCGTCACCACGGTGGTCAGGGCGGCGGCCAGCGCGGCAGCGCCGAGAAGGAGCGGCTTCATCATGATTGCGTGTGTCTCCGTTCGGAAAGCGCTTAAGTCGTTTTCGATGGCGCCGGCCCGAGCGATTCGCCCGGCCGCAGGGTGAAGGGCAGCATCACGGCGCGGCCCTGCAATTCGCCGGAAAAGCCGGTGCGCAGGCATTCGAAGGCGGTGGCGCCCATGGCGCGGGCCGGCTGCACCAGGGTGGCGAGGCTGGGGGCCATCAGCCGTCCGACCTCGATGCCGTCGAAGCCGCAGACCGACACGTCGTCCGGCACCGACAGGCCGAGGTCGCGCAGCGCCCGGATGGTGGCGAGGGCCAGCATGTCGTTGGAAGCGAAGAAGGCCGTCGGCCGCTCCGGTCCTTCCAGAAAGGGGGCCAGCCGGTGGGCCAGCCGCAGCTCGTTGAAATCGACCTCAACCACCGGCCCCGGCGGCAGCCCGGCATCGTCGAGCGCCGCCAGCCAGCCGGCATGGCGCCGGCGCGAGCGGTCTGACTGGCGGAAGCGCCCGGCGATCATGCCGATGCGCCGGTGGCCGAGTGCCGCCATCCGCTCCACCACCGCGCGGGCGGCCGCGACATTGTCGACCGACACATGGGCGCGCGGCACCCGTTCCGGCTGGTTGTAGGCCAGCACATAGGGCAGCCGCACCTCGTCCAGCGTGTCGAGCGACCCGCTGCGGTCGGCATCGGCGACGGTCAGCACCAACCCCTCGACCCGGTTGGACAGCAGCCCCTCGATGGCGCGCACCTCCCGCCCCGGATCGTAGTCGGTGGAGGCGATCAGCACGCTGTAGCCGGCTTCCGCCGCCGCGTCCTGGATGCCGGCGACGCTTTCGGCGAAGACGGGATTGGTCAGCGACGGCACCAGCACGCCGACGGTGCGGGTGCGCGCCGCCTTCAGGTTGCGGCCGATGGTGCTGGGGCGGAAGGACAGGTCGGAGGCGGCGGCGCGGACCTTCTCCATGGTTTCCGGCGTGGCGTTGCCGCTGCCGTTGAGGACGCGCGACACGGTGGCGATGGACACCCCGGCGCGCGCCGCCACGTCGCGGATCGTCGCCACGCGGTCCATCGCGCGTCCGTCCGCCATCCGTCCATCGCTTGCCCGCATCCCGCCCCGCACCATCCGCCACCCATGTTCCAGGCTGCTGTTTCCGGCGCCGGCCGATCCGGCGCGGGTGCAGAGTGGCGGCGGTGTGTTGCAATCGCATGACGCCGTGAAAACGGTTTCGTGAAGAATGGAAACGTTTCCATCGCTCCGGATCGGCAGGAGCGCTGCCCTCCGAAGGCAGCGGTCGAGGGGCGGATGGGGATGTCTGCAAGCCGTCGAAAAAACTGTGATTTTTGTGTTTGCGTCCCCGAATGGCTTGGGCTATGTTGCGCCTCCACCAGCGATGGACCCGTAGCTCAGCTGGATAGAGCGCTGCCCTCCGAAGGCAGAGGTCATGAGTTCGAATCTCGTCGGGTCCGCCATGAATTCAAGGGCTTAGTCGCGCCAGCGGCTAGGCCCTTTTCGTTTGTGCCTCATCTTCTTCCCTCACCGGTACTCCCGCAACTGGACGTGGGCACCTGGGCGTGGTTGATGAGCGCCACCAGCCCGACGCTGCCCGGCACATTGCCGATCGGTGACGGCAGCAGGAAGCCGACGGCATTGTGTCCCCGGCCGATACCGCGACGGCGCCTTATTCGGCCGCGCCGGCTTCCGCCAGCAGCGGCGCGCTGTGCTCCTCGTCGACGAAGCGCCCGCGGATCGCCACCATGAGGTCGAGCTTGTCGAGGAACACCGTCACCAGTTCGGGATCGAAGTGGTGGCCGGCCTGCTCCCGCATGAAGCTGACGACTTTCTCCAGCGGCCAGGCCTCCTTGTAGGGGCGGGCGGACAGCAGGGCGTCGAACACGTCGGCGATGGCGACGATGCGGCCGGACAGCGGGATCTCGGTGCCGCGCAGGCCGGCGGGATAGCCGGTGCCGTCCCATTTCTCGTGATGCGTCCCGGCGATCTCGGCGGCGAGGTCGAGCAGGGGCAGCCCGCTGCCGGCCAGCAGCCGCTGCCCGATGCTGGCGTGCCGGCGCATGATCACCCATTCCTCAGGCTCAAGCCGGCCGGCCTTCAGCAGCACCTGGTCGGGGACGCCGATCTTGCCGATGTCGTGCAGGGGGGCCGCCTCCAGCACCTGCGCGGCATAGTTGGCGGTGCAGCCGGCGGCGAGTGCCAGCTGATGGGAGATCTGTGCCATGCGCGCGACATGCTGGCCGGTCTCGTTGTCGCGGAATTCACCGGCGCTGCACAGGCGGCGGATGATCTCGCGCTGGTTCGCCTCCAATTGCAGGCGGGCCGCCTCCAGCTCCAGGTTGGCGATGCGCAGGGCGGCAGCCTCGCGCGCCGACGCGGCGGAGACCTTGCGGTCGGCCATGGCCGAGACCAGCGCCAGCAGCAGCAGGCCAAAGGCCGCCACCGCCACCACCGCGGCCAGGGGGCCGCTCGACACCCCGTCCCCCAGGTTGCCGTCCGCCGCCATCAGCGTGGGATCGACCTGCACCACCAGGGCGGCCATGCCGGTGTAATGCATGCCGCAGACGGCCACCGCCATCACCAGGGCGGCCAGCGTGCGTTCCAGCAGGCGGTGGATGCGGGTCGCCAGCCACAGCCCCGCGGCGGCCGCGGCGGCAGCGATGGCGACCGACAGGCTCCACAGGGTGGGCTCGTAGGCGATGCGGGCCGGCAGCACCATCGCCGCCATGCCGAGATAATGCATCGTCGCCACGCCAAGCCCGACGATGACGCCGGCCAGGGCGATGGTGGCGGGGGAGCGGCGGCGCTGGATGATGCGGAAGCCGACGGCGACGAAGGCGACCGAGGTCACCAGCGACAGCAGGGTCTTCACCGGGTCGTAGGCGATCGGCGTATCGATGGTCAGCGCCAGCATGCCGATGAAATGCATGGCCCAGATGCCGCCGCCCAGCGCCGCCGCGGCGCAGCCCTGCCACATCATGCGGGCGGCGCCGTCCGTCCGGTGCATCCGCTCCGCCATGTCCAGCGCGGAGTAGGAGGCGAAGGCGGCGACGGCATAGGACAGGGCCACCAGCCAATGGTCGTGGGAGAACGGCAGGCCGGACGCCGTCGTGAAGCACAGTCCGGCCAGTTGGATCGACATCCACCACACTCCTGAAAACACCCGACCGCCGCCGACCCTCGCGCCGCCGATCTTCGTTATAACCCATCCCACCGGTTGGGCTTCAAGAAGCGGGAAACCCCGACTCCGACAGTCGGGAATCGAGCGGCGCCGGTCAATGCCCGGCAGTTAGCTAAAAAGCTATCTTTATTTGACCGGTGTCAAGAGCATAGGAGTCGATAGAGCGTCAGGCCGAAACACTGTGCATTTGGTACTCTGCCAAGCCTCCGTTTATACGAAACGGAAGCTTGGCGTTTGGCGGAAGGTAAGATGCGGTCAGGCGTCGGCGAAGGCCATCGGCTGGCGGGCACGGGCTTCGCGTTCACGCTCCGGGCGGCTCGGCGCCTCGACCCAGGCGATTCGTAGGATATTGGTCGATCCCGGCATGCCGAACGGCACGCCAGCGGTGATGACCAGCCGCTGCCCCTCCTCGGCCAGCCCATGCACATAGGCCAGCCGCGCCGCCTTGTGCACCATGTCGGAGAAGCTCTGGACATCCTCCGTCAGCACGGCGTGGACGCCATAGGCCAGCACCATCCGGCGGGCGATGGCGGCGCTCTCGGTCAGGCAGAGGATCGGCACCTCCGGCCGCTCGCGCGCCGCCCGCAGGGTGGTGGAGCCGCTGGTGGTGTAGGTGGCGATGGCCGCCGCCTTCACCGTGTGGGCGACCTGACGGGCGGCGGCGGTGATGGCGTCCGCTTCCGTCTGTTCCGGGTCGGCATGCTGGGCATCCATCAGGCCGCGGTAGAGCGGGTCGTCCTCCACCCGCCGGGCGATGCGGTCCATGATCGACACCGCTTCGACCGGATAGTCGCCGGACGCGGTTTCGGCCGACAGCATGACGGCATCGGCGCCGTCGAACACCGCGGTGGCGACGTCGGACGCCTCGGCGCGGGTCGGGGCGGGAGCGGAGATCATCGATTCCAGCATCTGCGTGGCGACGATCACCGGCTTACCGGCCGAACGGGCGGCACGGATGATCCGCTTCTGGATCGACGGCACGTCTTCCGGCGGCATCTCCACGCCTAGGTCGCCGCGCGCCACCATGACGCCGTCCGACATCTCGACGATGCGGTCGAGATGCTGGATCGCCTGCGGCTTCTCCAGCTTCGACAGCAGCGCGGCCCGGCCGGCGATCAGCTTGCGCGCCTCCGCCACATCCTCCGGCCGCTGCACGAAGCTCAGCGCCACCCAATCCACCCCCTGGTCGAGGGCGAAGTCCAGGTCGGCGCGGTCCTTGGGCGTCAGCGGCGACAGCGGCAGCACCACGCCCGGCACGTTGACGCCCTTGCGGTCCGACAGCTTCGTGCCCGACACCACCACCGTCTCGGCGAAATCGGCGCCGCAGGCGGTCACCCGCAGCCGCACCTTGCCGTCGTCGAGCAGCAGCTCGGCATCCGGCACCAGCGCGGCGAAGATCTCCGGATGGGGCATGCCGACGCGGCGGGCGTCACCTGGCTCGGCCAGCAGGTCGAGGCAGAAGGGCTGGCCGGCGGTCAGCGTCACCGGCCCGTCGGCGAAGCGGCCCAGCCGCAGCTTCGGCCCCTGGAGGTCGGCCATGATGGCGATGGGACGGCTGGTCTCCTCCTCCAGCGCGCGGATGGCGCGGACGCGCTCACCATGGTCCTGGTGGCTGCCATGGCTGAAATTCAGGCGGAAGACATCGACGCCGGCCTCGAACAGGCGGCGGATCATCTCGGGCGAGGAGGAGGACGGACCCAGCGTGGCGACGACTTTCGTCTGCCGGTAACGGCGGATCGGCTTGGCGGTGCTCATGGCGTAACGGACTCCGAGGGAGAAAAGGGGCGGCCGTGCGGGGCGCTTGCCGTGAAGGGCTTTGGGGGCGGGCGGCGCGGCGCCGCCTCAGGCGACCCCGAACCGGTAGACGATGGACCCGGCGGTCCATTGGCCGGGACGCAGCACGGTCGAGGGGAAGGAAGGCCAAAGGGAGGGGAGGTTGACGGCGTTGGGGAATTTCGACGGTTCGGCGCAGAAGGCGCTGTGTTTGGTGTAGAGCGTGCCGCCCTTGCCGACGTCCCGCGGGGTTTTGCCCTCCAGGAAATTGCCGGTGTAGAGTTGCAGGCCGGGTTCGGTGGACAGCACCTCCAGCGTCCGGCCGCTGGCCGGGTGCAGGAAGCGCGCTTGAAGGACAGGCGCCGCGCCGTTCGCCGGCCTGTCGGTCACGTAATGCAGGTCGTAGCCCTTGCCGAGCGCCAGCATGCGGTCGTCGGCGTCGATGCGGGCGCCCAGCGCCGCCGGGGTGCGGAAGTCGTGCGGCGTGCCGGCGACCTCCACCATCTCGCCGGTCGGCACCCCGGTATCGCCGAGCGCCAGATAGCGGCCGGCCTGGATGGTGGCGACATGGTCGAGGATCGACGATCCCAGATCGCCCGACAGGTTGAAGAAGGTGTGGTCTGTGAAGTTGGCGATGGTGGTCTTGTCGGTCGCCACCGCGGTCCAGGCGATGGTCAGGGCGTTGTCGTCGCCGACCGTATAGACCAGCCGCAGCGGCAGGGTGCCGGGAAAGCCCTCCTCGCCATCCGCGAAGACATAGCTCAGCTCCAGGCTGGCCTCGTCGAGCTGCCGGGCGTCGAAGACGCGGAAGCGCGAGCCGCGCTGGCCGCCATGCAGGGTGTTGGGCGGGCTGTTGACCGCCGCCTGATGGGCGACGCCGTCCAGGGTGAAGCGCCCGTCGGGGATGCGCCCGCAATAGCGTCCGATGAAGGAGCCCATCGACGCCTGCCCGCCCATCGCGCCCTCGATCCCGTCATAGCCCTGGACCACGTCGCCCGGCACGCCGTCGCGGTCGGGGACCAGGATCTGCTCGATCTTGGCGCCGTAATTGGTGATGCGCACCACCATGCCGCGCCCGTTGCGCAGGGTGAACAGGTCCACCGGCTTGCCGTCGATGGTGGCGGAGTAAGTCTCTCGCTTGAGGTCGGTCGCCATGGTCAGGCATCCCTGTGGAAGAGGTTAGCAGAAACCGAGAAGCAGCAGCCCCAGGATCACCACCACGCGCAGGAGCAGCGCCGTCTCCAAGGGATCCGCGGTCATGGCTCGGCCTCACCGGATAACTCATGGGATTATTATACTAATATATTAGCGCTGGAAGCAAACCGGATCCGGTGCCCGACGCGGTTGTGGACAGTATGCCGCAGGATTCCGGTTAAGGCCGTGACGGCGCGGCCAATCGGGTGTGCGGCATCAGGCGTGCCGCATCGTCACCACCAGCACGTCCCGGAAAGCCGGGCGCGCCGGATCGGTCGGCTCGACCGGCGTCACGCCGTGGAACACCTGGGCGTCGTCCACCACCGCCGATTCCAGCGGATGGCGCAGGGTGAAGCTGCCGAGTGGCCGGCCGGCAAGGTCATGGATGCTGGTCGTGCCGCTGGAGACGTTCTCGCGCCGGACCAGCATCACCAGCACCCAGTCCACGCCGTCGCGGTGCATGCCTTCCGGGGTGGGCCGCCCGGCTTCGCCGGCACGGGCTTCGATGCGGAACTGATGGACCTCGGTGTGCCAGACCTCCGGCTTGGTGCCGGCGGGGGTGAGCGGGTCGAACAGCGCGAAGCAGGTCTTCAGGATCGCGTCCAGGGCAGGGTGGGTTGCGACCGCCTCGGTGATCGGCTCGAACCAGCGTTCCAGGCCGCCATTCAGCGGGTTGTAGTCGCGGCTCTGGTAATGGGGCTGGTGCGGCTTGCGCCGGATGTCCCCGGACGACACCGCGAAGGCGGCGTGGCGCCGGCGCCGGTAGCGCCCGCCGTCCGCCATGTAGGTGTCGAGCCCAAGGTCGTTCCAGCTGGCGCTGAACCCCTCCCAATCCCGCAGCCCGGCGGCGTCGAGCACTCCCTGCATGGCGTCCGCCGCGACGAAGGAGAAGCCGTCCGCCGCCACAGCGTCACGAACCGCGCGAAGATCATCGGTCATCTGGCCTGTCCGCTTTCAAAAGCGATTTTTTGTGCCCGCACCCTATCACAACAGCCGCGGCCCCTTCTCATCCCGCAGCCGCCGGCAGACGCAACACTGCCCTCAGCCCGCCCAGCGGCGAGGCGTCCAGCCTGACGTCGCCGCCATAGAGCCGGGCCACATCCCGCACCACCGCAAGGCCGAGCCCCGTTCCCGGCATGCTTTCGTCCAGCCGCACCCCCGGCTCCAGCGCCGCGTCGCTGCTGTCGCCGGGCAGGCCGGGGCCGTCGTCGTCGAGCGTGACGCTCAGCATGTCGCCGGTCTCGGCCCGGCAGGTCACCTCGATCCGGCCGCGCGCCCATTTGCAGGCATTGTCCAGCAGGTTGCCCAGCATCTCGTCCAGATCCTCGCGCTCGCCGGCGAACAGCAGGCCGGCGGGGACATCGATGCGGATCTCCGGGGCCGACGCCGCATGCAGCTTGCGCATCACCCGCGCCAGCGCCGCGACGCAGTCCGCCACCGGCGTGCCGGCGCCCGGCACGCCGCGGGCGGCGGCGGCGCGGGCGCGGGCCATATGATGGTCGAGGTGGCGGCGCATCAGCTCCACCTGCCGGACCATCGCCGGCCCCACCGCGCGCGCGTTGCGCTCGTCCAGCGCGCCGGCCTCGTTCGCCAGCACGGCGAGGTTGGTCTTCAGCGCATGGGCCAGATTGCCGGCCTGCAGGCGCCCGCGGCCGACGACCTCCTCGGCGTGGGCCAGCAGCGCGTTCAGATCCTCCACCAGCGGCCGGATTTCCGTCGGCATCGTCCCGTCGAAGCGCTTCTTGCGGCCTCCGCGCACCTCGGTCAGCTCGCCGCGCAGGCGGGACAGCGGGCGCAGCCCGATCTGCACCTGGATCAGCGCCGCGGCGATCAGGGCGGCGGCCAGCACCGCCAGCGACAGGGCCAGCGTGGCGTTGAAGGCGCGGGTGACGCCGGCAAGCTCGGCCCGGTCGGCGGCGACGGCGATGCGGACCGGCTCCGTCCGCTCGGGCAGCAGGACGAAGCGCTCCAGCACGATCAGCGACTGGTTGGCCGGACCGGCGGCGTCGTGCCGGTGCAGCCCGCCGCTCTCCACCCGGTCATCGGGCAGGTCCAAGACGCTGTCCCACAGCGAGCGCGAGCGCAGCGGCGCCGCTTCACTCTCCCCCACCTGCCAGTAGAGCCCCGACAGCGGCCGGCGGAAGCGCGGATCGCTGAGCGGCTGGCGCAGCGCCGGCTTGCCGTCGGCATCGATCTCCAGCACCGCGGCCAGCTGTTCCAGATGGTTGGCCAGTTCGGCATCGAAGCGCTGGCGGACATGGGTCTGGAACAGGTCGGCGATGATCCATCCCGCCAGCATCAGCGCCAGCGCCACCCACACGGCGGCACCGGCCAGCAGGCGGAAGCGCAGCGACTCCATCCATCCCATGACCTGCTCCCCAGCCTTTCCCTCAGGGCTCGTCCGCGCGATAGCCCAGCCCGCGCACCGTCCGGATCACGTCCACCCCCAGCTTGCGGCGCAGGCGGCCGACGAAGACCTCGATGGTGTTGGAATCTCGGTCGAAATCCTGGGCGTAGACATGTTCGGTCAGCTCGGTGCGCGACACCGTCTGCCCCTTGCGGTGCATCAGGTAGGACAGCACCCGGTATTCGAAGGCGGTCAGCTCGACCGGCTGGCCATCCACCGTGACCCGCCCGGTCCGGGTGTCGAGCACCACGGGGCCGCAGGCGATCTCGGCGCTGGCATGGCCCTTGGCGCGGCGGATCAGCGCGCGGATGCGGGCCAGCAGCTCCTCCATGCTGAAGGGCTTCGCCAGGTAATCGTCGGCGCCGGCATCGATGCCCTGCACCTTCTCGTTCCAGGCATCGCGCGCGGTCAGGATCAGCACCGGCACGGCCACCCCCGCCCGCCGCCACGAGCGCAGCACCGTCAGCCCGTCGATCTTCGGCAGGCCAAGATCGAGGATCGCCGCGTCATAGGGCTCGGTCTCGCCCAGGAAGCGGCCCTCCTCGCCATCGGCGGCGGTGTCCACCGCATAGCCTTCGCCTTCCAGCCGCTGTTTCAGCTGCCGGGCCAGTTCGGCGGTGTCCTCGACGACCAGCACGCGCATGCTGTTATCTCCTCCCGCCGTGGGACTGGTGGCGGCCCCTGCTTCGCAGCAGCTCCCCGGTGGCGGCGTCATAGTCGAGCTTCATGATCCGGCCGTCCGGCGCGATCAGCTTCAGCTCGTACTGGAAGCCGTCCTCCTCGTCCTCAAGATCGACGTCGAGCACCTCGCCGCCGAACCGCTGTCTGGCGCTTTCGACAATGCGCTCCAGCGGCAGGATGCGGCCCTCGCGCAGGGCGGCGCGGGCGCGTTCATGGTCGTCGCCGGCCTGTGCCGCCGGTCCTGCCGCAAGGAGCAGGGCAACAAGGAGCAATGCGGGACCGGTCCTCATGATCGACCTCTCTGCCGGGGACAGCATCGCGCATCGGGGACGCGCGTTCGAACCAGCATATCGTCGCATCCCTGAACCGGCGCTGAATGCGCGCTTTCTGCCGTCTCCAGCCTGAACGGCGGATGAACGGCCCGTTCAGGCTCGGGTCAGGCCGGGTGGCGCAGGGTGTGGTCCATCGGGCGCTTCGGCGCTCCTCCCACACCCCAGGTGATGCCATGCTGAAAACCGCCCTCCTCACCACCCTCCTCGCCGCCACGCTTGGCGCCAGTGCCGCCCGTGCCGACGACGACCACCGCCGCGCCGCCGCGGTCCAGCCCGCCAGCCCGCAATCCATCGCCGAGGTGACGAAGGCCGGCGGCGGCACCGTCGCCGGCACGGTCGAGAAGGTCGCGGCGAACTGGTTCGTCCTGACCGACGGCCGCGACCGCATCGATGTCGCCAGCCGCGGCTTCCTTCCCGACGGCATCCAGTCCGGCGACCAGATCACCGTGGTTGGCGGCGTCAGCCAGGGCGCGATCCAGGCCGGTCAGATCATCCGCCAGGACGGCACCGCCTTCGGCCGCGACGCCCTGCGGATGCAGGAAGGCCGCCGCCACGGCGATGAGAAGGGCCATGGACAGCGCCGGCACGGCGACCGCGACGACGACTGAGCGGGGGTCGCCATGCTGAAGAGGATGATCCTCCACACCCTGCTCACCGCCCTGGTCATCGGCGCTCTCGCCGCCGCTTATCAGGCCAGGGCGGACGGCGCCGCGGGCATCGTCGCCCTGCTGACCACCGGCAACGGCGACTGACCTCATACGAGAACGGAGACCGCCATGTCCGCCCGCAAGCCAAGTGCCGCCGAGATGACCGCGCTGCTGGCCTTCCACGCCACCGTCTCGGGCGCCTTCATCGTCGCCTACCTGACCGGCGACGAGGACAGCTACGGCATGCATGTCTTCGCCGGCTATGCCGTCCTCGCCGCCATCCTCCTGCGCGTCGGGGCCGGCCTGCTGGCTCCGGCGGGAAGCCCGCTGCGCCTGCCCCGGCCTTCCGCCAGGGCGGTGACGGCATGGCTCGGGCGGCTGTTCGCCGGTGACGCGAAGGCCCGGACGGAACGCAGCCCGCTGACCGCCTGGATGGCCGCCGCCCTTCTGGCCGGGGTCGGGCTGGCGGCGGCGAGCGGTGCCGTCGCCGATTTCTTCGTCACGGTCGAGCATCTGCACAAGGAGATCGGCGAGGCCTCCCTCCCGCTGATCCTGGCGCACATCGCCCTGGTGTTCGCGCTGCATGGCCTGAAGCGGTTGCCGCCCGGCCTTGCATCGCGCTGGACGGCGTGGCGTTCAACCCCGACCAACCGGATGATCCCATGAAGACGATCCTTCTTCTCGCCGCCACTGTGGCGTTCGGCACCGGCGTCGCGCTGGCGGCGTCGGGCGATCCGGCCCAAAATCCGGCCCAAAATCCGGAACGTGCCCGCATCCTCGACGGCTACGCCGCCCAGGCCAAGGCGCCCGACTTCACCGGCTTCTCGGCGGAGCGCGGGCAGGCGCTGTATCTCGGCCCGCATGCCGGCGGCACGGTGGCCGACACCCCCGCCTGTGCCAGTTGCCACACCCGCGACCCCGCCGGGACCGGCCGCCATTACAAGACCGGCCGCGACATCCTGCCGATGGCGGTGTCCGCCAATCCCAAGCGCTTCACCGACCCCGCCGAGGTCGAGAAGCGGTTCGGGCGCGACTGCATCAACGTCCTCGGCCGCGCCTGCACCGCGCGGGAGAAGGGCGACTTCATTACCTTTCTGTCGAACCGATAGGGAGCAGCCGATGCGTTCCGACCCAAAATCCCGCAAGCTCGCCGCCTTCGCCGCCCTCACCCTGCTGGCCCTGACCGCCGGACCGGCAACGGCCGGCGAGTTCGAGCGGGTGCCCCCCGTCACCGATGCCGCCACCCGGAAGGAATGCGGCGAGTGCCACATGGCCTTTCAGCCCGGCCTGCTGCCGGCGGCGTCCTGGAACCGCATCATGGACGGCCTTCAAAACCATTTCGGCGAGAATGCCAGCCTGCCGGCCGACACCGCCGCGGCCATCCGCAGCTATCTGACGCAGACTGCCGGAAGCGGCGACGGCCGTCTGATCCGCATCACCGAACAGCGCTGGTGGCTGCGCAAGCACGATTTCGACCCGTCGATCTGGAGCCGCAGGACGGTCGCCGCCAAAAGCAACTGCGAGGCCTGCCACCGCACCGCGGCGCAGGGGCTCTATGAGGACGACTGATACCGCCGAGCATAAGTCCTGACTTATGCTCGGCGGTAAGGGCCGCGACCGCGGCCCCGCAGGCCCATGCCTGCGAAGGCAAGCGGCCGGATGGTCGCGCCCGCCGATTGAGGGGGAGCGTAAAGCCTGATGTGTCAGGCTTTACGCTCGATAGTATGCCCCCCTTGTCAGAGCCGGCGCAGCCGCCCCAGCAGCGACGGGTTGTCCCAGGTCGGCTGCCGGTCCTCGATCACCACGCGGTGGGGCAGGGGGGCGTCGCCCTCCACCGTCACCTCGACCCAGCGCGGCACCAGCTCGTTGTTGATGTCGTCCAGAATGGCGACGGCCAGCGCCTCCAGCCCGTCGCCAAAGCCGGCGAACTCCGCCAGATAGGCCACGACCGACGCCGGATCGGGCACCAGCAGGTCGGGCACCAGCCGCAGGGTCAGCCGCACCCCCGGCAGCGGTTCGCCGCGCAGCTCCACCAGGAAATCGTGGCGGGCGTCGGGGGAAGGGCGGGTGGACAGCCGCTCCCGCCTCATGCCGACACCCCCAGCCCGGCTTGGCCGGCGCGGGTCAGCTTCACCCAGCTACGCGCGCCCGACTGGAAGGACAGGCCGCCGGTGTAGCCGACGGCGCGCACGCTGTCGGCGAAAATCTGGATCAGCTCCACCCGCAGCTCCGGAGGCAGGGCGGCATGGCTGCGCAGGATCAGGTCGAAATGGTTGGGCCGCACCAGACCGTCCAGCTGCATCGGCCCGAACCGGCTGAGGTCGAGGTCGATGACGAAGCGGCTGCCGGGCTTCGACCGCTCGCCGCCGCCGCTTTCCTCGTCCTCCTGCAACGGGTGGACATGCAGCCTGATCGGCTTCGGCCCGTTCGCGTCCATCAGCGGGATGGTGTAGCTGCGCCAGTCGCCCGGCAGCGGTTCCGCCGCCTCGCGGCGCAGCCCGTCGAAATCCTTCTCCAGCCGCTCCAGCAGGTCGCGCCGCCCCGCCTTGTCGAGGGCGGAGGCGGCATCGTCGCCCAGCCAGCCCTGCGCGTCGCCGCCGCGCATCGCCGACAGGAAGAAGCCCAGCGCCGCGGTCAGCTTGCGGTTCGGCTGCGGCATCGTCGCCAGCATCCCCTTGGCCGCCGCCGGATCGGCCGCCGCCAGCGTCGCCATCAGCTGCCGCATCGCCGGCCAGTCGCGCCCGTCTAGCGGTCCCGGCGGGCCGGGCAGGGTGGGGGCCGCTGCCTGGGTGGCGCGGGCGAGGTCGGCCAGCGCCGCCGTCACCGTGGCCCCCTGCGGCAGGCTGGCCGGAACGTTCAGCGCCAGCATGCCCTGTTTGGTCGCCAGGATCGGCTGGCCCTGCGGCGTGCTGCCGGCCACCGTGCCGCGCAGGATGGGGGTGTCGGGCGGCAGGGCCGGCTCGTCGGCCTGCGGCGTCGGCAGAGCGGCGGCCTGCCCGCCTGCCTGCTGGCCGGATTGGCTGCCCGCCTGCTGATTGCGCCCGTTGGCCTCCGGATTGCCGGCCCCCGGATTACCCGGCTGTTGGGGCTGTTGCGGCGGCGGGGTGATCGTCAGGATCTTCAGCGCCACCGTGGCGCCGCGCGGCAGGTCGGGCGGTTCGGGATTGCCGCCGGCTTCCCCCGGTGGGGTCGAGCCCGATGCGTTGGAGCCGGGCGGAGTGGGTGCCGTCGGCGTCTCGGCGCCGGGATGGGCCGCGTTGCCGCCCAACTGGACCGGCGTGCCGAAGGTGGCGCTGCCGCCGCCCATGGTCGGGGCGGGCGTGGAGGGTCCGGCCGTCGCCGCGGCGGGCGTCCCGGCGGCCGGAGCCTCCGGCTTCGCGGTCCCGGCTGGGGCGGCGGGGGCCGGTGCCGTGGGTGCCGGCTGCGCCGGGGGCGCGGCGGCGGTCGGCAGCTTGGCGCCCGACCCGCCGGCCAGCACCAGCGCCGGCACGACGGTGCCCGGCAGCAGCGGCGGCAGGGTGGTCGGGACGATGGTCGGCGTCGGGGTGGGCAGCAGCACGGCGGGCGTGGCGCCGCTGCCCGCCGCCGGGGTCGGTGCCGCTCCGCCAGCCTGCCCGGCGTTTTGCGGCGTGGCCGGGCTCGCCAGCGATTGCAGCAGGATCAGCGCCGTCGGCTTGCCCGGCAGCGCCGTGGCCGGGGCGCCCGTCGGGGCCGCGCTGCCGGGGGTCAGCTGCACGGTGACCGGCTTGTCCGGCGGCAGCTCCACCGCGCTGTCGAGCAGCAGTTCGCCCGCCGCGGTGCGCACGCGGGTCAACCCCTCCGGCGTCTGGCCGGCGACGGTGCCGGTCAGCACCACCGGGCGGGTGACCTCCGGCAGCCGTTCGGGAAGCTGGACGACCGTGGCCTCGGCCGTGACGGGGGCGGGCGCGGCGGGGGCTGCCGCGGCGGTGGCGGCGGCCGGCGTGACCGACGGTGGGATCGCCCCGCCCATGCCCGCCCGTCCCGGCCGGTTACCGGGCGCTGGCGAGCAGCCGCTGCACGATGGCCTCGACGTCGCGGGCCGCGTCGCTGGCGGGCGAGCGGGTCAGCAGCGGGGTCTGGTTGCGGATGGCGTCGCGCACCTTCAGGTCGCGGCGGATGATGCCCGCCAGCGCCGGCTTGTATTTCAGGAAGTTCTGGCAGGCCTTCAGGATGGTGCCGTAGGTCCGCTCGCCGTCCTTCACGCTCTGCGCCATGTTCACCACGATCCGCAGGTCGGCCGACGGGTTGGTGGCATGGGTCAGCTTGATGAAGGCATAGGCGTCGGTCAGCGAGGTCGGCTCGTCCGTCGTCACCACCAGCGTGATGCCGGCCGGACCCGACAGGGTGCGCACCGTGCGGTCGACGCCGGCGCCCATGTCCATCACCACCCGGTCATAGCTCCGCGCCAGCTCCAGCAGGTCGTTGCGCAAGGACGACAGGCGCTGGCTCGGCAGCTGCGCCAGCGTGCCCGAGCCCGAACGGCCGGCGATGATGTCGAAGCCGGTGTCGGTGAAGCGCTGCGCCGCTTTGGCCAGCGTCACCTCGCCGTTGATGACGGCGCCCAGATCGTTCTTGGGCGAGAATCCCAGCTGGATGTCGACGTTGGCGAGCCCGAGATCGCCGTCGAACAGCAGGGTGTTCATGCCCGCCTTGGTCAGGGCGTGGCTGAGCGTGATCGAGAACCACGTCTTGCCGACGCCGCCCTTTCCACTGGCCACGGCGATGACGTTGGCGCCGCGCAGCGGGCGAACGTTCTTTAGGGCGGCCGGGAACACCGGATCGGTCATGGCAGGGTCCTCGACGAGGGGGAACTGGCGGCTTTAGCCTTGGTTGCGGGTTTTGCGGTTGCGGGTTTCGTTGGCTTGGCCGCCGCGGCGGCCCTGCGCGGTGGTGGCGGCGGCGGTGCCGGCTCGATCTCCGGTTCCCCATCCTCCAGATCCTCAGCCTCATACCCCCGCCCGAAGCTCGGCTTGCGCTCGGGGGTGCGGTCCGGCTCGTGGTCCTGATGGCCCTCGTCGTCGTCCTCGTCCCAGCCTGTGCTCCGGGCGGAGCGGCGCGGCGCCGATTCCTTGACGGCGGGCGCCTTCTCCTCGGCCGGGATCATCATGCGGGCGAGCGCCAGCGGGTTCAGCGCGGTCAGCCCCTCCGCCACCTTGGACGAGATGCTGGCGTCGCAGAAGGACAGCCGGGCCCGCGCGGCGATGGCAAGGACGCTGCCCAGCCGGCGCGCAATGTCCAGCCGGGTGACCAGCATGCGCCGCACGCCGACCGCCTTGAAGGCCATCGCCATGTCGGCGGCCTCCAGCGCGTCGAGCCCGGCGGGCAGGACCAGGATCGGCTCCACCTCGCCGGCGGACAGCATGGCGCGCAGATCCTGCATGTCCTCGGCATCGAACGGGTTGCGCCCGGCGGTATCGACCAGGACCAGATCGGTCCGGCGATGCACCTCGAAGGCGCCGGCCAGCGCGTCGGGATCCTCCACCGTCGCCAGCTTCAGCTTCATCAGCCGGGTGAAGGCGGCCAGCTGGTCGACGCCGCCGGCCCGCACCGTGTCGGTGGTGATGACGCCGACCGAGCATTTCCGGAAGACGGCCCGCGCCGCCAGCTTGGCCGCGACCAGCGTCTTGCCGGACCCCGGCGGGCCGACCAGCGCCAGCGGCTTCACCGGCGACCGGCCGTCGGGCAGCGGGTTGAAGGTGAAATAGGAATCGAGCGCCGAGCCCAGGGCCAGCCGCGGATCCTCGGTGTCCAGCCCGGAGGCCGCGTCGATCAGCTGTTCGGCCAGCGACGCCGGCACGCCGTGGCGTTGCAGGGCGTCGGCCACCACCTCGCCCACGTCGATCTCGGGTTCGACCGGCCTGGCCGGCGCCCTGCCGCGGCCGCCGCGCGCGGAACCGGATGCCGGGGCCGGCGGCAGGTCGTCCTCTTCCACCGCCGCCGTCACGCGCACGCCGCCGCCTTCCTCCTCGCGCGTGGCGACGATGATGGCGTCGTCGCCCAGCGACTGGCGCACCATCCGCATGGCGTCGGACATGGTCTTGGCGTGGAAGGACTTTAGCCGCATCGGCAGCGCCTTCCGTCAGCTAAGGGGATGGGAACGCCGCGCACCATCAGATCTGCCCCAGCGTCTTGATGCGGGCCTTCGGGTGGATCTCGTTCTGCGACATGACCA
The DNA here is from genome assembly GCF_049472615.1 of Azospirillum sp. 11R-A. NCBI lineage: Bacteria > Pseudomonadati > Pseudomonadota > Alphaproteobacteria > Rhodospirillales > Azospirillaceae > Azospirillum > Azospirillum sp. 11R-A. Next base: position 9,508 of record NZ_JBCEBL010000013.1, on the reverse strand, counting down.
CGGTCGCCGGCCGGAACCGCTCGACGATCGAGCGGACGAACGGACGGATCAGCGGGCTGGTCAATAGAACGGGGCTCTCGCCCATCATGGCATGTCGCTCGAAGGTTTGGCGGACGGAGGTGATGAACTGCTGCAGGCGGGACGGGGCCATCGTCAGCTGCCGGTCGTCGCCGTCGCCCACCAGCGATTCCGCGAAGCCCTGCTCCCATTCGGGCGACAGGGTGACGAGCGGGATGAAGCCCATCTCGTTGGTGTTCGCGTCGCAGATCTGCCGGGCAAGGCGGGACCGCACATGCTCGGTGATCTGGGTGATGCTGCGGGTCTGGCTGGTCGCTTCGGATACCCCTTCCAATATCGTGGGAAGATCCCGGATCGAAACCCGTTCGGCAAGGAGATTCTGCAACACCCGTTGCAGGCCGCCCACAGTGATCTGTCCGGGCACCACGTCGGCGATCAGCTTCTGGTGTTCCTTGTCGGTCTCGTCCAGCAGCTTCTGCGTCTCGGTGAAGGACAGCAGCTCCGGCATGTTGTCCTTGATCAGCTCGGTCAGGTGGGTGGTGACCACGGTCGACGGATCGACCACGGTGTAGCCCTTGAACAGAGCCTCCTCGCGGTATCCCGGCTCGATCCAGATGGCGGGCAGGCCGAAGGTCGGCTCCACCGTCTGCTCGCCGGGCAGGCTCATGGCGTCGCCGCGCGGGTCCATCACCAACAGCATGTTGGGCCGGATGTCGCCGCGCCCGGCCTCGATCTCCTTGATGCGGATGATGTAGGTGTTGGGCGGAAGCTGGAGGTTGTCCTGGATGCGCACCGCCGGCATGACGAAGCCGACCTCGCCGGCGATCTGCCGGCGCAGCCCCTTGATCTGGTCGGTCAGCCGGTGGCTGCCCGCCTGGGGCTGGTTGATCAGCGACAGCAGGCCGTAGCCCAGCTCCAGCCGGATCAGGTCGATGGCGAGCGCGGTGGCGATCGGTTCGTCCGGCGCCGGCCCGGCCCCCGGCATGCCGCCGGGGCCCGCCCCGGCCGCCGCCGCTTCCTCCGCCGCCGCGGCCTCTTCCGCCTCCTTCTTGGCGCGCAGGCGCGGCATGTACCAGGCGGCGAAGCCCACGATGCCGATGACCGGGGCCAGCGTCAGGATCGGCATGCCCGGCAGCAGGGCCAGCACGCCGACGGCGCCGGCCGACAGCGCCAGCGCCTGGCTGTGCCCGGTCAGCTGGCCCACCACCGCCTTGTCGGTGGAGCCGCCCATGCCGGCCTTCGACACCAGGAAGCCGGCGGAGATCGAGATCACCAGCGCCGGGATCTGCGACACCAGGCCGTCGCCGATGGTCAGCTTGGTGAAGGTGTCCAGCGCCGTCATCACCGGCATGTCGTGGCGCAGCACCGCGATGGTCACGCCGCCGATGATGTTGATGAACATGATCATCAGGCCGGCGACCGCGTCGCCCTTCACGAACTTCGACGCACCGTCCATCGAGCCGAAGAAGGCGCTTTCGTCCTCCAGCTCCTTGCGGCGGGCGCGGGCCGTGCTTTCCTCGATCATGCCGGCCGACAGGTCGGCGTCGATGGCCATCTGCTTGCCGGGCATGGCGTCGAGGGTGAAGCGCGCCGCCACTTCGGCGATGCGGCCCGAACCGGCGGTGATGACCTTGAAGTTCACGATGGTCAGGATGGCGTAGATGATCACGCCGATGACGAAATCGCCGCCCATGACGAGGCTGGCGAAGGCCTCGATCACATGGCCGGCGGCCGACGTCCCCTCATGCCCCTGCGTCAGGATCAGGCGCGTCGAGGCCATGTTCAGCGACAGGCGCAGCAGCGTGGTGATCAGCAGGATCGTCGGGTAGGACGACAGCTGGAGCGGCTTCTCGATGAACAGCACCACCATCAGGATCAGGATGGAGATGGTGACGTTCAGCCCCAGCATCATGTCGAGCATGACGGCGGGCAGCGGCATGATCAGCCCGACCACGACGATCAGGATGCCGATGGCCATCGCCACGTCGCCGCGCTTCAGCGACGCCTTGGTGACCGCCCACATCTCGCCGAAGGCGGCCATGTTGCCGGGACCGCCGCCCCCGCCGCCGCCATTATGCTCCGTCAGCGCCATGGATGCTCCCGCCGCTCAAGGTCCCGGTCCCGGACGGGGGATCAGGCCGTCGCCCGTTCGTCGTTGCCCGGGGTCGGCACGCTGCGGCCCTCGTCGCCATACTGCTTCAGTTTGTTGCGCAGCGTGCGGATCGAGATGCCCAGGATGTTGGCGGCGTGGGTGCGGTTGCCCAGGCAGTGGGTCAGCGTCTCCAGGATCAGGTCGCGCTCGACGTCGGCCACCGTGCGGCCGATCAGCGCGGCCAGACCGGCGCCGCTGGTGCCCGCGTTGGCGGCAGCCGCGGCGCTGCTGTTGGCGGCCATGCCGTAGGGGCCGGGCTTGCCGCCCTTGGGCGGGCCGTAGCCGGTCGCCCCATAGCTGCTGTTTGGAACGGCACCCTGCGGCGGCACGGCCGGCTGGCTGGCGGCGGCCGGAACCGTGCCGCCGGGACCGGCGAACGGGTTGGCGACCGGCGAATCCGACGGGATGGAGGCCTGGGCGCTGCCTTCCGGGGCCAGCATCTTGCTGGTCAGCATGATCGCTTCCGGCCCGACCTCTTCGCCGCGCGACAGCAGGACGGCGCGGTGCATGGTGTTTTCCAGCTCGCGCACGTTGCCGCGCCAGTGATGCGTCTTCAGCATCAGCATGGCGTCCTCGGTCAGGCGCTTGTCGCCCAGACCGTTGGCCTCCGCATATTTTTTCAGGAAATGCTCGGCGATCATCGGGATGTCGGCCGGGCGCTCGCGCAAGCTGGGGATCGCCACGCTGAACACGTTCAGGCGGAAATACAGATCCTCGCGGAAGTTGCCGGAGCGGACCTCCGCCTCCAGGTTGCGGTTGGAGGTGGCGATCAGGCGGACATTGACCCTCACCGGCTGGCTGGAGCCGATGCGGTCGATCTCCTTCTCCTGGATGGCGCGCAGCAGCTTGGCCTGGAGCCTGGGGTGCATCTCCGACAGCTCGTCCAGCAGCAGGGTGCCGTTGTTCGCTTCCTCGAACTTGCCGAGCCGCCGGGCGACGGCGCCGGTGAAGGCGCCCTTCTCGTGGCCGAACAGCTCCGATTCCAGCAAATTCTCCGGGATGGCGGCGCAGTTCACCGCGACGAACGGCTCGCCGGAGCGCCGGCTCTTGCGGTGGATGAAGCGGGCCATCAGCTCCTTGCCGGTGCCGCTCTCGCCGGTGATCATCACCGAGGCGTCGCTGGGCGCCACCTGCTCGGCAAGGCGCAGCGTCGCCAGCATCGCCGGGTCGCTGCACACGATGGAGTGGCTTTCCTCGGCCACCGCCTCCAGCACCGCGGCGATCAGCTCGGCATTGGGCGGCAGCGGCAGATACTCCTTGGCGCCGGCGCGGATGGCGCGCACGGCGGCGGCCGCATCGGTGCCGATGCCGCAGGCGACCACCGGTATGGTGATGCGCTCCGACTTCAGGCTGTCGATGAAGGTCGCGATGTCCAGCTTGACGTCGATCATCACCAGATCGGCACCGGCGGCGGCACGCAAGGCGGTCAGCGCCCCTTCGATGCTGTCGGTGTGCGACACCTTGGCCCCCCGCTTCATGGCGATCTTGCCGGCGGCGGTGATGTAGCCTTCCAACGTTCCAACGATCAGCAGACGCATAGCCTTACGCTCCCACTCTCGGGGCTTCCCGGTCGAAATACTGGATCCGCTTTCCAGGCGGCAGGACGGCGTTCAGGAGCATCTCCAGACGCCGCGGATTCTCCTGGCGCGCGATGGACACGGCGCCGATTGTATAGAGGGTCTTGACCAGCGCGTCCTCCTCCGCCGCCCGCTCCACCTTGGCGGCGAGCGGGGACAGGACGACGTTGCCGAGCACGGCCCCGTAGAAGGTCGTCAGCAGAGCCAGCGCCATCGCCGGCCCGATGGCCGACGGGTCGCTCAGGCTGCCCAGCATCTGCACCAGCCCGACCAGCGTGCCGATCAGCCCCATGGCCGGCGCCACTTCCGAGGCGCGGCGCAGCACGCCGGCGCTCTTGCCGTGGCCGCCGACGGTCGCCTCGACCTCGCCGGTCAGCATCCGCTCGATGGCGTCGGGCGGCAGCCCCTCGGTGATCAGGGTGACGCTGCGGTGCAGGAAGGGTTCGGCGCGCAGTTCCGGCAGGACGTTGCGCAGGGTTTCCGGCCCGGCCCGGCGGGCGGCCTCGGCCAGCAGCAGGACCTGTCGCGCCACGCCCTTGGGGTCAAGCGTCTGGTGGACCAGCACCGCCGCAGCGTTCTTCCACGCCACCGCCACGTCGCCCAGCGAGAAGGAGGCGGTGGTGACCGCCAGCGTCCCGCCCAGCACGATCAGCAGCGACGGCGGGTCGAGGAAGGCGCGCGCCGACCCGCCGGTGGTGATGGCGATCAGGATCACCCCGGCCGCCGCCGCCAGCCCGACCAGCGTCGCCACGTCCAGCCCGCCGCGCAGCCGCACGCTCCGCCCCGGCGCTGTCGCGCCGGTGGGATTGCCTGCCGCCGCCGGCTCGCCCTGCGCCGCGGCACGGGTGCCGCCGCCTTGGGCCGCCTTGGCACGGGCGCCGCCGGTGTCGGACGACACCGCCATCAGCCGCGGTCCGACTTGATGATTTCCGTCATGGTCACGCCCAGCCGGTCTTCCACCACCACCACCTCGCCGCGGGCGACCAGACGGTTGTTGACGTAGATGTCGATGGCCTCGCCGACCTTGCGGTCCAGCTCCACCACGGCGCCGCGGCCCAGCTTCAGCAGCTGCGCCACCTGCATGGTCGACTTGCCCAGCACTGCGGAGATCTGGACGGGGATGTCGTACACCGCCTCCAGGTCCTTGGTGATTCCAGGGCTGGCGTAGTCGTCGCCATCGCCGCCGTGCAGATCGTTCAGCGAGAAATTGTCGCTCGGCATGTCGGTCTCGGACCTCCTTCATTCCGGTCACCCCTTAGACGGGGGCCGGAGCCTCCAGCATGTGCGCCGCGCGGCGTTCGATTTCGTCCAGCAGCTGGGCGGTGTCCCGCTCCACGCCGCCTTCGGCCCATTCGATGCGGCAGCCGCCGGGAGCGACCGACGGATCGCCGATCACCATCAGCTTCGCCCCGAAGCCGCGCGATCCCACCGTCTCGTCGAGATGGTCGCGCACCAGCCCCATCGTGTCCTCCGCCACCCGGATGACCAGCCGCGGCTCGTCGATCAGGTCGGTCAGGCAGGCGCGGACCATTCCCTCCACCTCGACCATGCCGCCGCGCCGCGCCCATTCGGGCAACAGCTTGCGGACGATGGCGAGCGCCAGATGGACCGGCTGTTCGCTGCGCGCGGCGTTGCCCGCCTCGTGCGCCGCCAGCAGATGGGCCACCCCGTCGGCGATCTGGGAGAGCGCGTTGGCGATGCGGGCGTTCACCGTCGCCTCGATCTCCGTCTTGCCGCGCTCGTACCCGGTGTTCTGGCCGGCGGCCATGCCGTCGGTGAAGCCCTTGCCATAGCCCGCCGCGGTCCCTTCGGACTTGCCGGCGGCCATGCCCTCGTCATAGCCCTGGGCGCGGGCGGCGGCCAGCTCCGCCTCGCCGAAAGTCGGGGCCGGCGGCAGCTCCGGTTCCGGCTCGGGCTCCGGCATGGCCGACAGCTCGTCCTCGGGCAGCAGGTCGTCATCCTCCACATGGGTCATGCGGGGGACGGCGTCCACGTCGAAGGACTCGTCGAAGAGGAATTTGCGCACGCTCATCGCCGCGATCCCCCTTCGGACAATTGGGTTTCAGCCAGTGTGGGTTTGGAGGCCGGCATCGCTCAGCTCTCCTGATACAGCCAGTTGCGCAGGATGGAGACCGCTTCTTCCGGATGCTTGTCGACGATCTCGCCGACCTTGCGCAGGGAGGACGCGCGGACGCGGCCCTCCACCCGGTTGATGTCGATCATCTGCTCCAGCTCCTCGTCGGCCTGCGCCGCCTCCAGCGCCAGATCCTGGGCCAGCGCGCCGGTGGGGGCGGCGAGCGCGGCCGGCATGCCGGCCTGATCGGTCAGCAGGCGGTCCATCTCGTCCTCCTCCTGCATCTCCGCCTTCTCGAAGGCGCGGGAGATCAGCGGGCGGATGACCAGCAGGATGATGAGGACGGCGACGATGCCCAGGACCACCATCTCCGCGATGCGGAACAGGTCGTCCTTGGTCATGCCCATGAACAGCTCTTCGGGCTTCTGGATGTCGTCCTCGGGCGACCAGAAGCGCATGTTGATCACCTCCAGCGAGTCGCCGCGCACGGCGTCCAGCCCGACGGCGGACCGCACCAGCGCCTTGATGCTCTCGATCTCCTGCTCGCTGCGCGGCTGGTAGGCCGGCGGCGCGTCCTTGGAGAGCTGGTAGGTGCCGTCCACCAGCACGGCCACCGACAGGCGGCGGACCTGGCCGGCCTCGCGGACATGCGACTTGGTGGTCTTGGTGATCTCGTAGTTGATCGTCTCTTCGTTGCGGTTCGACTTGTTCGAGGACAGCGGGCTGGCGCTGCTGCTCGCCTGCGCCGTCGGCAGGTTCTGGTCCACCGTCACCGGGGCCAGCGGGTCGCGGTCGCTGCTTTCGCTCGACTCGGCCACCGTCTGGGTGGAGCGGACGACCTGGCTTTCCGGATCGAAGATTTCCGACTGGGTGGTGATGCGGTCGAAGTCGAGGTCGGCGGACACCTCCGCCCGGACCTTGCCGTAGCCCAGCGTGCGGCCCAGCAGATCCTCGACGGTGCGGGCCAGCCGGCCCTCATAGGCCTGCTTCTTCTCGTCCGCGTTGGCCGCCATCGCCTCGGCGCTGTCGTTGCCGGTGCCGCGGGCCAGCAGCTTGCCCTTGTCGTCGACGATGGAGATGCGGCCGGGGTCGAGGTTCGGCACCGAGGCGGCAATCAGCTGCTGGATCGCCTGGATGTTCTCACGACTCAGCTGGGTGCCGGGGCGCAGCTTCAGGAAGACGCTGGCGGTCGCCGGGTTCTGCTGGCGGGCGAACAGCTCGCGCTTGGGCAGCACCAGATGGACGCGGGCCTGCTGCACGCCGTTCAGCGTCTGCACCGTGCGCGCCATCTCGCCTTCCAGCGCGCGCAGGTGGTTGATGTTCTGCATGAAGCTGGTGGCGCCGAAGCCTTCGCCCTTGTCGAACAGCTCGTAGCCGACCGAACCGCCGGACGGCAGGCCCTGGGCCGCCATGCGCATGCGCATCGGCCCGACCTGATCGGCCGGGACCATGATCTTGGTGCCGGACTTGTCGACGGTGTAGGGGACCTTCGCCTCGTCCAGCTTCTTGGCGATGGCCGCCGCTTCCGTCTGCTGGAGTTCGGAATAGAGAAGTTCCATCTCCGGTGTGGAGAGCCGGGTGGTCAGATAGACGAAGAATCCGATCAGCAAGAGCCCGACGCCGCCGATCGCCGCGAGGCGGGCGGGCCCGAGATTGCGCAAGGTCTGCAGCAGGTTGTTCACGCGCGGTCCCCGATCGGAAGTCTTTCCGGCATGGTCTCCACACAGTCTCCGTTCGCGATTGCGAGACGGTTTGTGCAAGTTCCGCGCCGGGCTTGCCTACGTTGGGGCATGCTGCGGCGTCTTGATGAAGAGAGGGTTAATCGGCGGCAGTTTTTGCCGGGCGCCCGGCAAAATATGCCTAGTGCCCCGCAAATGTTGCAGCCCTGCGACCGCGCCGCCACAGCGTCTTCTGCAACTCTGGGTCACAATGCCGCAGCCGAACCGCGGCGTGGGCGGCATGACACCGATTGCGCGACTTTCGGTAAAATCATACCGCGCAATGCGCGATAAGAGTGCGGTCCTATGACCAACAGGGCGATTCTCGCGAACAGACGCCTGCCCAAAAGAGGTATCTGGTCCAGCCAAGGTTGACATCGGCAGAACCCGATCATAGCTGAGTTGCATTCCATGCCCGAAATCGGCCGATTCGTCTTCCCGGCGAGGTGTTTCCAGGCTCGGCCGCCGGAGGCGGTGCTTTGCGGCGGGTGCTGACCGGCCTTCGGGCCGGCAGGTGCCGACTGGCCTTGCGGCCGGCGGGTGCTGACCGGCCTCACGGCCGGCAGCGGGAATAATCGGCTGCCGGGACCAGTACAGGATCGAAGGGGAAGAGCTATGAAACGGCGTGGCCGCGAAAAGAAGGAAGGCCTGAACGAGGTCGATGTGTTCGTCGGCCAGCGCCTGCGGGAACTGCGCATGCTCGCAGGGCTCAGCCAGAGCGACGTCGCCTCGGCGCTGGGGCTGACCTTCCAGCAATTGCAGAAGTACGAGCGCGGTTTCAACCGCGTGTCCTCCAGCCGACTGTTCAAGCTGGGGCAGTTCTTCCGTGTCCCCGTCTCCGTCTTCTTCGAAGGGCTGGAGAACCGACAGGCGGCGGCGGAGGGCGGCGAGGTGCATGCCACCGGCGGCGGCGAGGAGCAGGAGAACACCCTGCAATCGCGCGAGGCGCTGATGCTGGCGCGCTATTTCCAGAGCATCCGCGATCCGCAGATCCGGGCCGCCATCCGCGAGCTGGCCGAGCGCTGCGCCGAGCAGCAGGCCGACGCCGGTGCATCTGCCGGCGGCACGGCGTCCAGCGGGGCGTCGGCGTCCAGGCGCGGCCGTGGCCGCCGGGCCGAGCAGGGCGGCCACGCCTGAGACCTTTTGCCGGAAACCGCCCGGACGCTTTCAGGCCGGCTTCAGCCGCCGGTAATGGTCCAGGAAGTCGGCCAGCGCCTCTTCCGGGCCGAGCGGCACGATGGCGGCCTCGTCGGGGTCCGGCAGGTCGCGCCAGTTGACGCGGTGCGGCGCGCAGAGGTCGCGCAGCTCGGTCGCCAGCGCCCGCTGGTCGGCCAGCTTGACCGCTTTCGGCTCCGGGTGGCGGAAGCCGAAGCGCAGGGCGAGTGCGCTCTTGATCGGCTCCACCGCCTGCCGGATGGCGTCGCGGCCGATCCGCACCTTCCACGGCGTCGGCCAGTCGCCGGTGAAGGCCTCTTCGCTGTCATGCATCAGCGCGTCGTAGGCGTAGCCGTCCGGCGCCAGCCGGCTGGCCAGCACGCAATGCTGGGCCACGCTGAAGAAGCGCTGGGTGTTGCCGACGAACCGGCACTGGTAGGCCAGCGGGCGGGCGATGTCCTCGATGTCGAAGGGGCCGAAGTCCGGGTTCTCCAGATCGACGGTGCGCCCCGAATAGGTGATCATGACCGCCGTCGGCTCGGGCACGTCGAGCAGATCGAACTGGTCGGGATGGGTGATGCGCGGCGACCCGCCGCGCCGCTTCGGCGCTGCTTTCTTCATGGTCCTCGAGTCTCTAGCAGATCGGCCGAAGCGCGCTCAACAGCGCGTCGGGCGGATGCGCTATGCCTGCCGTGCCCTTTCGAGAATCCCCGCCCCGCGTCCCCCTCACTCTAGCAGGCCGCGGAAAAAGGCTGTGCTGTGCTGACCAGTCGTGATTCTCTCCGGTTGAAGAGAAAGCGGCCGTTGGGGGGAT
>NZ_JBCEBL010000012.1:0-201078 GCF_049472615.1 Azospirillum sp. 11R-A | reverse complement strand
AGACAGACGAACTCGCCGGCCTCCACCCGCAGCGACACGTCGCTGAGCGCCCAGACCGGCGAGCCGTCGCGCGCCGCATAAATCTGCGACACGCGGTCGAAATCGATCAGCGGCCCGCTCATGACCCCGCTCACGACAGGGTGACCCGGTCGGGCGCCACCGCCTTCAGCGGGGACTCGACGATCAGGCCGCGGAACAGGGCCCGCAGGTCCCCCGGCGGACGCTTGGCGAGGCCGGCGGCGATGGCCCATTCCGCCTCCGCCACCAGATCGTCGACGAAACGGTCGTCGAAGGCGATCTTGAAGGTGAACTCGGAGGTCGCCTCCAGAATCTGCTTCGGCGGCGTGTGGATGCGGCGCGAGATCAGGTCGGCCCAGCCGCCGTCGGCCAGGATGCGGCGTTCCGCCCCCTGCAAGGCCCGGATGGCGCCGGTCACCAGCTCCGGCTTCTCCTTCACCACCTTCTCGGTGGTCAGCAACAGCTGATGGCTCTGGAAGAATTTCTCCAGCCCGTCCTGGGTCATCACCGCGGTCTTGCCGCCGGACTGGCGCTCGGCCACCACGGCGGACTGGCTGCTCCAGGCGAAGCCGTCGATGTCGCCGCGCACCAGGGCGGAGGTCATGTTGTTCGGGGTGAGGTCGACCACCTCGACGTCGCCCGGCGCCAGCCCGGCAAATTCCAAATACTTCGCCAGCATATATTGCCCGGAGGTGCCGACGCGGGTGGCGATCCTGCGCCCCTTCAGGCTGGCCGGCCTGGCCGGATCGATGCCGCCGTCCTTGCGGACGACGATCTTCATGTCGCGCGAATAGCGGCTGTAATTCACCAGGATCAGCGGCCGAAGCCCCTGCAACACCGCGAACACCACCGGCGTGTCGGTCGAGGCGGAGAAATCGGCCGAGCCGGCGAGCAGCGCCTGCATCGAATCGCGCCCACTCTCGAACTCCATGGTGCTCAGATCGAAGCCGGCCTCGGCCCAGGTGCCGGCGGCCTCGGCGACGAAGGGAACCGCCCAGGTGTAGCCGGTGCTGCCATAGGCCAGCGTCGCCTTGGCCGCGGCGGCCTGCGCGCGGCCGGCCCACAGCGGCCCGGCGGCCAGCGCGCCGGCGGTAACGGCCGCGCCGGTCAGCAGGCGGCGGCGGTTCAGGCGAATGCCGGAGGGGTCGAACACGGTCATGATCGAAAGGCTCCTGTCGGATGCGGCCGGGCGCTCAATGCGGCGCCAGCAGCCGGAAGGTCTGGTCGGCGGAACGGTTCTCGCGATGGGCGGCAGTCCAGCCGATGGCGCGGCGGTAGCTGCCGAACAGGCCGGCGGCGGCAACCGCCTCCTCGGCGATCCCCGTCACCGTTTCGGCATCGGGAGCGACATAGAGGGCGTCGTCCGGACAATGGGCTTCGCACAGGAAGCAGGTCTGGCAGTCGGTCTGCCGGGCGATGACGGGGGCGGCCCCGTCGGCCCGGCCACCGCCGGTCGGCTGGAAAACGTCCATCGGGCAGACGGAGACGCAGATGTTGCAGCCGGTGCAGCGGGCCGGGCTGATCAGCTCGATCATGCCGCAAGCTCCCGGCCTGCCTCGGCCCGATCCGCGCGGACCGGCGCCGGGCGGGTCGAGACATGCACCTCGTCCAGGCCGCCGACCGTCAGCAGATGGCGCTGGGCCGGGTCGAGGGCGGCATGGTCGATGCGGCGGTGCATGCCGCGCGATTCGGTGCGGGCCAGCGCCGAACGGTACATCCAGCGGGCGGTCGCCAGCATCGCCGCCGCCTCCCGCACGCGCAGGACGGTGTCGGCGGAGGCCGGCATGGCCGCGGCGGCGGCGGCCCACAGCCGGTCCAGCCGGCCGAGGGAGCCGGTCAGCCCCTCCTCCGTGCGGAAGTAATTGAGGTCGTAGGGAAACACCTCGGCCTGGACGGCGCGGGTCAGGCCGCCGGCATCGATCGCCCCGCAATGTCCGCCCCGCGGCCCGTCCTGCAATCCGGCACCGCCCGCCCGGCGCAGGGTGCGGGTTCCATGTCCCAAAGCACGGGTCCCCAAGGCACGGGCATGATCGGCGGCTCCGAGACCCGCCCAATGGCCGCTCGACATCGCCCAGGCGGCGTTGTGGCTGCCGCCGCCGGTGAAGCCGCCGCAGATCGGTTCGCGCGTCGCGGCGTCGCCGGCGGCGAACAGGCCGGGGACGGCGGTGGCACAGGTGCCGTCCACCAGCCGCAGGCCGCCGGTGCCGCGCACSGTGCCCTCCAGCCGCAGGGTCACCGGGAARCGCTGGGTGAAGGGGTCGATGCCGGCGCGGTCGAARGGCAGGAAGAAGTTCGGCTGGGCCTGACGCATCGCCGCCCACARTTCCGGTTCGGCGCGGTCGAGGCGGGCATAGACCGGTTCGGTCGTCAGCACCCGCGCGATGACGGASCGGCCGCCCTTGGARGCCGNCCCCANGAATGGCTTCGCCGTCGGCACGGGTGAAGCTGGCCCAYTGGTAGAGCAGCGTCTTGGTCACCGAGCCGAAGRCCGGGGCGATGGCGTAGGCGTTGGAGAACTCCATCCCCGACAGATCGGCCCCGGCCTCCGCCGCCATCAGCAGGCCGTCGCCGGTCAGCACGTTGCAGCCCAGCGCCTTGCTGAGGAAGGCGCAGCCGCCGGTGGCGATGACCACCGCCTTCGCCYGCACGGTCCARCGCCCGCCCTTCTGCCGCTGCACGCCGACGGCACCGGCCACGGYGCCSYCGTCATCGACCAGCAGTTCCAGCGCCGGGCAATGGTCGAGRATCGTCACGCCKGCCTGTTTCACCCGGCGGCGCATCAGCCGCATATATTCCGGCCCCTGCACCGACACGCGGCGCTCRCGCCCGTCCGCATCGCGTGGAAAGGGATAGCCCCAGTCGGCGAGCTGGCCGACCGCCGCATGGGTGCGGTCGAGCACSCGGTCCATCCAGCCATGRTCGGCCAGATGGCCGCCCAGCCCCTCGCGCGAYGCCTTGGCCGCCGCGCGCYTGGCCGGATCGGGRTCGACATACCACAGCGTGGTYCCGGACGCSGCGGTGGCGCCGGACGTGCCGCAGAATCCCTTGTCGGCCAGAATGGTGCGGGCRCCGCCGGTTGCAGCGGCRATGGCGGCCCAGGTGCCGGCRGGACCGCCCCCCAGTATCAGGACGTCGGTCTCRAGRTCGAGGRATGYGGCGGATGAACTGACAGGAGCGCCGGGCACGTTGGCCATCGGAAAAACCCTCCGGGACTGTCGATCATGYGGATTGAGCGAAGCGGCGATTCYGGAGCAGCRTTCTATTACTGMKWTGRWTCGCTCTTTCTTSYTRAAAKCATACTTACACAGTAGAGATAYTGCGCATACCAAAATATGCASRTCTGTGAAAAATTTCGGCCGGCACYTTCCGCCRANGGGNATGGTGCCGGCCGYGCAGTGAGRMAWTGGGCCRMGAGAGACCGSWACMGCYGGACGATGGGCGMTGGRCRRYGGGCCTTACGCCTCSGCCAGYGCCTGCTCCAGGTCGGCRAYGATGTCGTCGGGATGCTCGATGCCGACCGACAGGCGSACATAGCCGGGGGTGACGCCGSTGGCRAKYTGGTCTTCCGGCGACAGCTGGGAATGGGTSGTGGTGGCCGGRTGGATCGCCAGCGACCGGGCGTCGCCGATGTTGGCGACGTGGTAGAACAGCTTCARSGCKTCGATGAAGCGCCGCCCCGCCTCSGCSCCGCCGGCCAGTTCGAAGCCGACMAGCCCGCCATAGCCGCCCTTCAGGTASGYRTCGGCGCGCCGCCGCGCCTCGCCCTCCTGCARRCCGGGGAAGATGACCGACGTCACCTTSGCATGMGYCTTCAGATAATTCGCGACKATGCCGGCGTTCGCGTTGTGCTGGCGGATGCGCAGCGGCAGCGTCTCCAGCCCCTGGATCAGCTGGAAGGCCGATTGCGGGCTGAGKGCGGCGCCGATGTCGCGCAGCAGGGTGACGCGGGCGCGCARYGCATAGGCGATGGGGCCGAGCGGNTTTNGCCGCYTCSGTCCAGATCGCACCRTGATAGCTGGGGTCGGGCTGGGTCAGCAGCGGGAAGCGGGCGGCATGCGCCTCCCACGGGAAGGTGCCGCCGTCGATCAGMACGCCGCCGATGGTGGTGCCGTGRCCGCCGATGTATTTGGTCGCCGAATAGATCGTCACCGCCGCGCCATGGTCGAARGGCCGCACGGTCAGCGGTGCCGCGGTGTTGTCGACGATCAGCGGCACGCCCAGCTCCAGGCCGATGTCGGCGACCTCGCGGATCGGGAAGACGTTCAGCTTCGGRTTCGGCAGCGTCTCYGCATAATAGGCRCGGGTGCGSTCGTCGGTGGCSCGGCGGAAATTCTCCGGGTCGGCCGGATCGACGAARCGCGCCTCGATGCCGATCTGCTTCAGCGTGTTGGCGAACAGGTTCCAGGTTCCGCCATAGAGGTCAGTGGAGGTGACGATGTTGTCGCCGGCCTGCGCCAGATTCAGCACCGAATAGAAGGATGCCGCCTGTCCGGACGCGACCGCCACCGCCGCGGCACCGCCTTCCAGCACGGCGAGCCGCTGTTCCAGCACTTCGACCGTCGGGTTGGTGACCCGGGTGTAGATGTGGCCCAGTTCCTGAAGCGCGAAGAGGCGCTCGGCATGGGCGGTGTCCTGGAACTGGTAGGAGGTCGTCTGGTGGATCGGCACGGCGACGGATCCGGTGACGGGATCGGCACGGAAGGCGCCGCCGTGGACGGCCAGGGTTTCGAAATGCGGCTTGCGGTCGGTCATCGGGCGGTTCCTCTTGTTGCTTGAAAATTCGGCGGTCAGACGGAGGCGCCGACCAGATCGGCGTAATGGCGGCGGGCCACGTCGGGGTGGGAGCGCAGCCGGCTTTTCAGCGTGTTCTCCCCGACCGAGCTGTAGAGCGGGTTCAGCGGATCGCGCTCCGGCCCGCGCGCTTCGGCGGCGAGATCGTCCGGCAGCGGCAGCACCGGCACCCGGACATCCAGCCCGGCCCCCAGGAAGAAGGCGGTCGACAGCCGGTCCACCCCCGCCGGCGGCGTCACCACCCGGTGCACCGCGGCGCGGAAATAGCCGTCGGTTGCCAGTTCCAGCAGTTCGCCGGCATTGACGACGAAGGTGCCGGGGACCGGCGGCACATCGGCCCACCCCCGGTCGGTTTCGATCTGCAATCCGCTCTGGCGGTGCTGGAGAACCAGCGTCAGCAGGCCGCTGTCCTTATGCGGCCCGACGCCCTGCCCCCCGGCATCGTCGACGGGGGCATCTTCGGCGGGAACCGCGTCATGGCCCGGATAGCGGATCAGCTTGACGAGCTGCGTCGGCTGGTCGGTCAGGATGGGATCGAAGGCGTCTTCCGGCAGGCGCAGGGCCACCGCCACCGTCGACAGGATGCGCCGCGACACCGCGGTCAGCTGGTCCTGCAGGCGCAGCACCGCCGGGCGCAACTCCGGCAGGGCCTCAGGCCACTGGTTGGGCCCCTGCAGGCGGACCCAGGCCGGCGAGTCCGGGCTCCAGGGCAAGGCCGGCCGCTCCGCACCGATGTCCAGCTGTTCACGCCAGTCGGCCAGACCGCGCGTGCGCTCCCAGCCGGCGCGGGTGTATCCGCGGAAATGGGGCGAGTTGACCATCTCAATGGACAGCTTGTCCTGCTCGGGCAGGGCGAAGAAGCCGCGCGACAGGTCAAAGACGGACTCGATGAAGGCCGGGTCGACCCCGTGCCCGGTCACATAGAAGGCGCCGAAGCGGCGGATCGCCGCCCGCAGCTCCGACAGGAACAGGGCGCGGTCCGCCGCAGCGCCRTCSAGGCGGGCGAGATCGAGAAACGGCAGCGGCGGCCGCTCGGCCGAAGAGGGAAGCGCGGTCACAGGACTCTCCTTTGCGGACATGCGTTCGGRAACGCCCGCTTGCGTGCAGCRACGTKTGAAATCGGATTYTGTGGAAGCRGGTGMGGCCGCTCAGTCGGTGCGGCTGCGCGCCTTCAGCCAGGTGCCGCGCATCTGCGCCCAGAGCCGGCCGRCCGGYGCCTGCGGCGTCRGCGCGTCATTCACGGCACACATCCCCATGGCTTCCGGAAGCGGGATCCAGACCATKGTCTGKTCGGWCGCTGCGGAGGCGGAGGCCCGGCGGGCCGTCTGRGGATTGGCCATGATAGCGTTCCARTACAWTGRCTTGGGRGGNTTAGGGCTTGAGGCTGGACACGGCCGCCRGGGTCAYGGAMYTCCGGGCGGCATCKCGGTTTCACATCCGATCATTACGCGGAAGACTCTTATTGTCTACCTTAATTGTGGATTTATAGGTCCGRGAAAATTNAYAATWARCATTGTWGKTWTGTTATTTYAYWAATTTTCACGAAACCGTTGACAGGGYRATTTYCCTATYYGCTWATTAGGGAATAAGCGCTGCCCCTTCGCGGYTGCCCTGMCAACCGCYGGTCCAYRAACGGMTCCGGCAGRTCGGGCGCCYKTTCRMTGCGGCGCTCCGCGTCTTKCACAAAACAACAAACTCATTGCGGGAAAYCACCATGCGCACTCCTTCGCAGGCTCCKTCGCGTCCRGCCTCCCGAAGCGGCCTGTCGCCGCGCGTCCTGATCGCCGGTGCCCTCAGCCTCGCCATCGGCCTCGCCCTGACCRGCGCCGCCAARGCCGGWCCGACGCTGGACGCGATCARGGCGCGYGGCAGCATCAARGTCGGCGTCGGCACCCAGCCGGGCTTYTTCKCCCCCGACAGCAATGGCCGCTGGCAGGGCTTTTTCGTCGATTTCGGACGGGCKYTGTCCATCGCCGTGTTCAACGACCCGGACAAGGTGCAGTTCGTCKCCTCCTCGCCGCAGCAGCGCCTGCCGGCCCTGCAATCGGGCGAGTTCGACATCCTGCTCTCCGGCGTGACCCAGACCTTCACCCGCGCCACCAAGCTGGGCTTCCATTTCGGCCCGGTGGTCTTCTATGACGGCCAGGGYCTGCTGGTRCCGAAGAAGCTGGGGGTGASCAAGGGCAAGGAKCTGAACGGCGCCACCGTCTGCGTCCAGACCGGCACCACMGGCGAGYTGAACATCACCGACTTCTTCYGGCAGAACAARATCGCCTTCAAGCCGGTGGTGAWCGAGGAAACCGCCGAGAACCAGAAGGCCTTCGCCAGCGGCCGCTGCGACGTGCTGACCCAGGATKCCTCCGATCTGGCSATCACCCGCACCCAGCTGCCCAAGCCCGACGATTACGTCCTGCTGCCCGARCGCATCTCGAAGGARCCGCTGGCMCCGGCCATCCGCTATGGCGACGACCAGTGGCTGGAGATCGTCAACTGGGCGGTCTACGCCACCATCCAGGCGGAGGAGYTGGGCATCACCCAGGCCAACRTCGACAGCTTCCTGACCAGCGCCGATCCAACSGTCCGCCGTTTCCTGGGCGTCGATCCSAGCCTGGGCGAGGCGGCCAAGCTCGACCCGAARTTCGCCTACACCATCGTCAAGAMCGTSGGCAATTACGGCGAGATCTTCGARCGCAACGTCGGGCCGGCGACCAAGGTCGGGCTGGACCGCGGCTTCAACAAGCTGTGGACCCAGGGCGGCCTGCTCTACGCCCCGCCCTTCCGGTGAGCAGYCYCGTGCCRCCCGGCGCSCTGCGYTCCGGTCCRGTCGCCGCGGTCACCCTCTGGTGGGGTGGCCGCAGCGGCCTTCAGGCGGCGATCCTGGCGCTCGTGCTGCTGGGCGGCTTCCTGCTCGGCTCCAACACGCTGGCGAACATGGAGCGCTTCGGCATCACGCCGGGCTTCGCCTTCCTCGGCCGCCCGGCSGGCTTCGAGATCGGCGAGGCGCTGCTCGACTACCGGCCGCAGGACAGCTACGCGCTGGCCCTGCTGGTCGGGCTGCTGAACACCGTCAAGGTCGCGSTGGCCGGCKGCCTGATCGCCACCGTCCTGGGCRTGCTGCTGGGRGTGGCGCGGCTGTCCGGCAACGCSCTGCTGTCGGGGCTGGTRCAGGGCTATGTCGAGCTGRTCCGCAGCACGCCGCTGCTGCTGCARCTCTTCTTCTGGAGCGCCACCTTCCAGGCRCTGCCCTCCCCGCGCCARGCGCTGAACCCGCTGCCGGGCGTCTTCCTGTGCAACCGCGGCATCCAGCTGCCSGCCTTCGCCGACGGGCGGGCGGGCGGATGGMTGCTCGCGGCCRTCGCGCTGRCGCTKGCGCTCGCCCTTGCCGGRACCGTTCTGCGCCGGCGCCTCGGGCGRCGGGATGCGSTGTCCGGAMTSTCGGTCGCGGYGGCCGCATGYGGCCTGCCCGTCGCGCTGCTGCTGGCGTCGGGCGCGCCGTTGCAGGTCGAGGTTCCKGAACTGGCCGGCTTCAATTTCAGCGGCGGGACGACGGTGTCGCCGGAATTCTCCGCCCTGCTGGTCGGKCTGGTCGTCAACGCCGCGGCGATGATCGCGGAGATCGTGCGCAGCGGCATCCAGGCGGTGCCGGSCGGACAGTGGGAGGCSGCSCGSGCGCTGGGCCTGCCGCGCCGCCGGATCATGCGGCTGGTGGTYCTGCCCCAGGCCATGCGGGTGATCGTGCCGCTGCTGACCTCCAGYTATCTCAACCTGACCAAGAATTCGAGCCTCGCCGTCGCGATCGGCTTCCCSGATCTGGTCAGCGTCATCAACACCAGCGCCAACCAGACGGGGCAGGTGCTGGAAACCATGGCGATCATGATGGGCGCCTATCTGACGGTGAATCTCGCGGTCTCGGCRGCGATGAACCTGTACAACCGCCGGCTGGCGGCGAGGGGGGCGCGATGACYGACGGCGTTCTGCAAAGCGCCCCGCCCCTYWCCYCSCCMNCAGCCGYGCTGGCAGCGCCTGTGGGYCRGCCTGTTCGGCACGCCGSTRAATGCCGCGGTGACRCTCKGCTGCMTCGCCCTTCTCGGCTGGRCCRTGCCGCCGCTGCTGCGCTGGACCCTGCTGGACGCCGTGTGGGTGGGGCCCGCCGACCGCTGCGCCRACGCGGCCGGCGCCTGCTGGGCCTTCATCGGCGAGAAGCTGCGCTACATCCTGTTCGGCTTCTACGACCAGGACCGGCARTGGCGCCCGGCGGYGGCCGGYGYCATCCTGCTGGCRCTGGCCGGGCTCAGCGGCATGCCGCTGTTCTGGCGGCGGGCGACGCTGTGGCTSTGGCTTTTCGGGCTGGCCGCCGCCCTGCTGCTGCTGACCGGCGGYCCCGGYGGGCCGGCGGTGCCGACCGAGCGCTGGAGCGGCCTGCCGGTCAGCCTGCTGCTCGCCGTCGTCGGGCTGGYCGGYGCCTTCCCGCTGGCGGTGCTGCTGGCRCTCGCCCGGCGCAGCTCCATGGGCGGGGTGCGGACGCTGGCCGTCCTGTTCATCGAGGTGACGCGCGGCGTGCCGCTGATCGCGGTGCTCTACGTCGCGACCCTGCTGCTGCCGCTGATGCTGCCGGCCGGTGCCGCCATCGACAAGCTGCTGCGGGCGCAGATCGCGATCATCCTGTTCGTCTCCGCCTATCTGGCCGAGATCGTCCGCGCCGGCCTCCAGTCCATCCCGGCGGGCCAGTATGAAGCCGCTCAGGCGCTGGGGCTCGGCTACTGGCAATCGACGCGGCTGGTGATCCTGCCGCAGGCGCTCAGGACGGTGATCCCCTCCATCGTGACCCTGGCGATCGGGCTGTTCCAGGACACCACGCTGATCATCGTCATCGGCCTGTTCGACCTGCTGAACACCGCACGCACCGCTGCCAAGGACCCGGCATGGCTGGGATTCTACGACGAGGCCTTCGGCTTCGCGGCGCTGATCTACCTGACGGTCTGCGTCATCGCGTCGCGCTACAGCCTGTGGCTGGAGCGCCGGCTGCGGCGGTGCTGAGCTGCGAAGGGTTCCAGGCGCAGTTGGAGCCGCTCGCCCCGCGCATTCCCATCGGCCGGGTCCCGCCCGGCATCGAGCCGGAGGCGGGAGCGCGCGGCATCTTCGGCCGTCAAACACTCAGGTCACGCCAGAACATCCTTTCACGGGCGTGCCCGCGGGGAGTCTTCGGAAGAAGCCCTCGAGGCGCACGCGCTAACCTCGGCCGGCACTCCTGCACGATCTGAAAGGATGCAAGATGCTGAGGATGGATCGTTTATCCACGACGCTGGTGCGGCTGACCATGGACAGGCCGCCCGCCAACGCGCTCTCCTTCGACCTGATCCAGGCGCTGGCGGAGGATCTCGCCCGGTTCGGGGCGGAGACCGACGCGCCGGCCGTGATCCTGACCGGGGCCGGCGAGCGCTTCTTCAGTGCCGGCGGCGACATTCGCGAAATCGCCGCCAGGGCGGACGCCGCGGTCCCGCGCATGCGTGCCTTCCACCGGCTGCTTGTCGCGCTCGAAGGCTACCGCTGCCCGCTGCTGTGTGCCGTCAACGGCTATGCGGTGGGCGGGGCGCTGGAACTGGTTCTGTTCGCGGACCATGTCGTGGCGAGCGAGGGGGCCAGGTTCGGCTTTCCCGAAATCAACCATGGGCTGCTTCCCGCCGCGAAGGGCATGCGGCAGGCGATGAACCGCCTCGGGCGCCGGGCTGCCGAGCGTCTTCTCTATTCCGGGGATCTCGTTTCAGCACAGGAGGCGCAGGCGATGGGCCTCGTCGATGAAATCGTCGGTTTCAGCGATTTGCAGGACCGGACCCGTGCCGTCGCCGAGACGCTTCGCCTCAAGGACAGGCATCTGTTCTCGGCGATCAAACGGACCTTCGCCGATGCGCCGCGGATGACCGACGAGGAGCTTGAAGCGCGCACGCTCGGCGACATGCAGGATTACCTGAGTCGCGGCGAAACGGCCGCGGCGCGTGACCGGTTCCTCCAGCGCAAGGCGGGGCAGCAGCATGGCTGACGGCGATCATCTCCGGCTTGAGTTCATGACCTCCCCCGAGGTCGCTCTCGCCATTGCGGGCGGCACCCGGACCATCGTCATCCCCTGCGGGGCGGTGGAGCAGCACGGACCGCATTTGACCCTCAGCGTCGATGCCGACCATGCCGACCATCTCGGCATCCTGGTGGCGAAGGGCGTGGGGGGCGCGCTGGTCGCGCCGACCATCAGGGTCGGCTGTTCGTCCCACCATCTGGCATTTCCCGGCACGATCTCGTTGCAGGACGGCACCTTCGAAATGATCTGCCGGGACTACTGCACCAGTCTGGCAAGACATGGCTTCGAGCGCATTCTGATCTTCTCCGCCCATGTCGGCAATTCCCCGCCCTTGGCCAGGATGCTGCCGCGCTTGCGGTCGGCCGTGCCCGCCTCCTGCCGCGTCTTTGCCTTCACCGATGCGAAGGCGTGGCTGGAATGCTGGCGCGATGCGGTGGAGGAGGCGGGCGGCGAGCCAATCAAGGTTGGCGGCCATGCCGATATCGCCGAAACCTCGCTGATGCTCGACATTCACCCCGGGCGGGTGCGACCGGAACGCTATGAGGCCGGAAGACTGGGGCTGCTTTCGCAAGGCGATCTGGAACTGATGTGGCGCGACGGGCTTGCGGCGGTCAGCGCCAACGGCATTCTCGGCGACCCCACAGGTTCCTCGGCGGCCATCGGCAGCCATTGCATCGAGCGCATCGCCTCGCTTCTCGTCCAGAGCTTTTCCCAGGACGACCCAGCCGGTCGTTCCTACACAAAATAATGTTCTGAACACGCAATCCGCATAGCGGATCTTCGGCAGGTTCTGCCGCCGGCTTCATGACAAGCTTCCAATCACCGAAGAGGCATCCCAAACAAACCCGAGAGGGCATCCAAATGGCAGTCAAGTTCGGCTTCTGGTCCGAGCAGGAAACTCTGGTCGGCCAAAGCTATTCGCGCCGGCTTCATGAGCTTGTCGAAGAGGCGGTGTTTGCCGAGAAGATGGGTTTCGACATCGTCAGCCTGTCCGAGCAGCATGTCGCCTTGGGCGGGATCTCCAGCTCGGCCCCCGAAGTCGTGTATGGCTACCTCGCGGCGGTGACGTCCCGCATCCGGCTGAGGCCGGCGGTTTCGCTGATGCCCAAGAAGATCAACCACGCGCTGCGCACGGCGGAACGGGCCGCCGTCACCGACATCCTGTCCAACGGCCGCATGGAGCTGTATTGCGGCCGCGCGAACACCACTATCGCCATGCGCGCCTTCAACGTGGAGCCGGCGGAAACGCTCGAGCAGATGGAAGAGGGGACCGCGCTGATCCGCGAAGCCTTCAGCAAGGACATCTTCACCTTCGAGGGCAAGCACTATCAGGTTCCGCCGCGCATGCTGGTGCCGAAGCCGTTGCAGAAGCCCTATCCGCTGATGGGCATCGCGGCGACCAGCGAGCGCAGCCATGTCTGGGCCGCCCGCCAGGGGCTCGCCGTCCTCAGCCACACGTTGTACCAGGGCTGGGACGCCCAGGCGAAGATGGTCGAGGCCTACCGGTCGAACTGGCAGCGGGATCCGAACGGCCCGCTCGACCGTCCGCGTCTCGGCATGCCGGTGTTCCTCGGGATCGCCGAAACCGATCAGGCGGCGAAGGACCTCTATGCCGAGCCGCTGATGCAGTATGCCCGCATCTCGACCGACGCCTATCCGCGGCTGGCGAAGATCGCCGACGACTACGCCTACATGGGGGAAGGGCTGGAGGCGCTCCAGCGCGCGGCCACCGACTGGGATTATCTTCTGAACGACTCCGCCAGTCTCGTTTGCGGCAGCCCGGATACCGTCATCCGCCAGCTGGAACGCTTCATCGAAACCGGCGCCGAAGAAATCCTGTTCCACATCGACTCTGTTTCGCACGCCGAGATCATGAAGGCCATCGAGCTGGTCGGACGCTACGTCATCCCGCATTTCAACGACCGCAACAATGTGGTGCGTCCGACCGACGAGATCCTCGACCAGATCCGCAGGATGCGGACGGTGAATGCCTCGGCCTGATCCCCTCTCGACCGATCTGAAGAGAGTCTCCCATGACCGACAAGACCTATAGGGGCCTGCTCGTCGAGAAGCGCGCGAGCGGCGTGGCCATCGTCACCCTGAACCGGCCGGAAATCCTCAACGCCATCGACTGGCCGATGCATGCCGCGCTGGAAGAGCTGTTCGCGGACCTCGACAACGACCGGGCGGTCAAGGCCGTCGTCCTGACCGGTGCCGGTCGCGGCTTCTGCTCCGGTGGCGATCAGAACGCGCTCGATGACACTCTGGGGCCGATATCGCCCACCCGTTCCGGGCGCCATCTCATCCGCAACATGCTCGAACTGGAATGCCCGCTGATCGCCGCGGTCAACGGCGTCGCCGTCGGGCTGGGCGCCACGCTCGCCCTGTTCTGCGATGTCGTCTTCGCCGAGCCCGCTGCCCGCTTCGCCGACACCCATGTGACGGCCGGCGTCGTCGCCGGGGACGGCGGTGCGGTGATCTGGCCGCTGCTTCTGGGGCCGGTGCGGGCGAAGCATTACCTGATGACCGGGGACTTCATTTCGGCGGAGGAGGCGGCGGCGGCCGGCATGATCAACAGGGTCGTGCCGGAAGGAACCGTCGTCGAGCATGCGGTCCGCTACGCTGAGATGCTCGCCTCCGGCCCCCGCGACGCCATCGCCTGGACCAAATACGCCGTCAACAAGCTGATCAAGGAACAGGTGCACCTGAATCTCGACACGGCGATGGCGCACGAGATGCTGACCTTCCACAGCCCGGAGCGCAAGGAGGCCGTCGCGGCTTTCCGCGAGAAGCGCAAGCGCTTTGCAGAAGGCGGCAATTGAGATGGGCGGGCCGCAGTCCTTGTTCCCGCCCGTCCTGCCCTCAACTGCCGCATCCGCCATCGACCCTCCACCGGCCGCGTATGAGGACGCGACGCTGCCGTCGCTGCTGCGCGACCGCCGGGACGGCAGAGGCGAGGCCGTGGCGTTCTTCCAGAAGCATGCCGGCACGTGGCACGCCACGACCTGGGGGGAGTTCGCCAGGGATGCCGCGGCGCTTTCGCGTGCCCTCCTCGATCATGGCCTGGAAAAGGGGGACCACGTCGCCATCATGGGCGACATCTCGCAGGACTGGGTGGTCGCCTACATGGCGACGGTCTGTGCCGGCGGCGTGGCGGTCGGGATCTATTTCACCTCTTCGACGGAGGAGGTGGAGTATTTCCTGGAGGATTCTGGGAGCAAATTCGCCTTCGTCGCCGGAGAGAAGGAACTCGCCATCCTTCTCCGCAGCCGGCAGGCGGAGAGCTTGAAGAAGATCGTGGTCTTCGACCCGGCGGTTCAGTCATCGAAAACCATCGTCTCGCTGCCGCGGTTTTCCGCCTCGTCCTCCTCCGACTGTGCGTCGCTGCTCGACGAGCAGGCCGGCAAGGTGCGGGCGGAAGACAATGCCAGCATCGTCTACACCTCCGGCACGACCGGCAATCCCAAGGGCGCGATCCTCACCCACCGGTCGCTGATCGAGGGGTTGTTGACCACCCGAGGCTTTTGCCCGGCGCTTTTCCGCGAACCCCAGCGGGTGGTCGTCCATCTCCCGCTCTCCCATGTCGTGGGTCTCGGGCAGGGCATCGTTCTTCCCCTCATCGGCGAGGTCACGCCCTATTTCGGCGAGACCGGAGCGGATTTCGCGACGACGATCCGCGATGTGAGGCCGACCTATTGGATGGCGCCGCCGCGCTTCTATCAACGCTATGCCGCCGAACTGGTCAGCAGGATCAATGCGTCGGCCACGGTCGGCAAGAAATCCTACCGCTTCGCGATGTCCATCGCCCAGAAGGCGCTGGCGGACCGGCAGGCGGACGGCCCGGACGATCCCTTTCTCCAGGCGCTTTTCGCGACCTGCCGCGACCGGGTCTTCCTGCCGCTCCTGGCGGAGATCGGGCTCGATCAGCTGAGATACCCCTACACCGCCTCCGCGCCGATGCCGCCGGACGTCGTGAAGCTGTGGCAGACCTGGGGGGTGAACCTCAAGGAGGTCTATGGGCAGACCGAACTGGTCGGAGCGAACACCGGGCAGATGCGGGACTGGTCGAAGCCCGGCACCATCGGCGTTCCGATTGCCGATCCGCGCTGGAAGACGAGGATCGCCGGCGACGGCGAAATGCTGGTGACGGGACCCGGCCTGTTCACGGGCTATCTGAACAAGCCCGACGACACGCTGGAGGCTCTGCGCGACGGATGGCTCCACACCGGCGACATCGTCGAGGTCCGGCCCGATGGCCAGCTGGCGATCATCGACAGGAAAAAGGAGATCATCAACACCTCCGGCGGCAAGTCGATCAGTCCGGCGCAGATCGAGAACGAGCTGCGGCGAAGCCCCTACATCTCGGAAGCCGCGGTCTGCGGCGACGGGCGGAAATACCTCGTGGCGTTGATCGAGGTCGACCGCATCGCGATGACCGACTGGGTAAAGGGGCGGAACGAAACGATCGACGATTACGCGGATTTCTGTTCGTCGGAAGCGGTCATCCACCTGATCGAGGGGGAGGTCGCCAAGGCAAACCAGAGGCTGGCGCCCGTCGAGCAGATAAAGTCGTTCCGGATCCTTCCCGAAGAGCTGTCGGCGGAAAACGGCGTCATGACGGCGACCCGGAAAAAGCGGCGCAAGGTGCTGAACGAGCGGTACGCGGCGCTGATCGATTCGCTCTACGACGACTCCGAGGATTCGCTGATCCGTCAGGCGCTGTCCAACCTGTGATGCGGTGACCGGAGAAAGATCATGACGATGCTGCCCTGCCCCCCACGCCATCCATTTCTGTCCTCGACGGCGGAGATCATCGAAGAGGCCCGCAACGGCCGAATGTTCATCCTCGTCGACGACGAGGATCGGGAGAACGAGGGCGATCTCGTGATCCCGGCGCAGATGGCGACGCCCGAGGCGATCAACTTCATGGCGTCGCATGGCAGGGGCCTGATCTGCCTGGCGCTCGGCAAGGAGCGGATCGACCAGCTCGGCCTCAGATTGATGAGCGCGGAGAACGGCACCCGCCACCGGACGGCCTTCACCGTTTCCATCGAGGCGCGCGAGGGGGTGTCCACCGGCATCTCCGCGGCGGACCGCGCGCGGACGGTGGCGGTGGCAATCGACGCGGCCAGGGGACCGGAGCATATCGTCTCGCCGGGGCATGTCTTTCCCCTGGTTTCCCGGCCCGGCGGCGTGCTGGTCCGGGCAGGACATACCGAGGCGGCGGTGGACGTGGCGCGCCTTGCCGGCCTCAACCCGTCGGGCGTGATCTGCGAGATCATGAAGGAGGACGGGACGATGGCCCGCCTCGACGATCTCGTCGTCTTCGCCCGGCGTCACGGCCTCAAGATCGGCACGATCCGCGACCTGATCGCCTTCCGCCGCCGCCACGATCACGAGGTCGAGCGTGTCGTCACCACGAAATTCGACAGCCGATGGGGCGGCGAGTGGAGCGCCATCACCTTCCGCATCAAGGCAATCGAGACGGAAGCGATTGCGCTGGTGAAGGGCGTGATCGACGACAGGCCGACCCTGGTGCGCATGCACGCGCTGGACATCCTGTCTGACGTGCTCGGCCAGACCGGCGACCGCGGCGACATCGTCGCCCGCTCCATGCAGGAGATCGCCGCCGAAGGGAGGGGCGTGATCGTGCTGTTCAACCGCGATGTGCCGCTCTCCCAGCTTCTTCGAGTGAAAGCGGGGGAGCCGTTCGTCGACAAGGCGGAACTGCGCAACTATGGCGTCGGCGCCCAGGTCCTCGCGGATCTCGGCATTCACGACATGATCCTGCTGTCCAACTCGCAGCATGTCCCGGTGGCACTGCGGGGCTATGGGCTGAACATCGTGGAGCACCGGATGCTGCCGGTCGCCCCTGCCCCGTAGCGCAGCGTCCACACAGGTGCCGAACGGCCGATCCCGCCCGTGCCGGCGGCATGCCCTTCCACCGCCTTGCGTGAGGTTCACCATGTCAGGACAAGATTTATCCGTTGCGGAACATGTGGAGACGGCCGTTTTCAAAAATGCGTTGCGGGCCATTGTGGGGTCGGTGTCGATTGTGGCGTCGGGCCAGGGTGCCGACAGGCGTGGCCTGACCGTCACCGCCGCGGTTTCCCTGTGCGTCGATCCGCCGATGGTCCTTGCCTGCATCAACCGCAGCGCCGAGGCCCACGACGTCATTCTCCGGACCGGCGCCTTTTCCTGGAACGTCCTGTCCGCCGATCAGATCCAGCTGGCGGAACGCTTCGCGGCGCTGGACGGCAGCAAGGGCGCCTCCCGTTTCTCCCCCACCGACTGGGATGAGATGGCTACCGGGGTTCCGGTTCTTCGCCAATCCGTTTGCAGCTTCGATTGCAGACTGCAGGACAGCGTGGAAGTCGCCACCCATACGATCATGATTGGTGCCGTCGTCGCCCAGAGTCACGATCAGGACAAGGTTCCGCTGATTTATTCGTTGGGCAGGTTCGGCCGCATCGAACATTTTGAATCCGCCAAATAGGACGGATTCTCCGCGTTCCTATCACCGCATTTTTTGTTTTGTCCGGTGACGAAGCCTGTCTTCCGCAAGGGGAGAGGGTCATTCGAAGGAGAGCCTTGTCGCTCCACCCTCGGATGCGATTGCCCTGCATCAGGGGCAATGCCGAGTTCCTTCAAGGAAAAATGGAAGTCCGAACCCTGGCCCGTCCGGAAAGATCGGGGACGGACTTCCTTGTCTCAACTCCAATAAATCTTCGCAGGGAGCAAAGATGGGGGACGTAATTCTGCCGGCACCCCGTGCCGCGTGGTGGACAAGCCTTGGCATAGGCCGGAACGCGGCGAT
The DNA here is from genome assembly GCF_049472615.1 of Azospirillum sp. 11R-A. Classification (NCBI taxonomy): domain Bacteria; kingdom Pseudomonadati; phylum Pseudomonadota; class Alphaproteobacteria; order Rhodospirillales; family Azospirillaceae; genus Azospirillum; species Azospirillum sp. 11R-A. Next base: position 183,382 of record NZ_JBCEBL010000012.1, on the reverse strand, counting down.
CCTCGCCGCCTTGTCGATCTCCTGGCCGGCCCATGCCTGGGAATTCAAGGAAGGAGACTGGTCGGGGGGCATCCGGGCCGTGGTCACCGTCGGAACGGCCATCCGCGCCAGTCCCATCGACCCGTCGCTGGTTCCCGCCGGGGACGGCGCACGGCTCCGGCTTGACCATGCGGCGCCGGGCGGCGTCAATTCCGACGACGGGAACCTGAACTATCGCAGGGGAGACCCGGTTTCCAGCGTCGCCAAGGGGCTGGTCGAGTTCGAGGCCAACAACGCCGACGGCTGGGGCGTCTTCACCCGCGTGAAGGGCTGGTACGACCACACGCTCGCCGAGGGGCATGTCGCGCTGGGCAACCTGCCGAACAATTATGCCGGCGGTCCCTTGTCCGACCGCGGCTTTTCGCAGGGCGCCAAGTTCCGCGGCATCTCCCTTGCCGATGCCTACGTCAAGGGGCAGTTCTCCGCCGGCGGGCTTCCGATCTCCGTCAAGGCGGGCCAGCAGACCGTCGACTGGGGACCGGCCTTCACAATTCCCGGCGGCCTCCGCGACATCAACCCGCGCGACTTCGCGGCCTTGTCCCGGCCGGGCTTGCAGCCGCAGGAGGGAGCGAAGCCGTTCCTGGCGCTGTCAGGCAAAATCGACCTCTCGTCGGCCGCAAGCCTCGAAATCTTCTATCAGCTGCTGTCGGCGACATCGACGCAGCCCGGTTGCGGAACATTCGCCGCCACCGCCGATTACGCCTCGCCGGGTTGCGACAGGGTCATGGTGTCCAATGCCCTGTCCTCTGCCGACGGGCTGGCGACCGGCCGCTTCCTGAAGCGTGGCAGCGACGGGACGGCGGGCGATGCCGGCCAGTTCGGTATCGGCGGCTCCTATCTGGTGCCGGACATCGGCACCAGATTCTCGCTCCACTTCACCAACATCCACGCGCGGACCGGCTATGTCGAGGCCGACCGGACCGGCCGGACCGGCGCCATCTTCCTGCCGGGAGATCCGGACGGTTTGAATCCGGCCTATCGGTTCCAGTACCCCAAGAACATCAGAATGCTGTCCGGCAGCTTCGCCACCAGCGTTCCGTCGATGAAACTGCGGGTCGCCGGCGAACTCGACCATAAATTCAACCAGCCGCTCGCCTTCAACGCCCCCGATCTGTTGCAGGCGGCCGTGAGCGGAACCGGTGTGCTGGCGCGGGATTTCGCCCTGGTGCCCCTGGGCGGGCCGTTCGCCGGTTACGAGCGCTTCCACGTCACCCAGGGGCAGCTCGCCGCATCGGGCGACATCGGCAGCGTGATCGGCGGCACCCTGACCCTCGGCGGCGAGGTCGGCGCCAAATATGTCCACGATCTGCCGGACCCCAATTTCCGCCGCTATGGCCGGTCCGACATCTTCGGAACCGGCCCCAACAACGGCGTCTGCGCGGCCGGCGCCGATCCCAAGGCCTGCACCACCAAAGGCTTCGTGACGCCGTTCTCGTGGGGCTATCGCCTTCAGGCAAGCCTGAGCTATCGGGACATTCTGCCGGGGGTGACCCTCAAGCCGTCCGTCGCCTTCGCCCACGATGTCAACGGGACGTCCTATGACGGCGCGTTCAACCAGGGGCGCCAGATCCTCCGCCTCGCGCTCGATGGCACGGTCAAGGACAGCTATCTCTTCAACCTGACCTACCAGACGACCCTCGCCGGCCCCTACGACCCGCGCGCCGACCGTGACGTGTTCCTCATCAGCACGGGCGTCAAACTCTGATCGCATGCCGAGCCGTATGCCGGCCGCATCCATTCCCTGCACCTCCCGACACCGCGTTCCGACCGAAACCGACCCGGCCCCCCTGTGCCCGGTCTTTTTGGAGACTGCCGTATGACCGACGACGCAACGACCACGGTGTCGGTGCCGCAGCCGAAACCGATTGGCATGACGATCCACCATCGGCGCTATGCCCTGACCATGCTGTTCCTCATCTACATGCTGAATTTCGTCGACCGTCAGATCGTCAACATCCTGGCGGAACCGATCAAGCGCGAACTCGGTCTCATGGACTGGCAGCTGGGGTCCCTGACCGGACTGTCCTTCGCCATCTTCTACGCGACGCTGGCGCTTCCCATCGCGCGGTGGGCGGAGCGTGCGAACCGGGTCAGGATCGTCGCGCTGTCGGCGATCACCTGGAGCCTGTTCACGGCGATCTGCGGCGTGGCCCAGAACTTCACCCAGCTGTTCCTCGCCAGGGTCGGCGTCGGTGTCGGAGAGGCGGGCTGCACGCCGGCATCCCAGTCGCTGATCAGCGATTACACGACACGGGAGAAGCGGGCCTCGGCGCTGGCCTTCTTTTCCATGGGCATTCCGGCCGGTTCGCTGGTCGGGATGGTGGTCGGCGGCCTGATCGCGGACAGCCTCGGCTGGCGCGCCTCCTTCGCGCTGGTCGGGGTACCCGGCATCGCCCTCGGGCTGCTGGCCTGTTTCACGCTGCCCGAGCCGCGGACATTCTCCGTCGCGCCCAGCGGCGCGCAAAGCACGCCCAGCCTGAGGGAGGCACTGACCGAACTCGGCGGGAAGCGGACCTACATCTGGCTTACGGTCGCGATGGTGGCCATGAGCTTCGGGATTTACAGCAATCTTGCCTTTCAAAGCTCCCACTTCCTGCGCAATCACGCCGAAGGATTGGGCATCCTGGCGGCCAGGCTGCACGATCTCACCGGGATTCAATTGGGCCCCACCGGTTTCCTCGGCACGGTGCTGGGCCTGATCGTCGGCATCTGCGGCGCGGCCGGCACCTGGCTGGGCGGCCGGGCGACGGATCGCGCGGTGGCGCGCGGCAGCCTGAACGCCTACGCGACCATTCCGGCCGCGGCGGCCCTATGCCTGCCCTTTGCGCTTTTCGCGACGTATCTCACCTCGAACACCGTGGCGGCGCTTTGCCTGATGGGTTTGCCGATGATGCTGCAGTCCATTTATTACGGCCCCATCTTTGCGGCGGTCCAAAGCCTGGTGCGTCCGCGCACCCGGGCGACGGCCACCGCCATCTTCCTGTTCTTCGCCAATCTGATCGGGCTTGGCCTTGGACCGCTGACGGTCGGCCTGATCAGCGATGTTCTCGCGCGGTCGATGGGGTCCGGCGACGGCATCCGCTGGGCGCTGATCAGCACGTCGCTCGTCTATGTTCTGGCGGCGATGGCCTTCATGGCGGCGCGAAAGAGCATCAGGCGGGACATCGTGAGCTGACAGGGTAAACAACGGCAGCCATCCGCACGGGGAACCGCAATCCCGGTCCCCGACCGCACCGGCGGCCCTCGATCCCGACAGTCGGATCGAGGGCCGCCGGCATGAGAAGGGGGATGCGGCCTCAGTTCGTCCCGCCTTCGGCCCGGTCCTGCAAATACCGGCGCGGAGGCTGCCCCATGTGTTTCCTGAACATGGCGGTGAACGCGCTTGGAGAATCGTATCCCAGCTCCTGGGAGATCGCCTGCACGGTGGCGCCCATCGACATCCGTTGGACGGCGATCACGATGTGGAGTTGCTGGCGCCACCGGCCGAACGACATTCCCGTCTGTTTCTGGATGAGCCGCGCCAGCGTGCGCTCGCTCATGGCGACCGTTGCCGCCCAGTCGCGGATGGTCCTGCGGTCGTCCGGCGCCTCCAGCAATTGGGCGGCGATGCGCTGGATCCTGGGATGGTTGGAAACCGGGAAGTGGAGCGGCTCCGCCTTCATCTGGGCAAGCTCGTCCAGGATGACCTGGACCAGACGGCTCGTCGGACCCTCCAGGGGATAGAGCGGCGGCAGGTTGGCCAGATGAAAGATCATCTCGCGCAGCATCGGGCTGATCGAAAATGTCGCGCAGGATTCCGGCAGGGGTGAAATCCCCGGATTGATGAAGACGCAGTACGACCGGCCCTTGTCCGACATGGAAATGCTGTGAGGGATCTCTCCCGGAATCCAGACGGCACCGTTGGATGGGACGATCCGAAGCCCGTCGAGCGTCCGGCACATGACCGAGCCTTCCGCCGCCACCACCAGCTGGCCTTTCCGGTGCCGGTGGATCGGCAGCTCATCGTCATCCACATTGCGCCGGACAAGGAAGGAGACCAGCGGCCGGGCAAACTCGTCGGGATCCTCAGGGGTGAAGCTGATGCGCAGGCCGGTTGGATCCCACGCCATCGGGAGAGCGTCGCCGGCCACCGGGGCTTCCGGCCACTTCGCACCAATCCGCGCACTCTTCGGCAATGTTGCGGCCTCCGTGCCGTTCGAAGCGGACCTCGGTCCGAGTTTGACAGTTTCGCGACATAAAATGGCAATCCCGTGGATTCTGCCATTGGTTGGGCTCGGATACACTCTGCCGTATGCACAGTCGAATGGCGGAAGGGAATGCGCGCTGCACTCAAATAGGTTTGTTCCGCGGAATTTCCTGCCGTTCTTCGCTTCGGTTCCAGGACAGGCCGTCAAGACTACAACAGGGAGTCATCATGATGAACACGTTGACGCTCGACCGAACGGACATCAAGATCCTCAACGAGCTGCAAAAGGACGCAAACCTGACGAACGTCGAGCTTGCCGGCAGAATCAACCTCTCCCCCTCGCCCTGCCTCACACGGGTGAAGAAGCTGGAGCAGACCGGCATCATCGACCGGCGGGTCACCCTTCTGAATCCAAAGGTGATGGGGCTGGAAATCAATGCCTATATCCAGGTCAAGCTCGACAAGCAGCCGCAATCGGCTCTGGAGAATTTCCGCGACGCCGTCGAGCGGATTCCCGAGGTGATGGAATGCAACTGGATGACGGGCGACTGCGATTTCCTTCTGCGCGTGATCGTCCGGGATGTCGAGGAGCTGGAACATCTGATCGCCAGCAAACTGTCGAAAATAGAGTTCGTCTCCACCATCAGGTCCAATCTGGTGCTGAAGCAGATCACCTATAAAACCGAGCTGCCGATCAGCACATCGCATGCCATAGTCATTCGCTTCTGACTTAGTCCGCCTTGAAAGTGTTGCGGCGAGGCGAAGGCCGGGATCGGCGGCGACAGCGTCCGGCTTCGCGCGCTCGCCGTCGACTGGGTGGCGTTGAACCCGGCCCCCTTGCCGCTGCCAGGGCCGGACGGCTCAGCCGTCGAGGTCGGTTCGGTCGCCCCGTGTCGTCGGGGACGACACGACGAGAAAATGCACGTCCGCACCGCTGTCGTTCCGGGCCTGATGGCGGCTTCCCGGAGGAATCTCGATCCCGGACATCGCCGTGATCAGGTGTCGGGTTCCTTCCAGTTCCATCGTCAGTTCGCCGGAGAGCACATAGAAGAACTGGCGCGCCTTGCCATGGACATGCCTGCGCTCCACCGTGCCGGCCGGCATGCGCTCCTGAATGACCATCATGTCCGGAGACGGGGAAAGCACCCATCCGTCGCAGCGGTCCCCCCAGTGGTAATGTTCCGCGTTCTCAACGCTGCGCTTCACGGTCGCCTCCGGCCAACATCGGCTTCCCTCACTCTTCGGCTCGTGCCTGAGCGTCGGGCAGACCGGATCGGCGCCCGCCACGAAGCCCCGTCCAGGGCTTTGGATCACAACGCCTCCATCCTGGGAAGTCCATTTCCGGATCCGGACCGCGAGGTTCCGTCACCGAGGAGGGCCGCTTGAATCCCTTAGCGTCACGTGTCACATTCAAGACGACACGTGACGGAGGACGCCATGCCCGCGGCCGGAGCCCACATGGGACGGGGTGAGACAGGACCCTATCAGCGGGTCACCGACCTGCTCGGCGGTCCGCGGGTGTTCAAGCGCCCGGTGGTGACGCAGCTGGATGCCCACAACGCGATCAAGACCGGCTTGCCGGGCGGCGCGCTCTACCATCTCGTGACCCACCTGCGGGTCCTCAAGCCGGCGAGCATCGAGTCCGCCGTGGGGATGAGCGTGCGCACCTACCAGCGCCGCAAAGGGGCGCCGGACAAGCCGCTCAGCCCCGAGCAGGGTGGCCGGACCTGGAAGCTGGCCGAGATTCTGGCCCAGGCCTCCGAGGTCTTCGGCTCGCAGGAGGAGGCCGAGCAGTGGCTGGAGCGTCCGGCCATCGGGCTGGACGACAACCGTCCGCTGGACCTGCTGGACACCCCCGCCGGGGTCGAGATGGTCGAGGATTACCTGGGGCGGATGGCTTCCGGGGTCTACACGTGACACCCCTGCCGGCGGCGCTGGGCGGCACCGAGCTGGTCGCGTGGCGTCTCGACCCGGAGCCCTTCCGCACGAGCTGGGACAGCGGCGAAGGGGCCTACCGCTTCGGCGGGCGCTGGAACAGCAAGGGGGTCCGCGCCGTCTACTGCTCTCTCGACCCGGCGACCGCGATCCTGGAGGTCGCGGTGCACAAGGGCTTCAAGGCGTTGGACACGGTGCCGCATGTGCTGACGGCGCTGACCGTCACGGACCCCGCCGCCGTCCATGTGGTCACCCCGGCCGACCTGCCCAATCCCAACTGGCTCCGCCCGGGCGTCCCCAGTGTTGGCCAGCAGCAGTTCGGCGATGCCCTGCTGAGTGGGCACAAGTTCGTCCTGATCCCGAGTGCTGTCTCCCCGCACAGCTGGAACCTTCTGTTCGCCGCGTCTCCGGCGGCGGGGGCGTACGGGATGCGCTCCCAGGAACGGTTTGCCCTGGACACGCGGCTGCACCCGCCGCCTCCCTGATCAACCGCCGCTCACTCCTCCTCCAGCAGCGCGCGGACCGGCGCCGGTCGGACGGGGGCTTGCGCACGCAGGCGCCCCACCTCTCCGGCATGCGCAAGCCCGCCGGAGGAGGCGATCAGGTCGGCCGCGGCCAGCTGGCAATAGCGGCCCTGGCAGCGCCCCATCCCGGCACGGCCCAGCGACTTCACCCGGTTGGCCTCCGCCCCGCCATAGGCCGCCGTCTCACGCACCGAACCGGCGGTGATCCCCTCGCAGCGGCACAGCACGGTGTCGTCGGGGATTGCCCGCACCCGATCCACCGGCCAGGGGAAGGCACGGGCGAGGCCGCGGGCGAAGCGCTCCAGCCGGGCGAGGCGCTTCAGGTCGGCCGCGATGTCCGGAACCGGCAACTCCAGATCGGACAGGCAAGCTGCCGCGGCGAGACGGCCGGCGACCTCCGCCCCGTCGGCCCCCAGCAGGCGCAGGCCATCGCCGGCCAGATAGATGCCCTCCCCGGCCCGGCCCATGCGGTCAGTGCTGGGCAGCCACTGCGCCCAGGTCGCATCATAGGCGAAGCGGCAGCCGGCAAGATCGGCAAGCTGGGTTTCCGCCTTCAGATGCCAGCCCAGCCCGGCAGCATCGCAAGGCGTCCGCCGGGACCGTCCGCCGGCATCCGTCCAGCGGACCGCCGTCACCCCGCTGTCCGTAACCCCGCTATCCGTCGCCTCGATCCCCTCCAGAACGACCCCGGCATGATAGAGCCGCCCAAGCCGCGCCCGCATCGCCAGCCCTTGCAGGGCGAAGGACGGGCGGGCGGCGAGGTCGGGGAAGGCGGCGATCTGGCCGCGCAGGCCGGCGGTGTCAAGGACCGCGGCGACCTCCGCCCCCGCCTTCAGCAGTTGGGTCGCCAGCAGGGTCAGCAACGGCCCCGATCCGGCCAGCACGATCCGCCGCCCCATCGCCACGCCCTGGGCCTTCAGCGCGATCTGCATCGCACCCAGGCTGTAGACGCCGGGAGCCTGCCAGCCCGGCACCGGGGCCAGACGGTCGGTCGCCCCGGTCGCCAGGATCAGCCGGTCGTAGCCGATCCGGCGGCTTCCGCCGTCGCTGACCGCATGCAGCACACCGCCGGCAAGCGCGACGACCGAATGGCGCGGCAGATGGACGATGCGGCCCGCCGCCGCCAGCCCGTCGAAGGCGGCGTGCAATGCCACCGCCTTGCCGGCCTGCGAGCCATAGAGCGCCCCGGGCGGGCGGGTGAAACCGTCGGGCGGGCGGCGGTAGATCTGCCCGCCGGCCCGTGCGCCCTCGTCGATCACGGTCGGGCGCAGGCCGGCCGCCGCCAGAGTTTCCGCCGCCCGAATCCCGGCCGGCCCGGCCCCGACGATCACGACCCGCGGCTGGTTCGCGTCCGTCATGGCCAATCCTCCCGCGTCCGGGTCAGCAGCCGCATGCCCTCGGCCAGCGGCGTGGAGCAGGCGCGGATGCGTGCGCCCTGCTCCTGCCAGATCCAGCAATCCTGGCAGGCCCCCATCAGGCAGAAGCCGGCGCGCCGCTCCGGCCCGAACTCCGCCTGCCGCAGTGCCGTGGCGTTGGTGAGGATCGCCGTCAGCACCGTATCGCCGGCAAGCGCCACACGCTCCACGCCATCCAGCAGGAAGCGGACCGGGGCGCGCCCCGTCTCGGCCAGCCTGACCAGCCTGCCCCCCGCCGTCCCGCTCATTCCGCCGCCTCGCGGACCAGGGCCTTCGAGGGAGGCATTTCGGGGAAGCGGGCGTAGACCTCGGCCAGTGCGGCTTCAACCCCGCCGGCACCATCGCGGCCGGCCATGCGGCTGAAGATTTCCGTCTTGGCGAAGAAACGCCAGTGGATCGGCAGGCCGGCGAGGGTGCGCGTCAGGAACTCGTAGGCGTCCGGCGTCCATTGTCGCTCGTAGCCCTCGCGCTCCGGTCCGAAGTGGAAATGCCCGGTGGGTGCCGTCCGGTCCGCACGCAGCCGGTCGGTGGCCTGCGTGTTGAGCACGCCGTCGCGGATGACGACGCCATACTCCCGCTCCGCCGCCTCCACCGAGACATAGCCGCGCGCCACGTCCTGGGCCACCCGCCAGGATTCGCGCGTGAACGGATCGCCCCGGCCGCCGCCGCCGGCCGAACGGATGTCCAGCACGTCGCCCGGCTGCAGCACCGCCGTGTCGATGTTGCCCAGCCGCCGTTCGCCCGGCGTGCCGGGATTGACCACCATGTCCGACAGCCCGGCCGCCCGGCCGCCCAGCACGCCCCAGGGGCGGAAGAACCCGCGGTCGCGGTTGCGCGCGGTGATCCGGGTGTCGGGCGAGAAGACGCGGAAGGCCATGTGGGTGGCCAGCCCGCCGCGCCAGCGCCCGGCCCCGCCGCTGTCGGCCGCCAGCCCGTAACGGACGAACTCCACCGGGGTTTCCATCTCGGTGATCTCGATGGGCGTGTTCTTCAGATAGGCGGCGTCGGCTCCCGACCCGTTGGTGCCGTCGCGGTGCGGCATGCCGCCGCCGCCGCCGACCACCGGGTTCACCGCGGCGATGATGCGGCTGCCGGTCCGCTCGTCGGTGGTCATCACGTTGACGATGCAGTTGTTGCCGGCCGGGGCCGCCGGAAGCCGCTCCGGCACCGCCTGGGAGAAGGCGCCGAAGATCACCGAGCGCAGCCGCGCACAGGTCAGCGACCGCATCCCCACCGCCGCCGGGAAGGTCGGGTTCAGGACCGTTCCTTCCGGGGTGATGCAGGTGAAGGGCCGGGTCAGCCCGGTGTTCAGCAGGATTTTCGGATCGAGGGTGTAGAGGACGTAATAGACGCCGACCAGCAGGATGGTGTGGCGGGGATCGCCGCCCGACGGCACGTTCAGCGACGACGCCAGCTGCGGGTCCGAGCCGGTGAAGTCCAGCACCGCCTCGTCGCCCCTGATCGTCAGGGTCAGCTTCAGCCGGCAGGGGTTGGCGGTGACGGAATCCTCGTCGGCATAGTCGGCGAACTCCCACCGCCCGTCGGGCATCGCGCGCAGGATGTCGCGCGCCTGCGCCTCGGCATGGTCGAGCAGCGCATCGACGCCGTCGAGGAAGGCGGTCTTGCCGAACTTCTCCACCATGGCGAGGATCTTGCGCTCCCCGGTGTTGAGCGCGCCGACCAGCGCCTTGATGTCGCCGATATTGAGGTCGGGCTTGCGGACGTTGGTGGTCATGATCCGCAGGATCTGCTCGTCGAACACCCCTTCGCGGACCAGCTTCATCGGCGGGAAGCGGATGCCTTCCTGGTGGATTTCGGTCAGCGCCCGCGACAGCGAGGCCGGGACGGCGCCGCCCATGTCGGTGTTGTGGATGTGCCCGCCGGTCCAGGCGATGATCTCATCCTCATAGAAGACCGGCTTCCACAAATGGGTGTCGGGGGCGTGGGTCGCCACGAAACCGGAATAGGGATCGTTGGTGAAGGCGACGTCGCCGGGCCGGTAGTCCTCGATCATGTCGATGGCGCGGCCATAGGTCAGGCCGGGATACCAGGTCGCCCCCAGCTCCATCGGCACGCCGAAGGTCTCGCCCCGGCGGTTCAGCAGCATGACGGTGAAATCCTCCGTCTCCTTGACGAAGGCGGAGTGGGCGGTGCGCTGGAGCGTGTGGGCCATGTTCTCGGCCGCCGACCGCGCGTGGTTCGCCAGCACCTGAAGCTTCATACGGTCAAACACAGGCGTCACTCCGCAAAGGTCAGGTGGAGGTTGAGATGCGCATCGACACGGGCCGCGGTTCCGGCCGGGATGGCGAAGGTGGTGTCCTCCTGGGCGACGATGGCCGGTCCCTCGAACCGTGCGCCGGCCTGCAAGTCCGCACGGCGGTACAGCCCGACCGGGGTCACGGCGCCGCCGGTGAAGACCGGCACGCTGCGCTCCGCCGAGGCGGCATGCGGTTCCTCCGGCGCCGTCGGGAAATGCAGGGCCGGGCCGTTGCCGATGGCGGACAGGCGCAGGTTGACGATCTCGATCCGCCCGTCGGGGTCATGGAAATCGTAAAGCCGGGTATGCGCCGCATGGAAGGCGTCGGCGATGGCATCCGGATCGCTGCCATCCAGCCATTCGGGATTCAGCGCCGTCTCGATCTCGTAGCTCTGGCCGGCATAGCGCATGTCGGCGACGACCCTCAGCTCGGCGGCACCGGTATGGCCTTGCGCCGCCAGCCAGTCGCGCCCTTCCCTGCCCATCGCGGCGAAGGCCTCGCGCAGCGCCGGCATCAGGCCGGGGGAAAGGTCGGCGAACAGGGTGCGGACGAAATCGCCGCGCAGGTCGGCGACCAGACCGCCCAGCGCCGACACCACGCCCGGCCAGCGCGGAGCGACGACGCGCGGCATCCCCAGTTCGCGCGCCAGGAACACGCCCAGCATCGGACCGCCGCCGCCGAAGGGCATCAGCGCGAAGTCCCGCACATCGACGCCGGCCCGCGCGGCCATCTTCTCGACCTCCGCGAACATTTCCGACACCGCGACGTCGAGGATCGCCTGGGCGGTCGCCTCCACCGAACGGAACAGTTCGTCGGCCAGCCGCTTGACGGCGGCACGGGCGAGGCCGGCGTCCATCCGCAGCTGCCCGTAGGCCATCTGGCTGTGGCCGAGCCAGCCGCAGACCACCATCGCGTCGGTCACCGTCGCCCATTCGCCGCCGCGGCCATAGCAGGCCGGGCCCGGCGTCGATCCGGCGGACTCCGGCCCGACGCGCAGCACGCCCTGCCCGTCGACGCTGGCAATCGATCCGCCGCCGATGCCGATGGAGCTGACCGAGACCGACGGGATGTGCAGCGGGAACTCGCCGATCATCTCGCCGACGCCGAACTGGGCCTGCCCGTCGACGATCAGGGCGAAATCGGCCGAGGTGCCGCCGATGTCGAGCGTCAGGATGCGCGGCTCCCCCGCCTGCCGGGCCAGCCATGCCGCGCCGTTCACCCCGGAGGCGGCACCGGACAGCAGCATGTGGACGCAGGCCCGCTTGCCCTCCGCCGCGTTCATCACGCCGCCGTTGGACTTGGTCAGCAGCGGGCGGGCGGGCACCCCGCGCCCGGCCAGCCGCCCTTCCAGCGCCGAGAGGTAGCCGGAAATCCGGGGATGGACATAGGCGTTCAGGACCGCGGTCGTCGTCCGCTCATACTCGCGGATCACCGGCCAGACCTCGGCGGAGGTGAAGACGAACAGCTCCGGCGCCAGCCGGGCGACCTCCTCCTTCACCGCGGTTTCGTGGGCGTCGTCGCGCCAGGAATGGAGGAAGGAGACGACGACACCCATCGCCCCCTTGGCCTTGACGGCGGCGACGGCATCGGCGACGGCCGCCATGTCCGGGGCCTGCCGTTCCGTCCCGTCGGAGCGCAGCCGGGCGGGAATGCCGAAGACCATGTCGCGGGCGATCAGTTGGTCGGGGCGCGAGCAGAACAGCGAATAGGTGTCCGGCATGCGCAGCCGGGCGAGTTCGATCACATCCTCGAACCCGGCATTGGTCAGCAGCGCCAGCGGCGCGCCCTTGCGCTGGATCACCGTGTTCATGCCCACCGTCGTGCCGTGCACGAAACGGGTGACGGCGCGCGGGTCCAGCCCCTCGCGCTCCGCCAGCAGGGTCAGGCCGGTCATCAGCTCCGCGCCGGGGTCGTCAGGCGTCGTCAGCACCTTCAGCGACGCCACCCGTCCCGACCGCGTGTCCAGCGCGCAGAAATCGATGAATGTCCCGCCGATGTCGACGCCGACCTTCCAATCGGCCTCACCCAAGCCTCCGTCCATCTCCGCTCCTCCCGGCAAGTCAGTCTGTGTCTGATCCGGACGGAAAGCTGACATGGCGGGCCGGGGGCGGTCTAAGAGCCATTGAGCGCAAACACATAAGGCGGGCTTATGCATTGCGCCGCATAAGGCGGCGCTCCCATAGCCCGGCCTTATGGGATCCTGCCGAACCCGTCTTTGACCCGCCCGCCAGTCGTGGGCAGCCTGACCGGTGGGGCGGAGCCATGTCCGCCCGCATGTGGGAGAGGTCGATGAGGGTTATCGTGCTGGGCGGCGGGTTGATCGGATCGGCCGCCGCCTTTTTCCTGGCCCGGCGCGGCCTGTCCGTCACGCTGCTGGAGCGCAACCGCGTCGGCACCGGCGCCACGGTGGCGTCCTTCGGCAACATCCGCCGCACCGGGCGCTATCTGCCGCAGCTGCCGCTCGCCCACCGCTCGCGGGCGCTGTGGGGGGAGGCGGAGCGGCTGCTGGGGCGGGATGTCGAGTTCCGCGCCACCGGCCATCTGCGGCTGGTGTTCGACGAGGATGGTCTGGCCGACATGCGCCGCTACATCGCCGACGCGCGGCCCTGGGGGCTGGACCTGGATGAACTGTCGCCGCCGGAGATCCGCCGCCGCTTCCCCGGCCTGGGGCCGGGCGCCATCGCCGCCTCCTTCTCGCCGCAGGACGGCAGCGGCAACCCCCGCCTGATCGCCCCCGCCTTCACCGACGCCGCCCGCCGTCTGGGCGCGGAGATCGTCGAGGAGTGCGGGCCGGTGGAGGTATCGGCCACCGCGTCGGGCTTCGAAGCCGCGACGCATCGGGGCCGCTTCACCGCGGATCGCCTGCTGAACGCCGCCGGGGCCTGGGGAGCGACCATCGCCGCCCGCTTCGGCGAAAGCGTGCCGATGGCGGCCTATGGGCCGCAGATGGGCGTGACCGAACCCCTGCCGCACCGGATCCTGCCGGTGGTCGGCATGTGGTCGCGCGCCGGCGGGGACGGCTATCTTCGTCAGGTGGAGCGCGGCAACATCGTCTTCGGCGGTGGGGCGGAGCGGGTGCCGGTGGCGCTCGATCCCGGCCATGCCAGGGCCGACCCGGCGCGGCTGCCCGGCCAGTTGCGGGCTCTGGTCCGGCTGCTGCCGGCACTGGCCGACGTCACGGTGATCCGCACCTGGTCGGGCTGCGAGGGCTATGTCGCCGACAAGCTGCCGGTCATGGGGGCATCGGCGACGACGCCCGGACTGTTCCACGCCTTCGGCTTCAGCGGCCACGGCTTCCAGCTCGGCCCCGGCGTCGGCGACGTGATGGCGGAGATCATCGCCACCGGGCACAGCGAAACGCCGCTGCACGACTTCCGCATCGGCCGTTTCCAGGCCGCCGCCCCGCAGACCGCCGCCGCGCAGGCGGCCGCGGCACACGCCCCCCAGGCCTGACGGTGCCGCACCCGCCCGCTTCTCAGCGGGCGGGCCGCAGCGCTTCGGACCGGGCCGTGAACCGGCCGGACAGCGGGACCACCAGGGCGGAGGCGGCGATGACGAAGGCGCCGGCAAGGCTGACCGGAGAAGGCAGCAGGCCGAAGATAGCCGCGTCGAGGATCAGCGCCCACAGCATGGCGGTGTAGTCGAAGGGCGCCTGGGTCGATACCGACGCGCGGGCCATCGCTTCCGTCATGGTGATGTGCGCCAGACCGCCGGAGACGCCCGCCCCGATCAGGCAGGCCAGGGAGAATCCGGTCGGGGCGATCCAGCCGAAGGGCCAGCTCGCCAGACCGCCGAGCGCGCACAGGAGAGCGAAATAGAAGGCGATGGTCCCCGGCGCTTCGGTCGCGGTCAGCGTCTTGATCTGGACCCGCCCCGCCGCAGTGGCGAACGCCATCGTCAGCCCGGCCGCAACCCCGATGAGGGTGCCGCGGTCCGGCGTCGGCCCTTCGAAGGCCGGCAGCAGCATCAGCACCACGCCGGCGAAGCCGACCAGCGCCGCGCCGATGGCCACCGCGCCCGGCCGTTCGCGCAGGAACAGCATGGCGGCCGGGACCGCCAGCAGCGGAGCCAGGAAGCCCAGCGCGGTCGCCAGCGCCAGCGGCAGATAGGCCAGCGAGACGAAGGAGAGCACCATCGCCAAGCCGCCATAGAGATTGCGCTTCAGGTGGCCGACCGGCTGCCGCGTCCAGAGGGCCGACGGAAACTGCCGGCGCCACATCAGATAGGCGATGATCGGCGGCAGCGCGAAGGCGCTGCGGAAGAAGACGATCTGCCCGATCGGGGCCTCGACGGAGGCCAGCCGGACGAACAGCGACATGACGACGAACAGCCCGGCCGACACCAGCCGGAGCATGATGCCGCCGCGGCTGGCGGAGGAGGATGGAACGGGAGAAGGGTCGGGCACGGAGTCAGCTTGAGAGCCGGCGGAGGGTTCCGGCGTCTGTCCCGGCATGATCGGCGCATCCTTTTTTGGGAGCTGGCGGCGGCTCAGCCCAGGGCCTGGGTGGCGAGTGTATAGGTGACGGGACGGTCCGGCGCCCGCGTCGATGGATCGGTCAGCGGCGCACCAAGCGACATGGTCAGCACCGTGTCGTGAATCCTCAAGCCCGACCGGGCAACGAACAGCGGGAAGGGCCCTTCGTCCAGATGGGTGTCCAGGCGCAGGAAACGTCCGTCATGCTCGTCCACATGGGGCTGGACCACGGCAATCGCATCCTCGTCCGTCCCGGCGACCGCCGGACCGACGACATGCCCGCGGCCGAAGGGACGGCAAAGCGCGAAGGCCACCAGAGCCCCGTCACGTTCCAGGCCATAGCCGACCGACTGCCCGAACAGCCGCGCCATCAGCCCGGCCCGCGAAATTCCGAAGGCACGTTCGTCCAGCGCCGTCACCGCTGCGAGATCCGCCGCCTCCAGCCGCCGCACCGCCGGTACGGGCGCTGGCATGGGTGCTGGGATCGGCGCGGCACGGTCGCTCCGGCGCGCCTCGCCCTGGCACTGGAACACGGTCCGGTGGCCGATGAAACCGAGCGAACGGTAGAGCGCCAGCGCCGCACGGGTGGCGTTGAGCCGGTAGGTCCGCCCGGCCGACGCCGACAGCACCCGTTTCATCAGCCAGTCGCCGACCCCCAGCGCTTGCAGCCGGGGCGAGGTCATGACCATGCCGATGGTGGCGAAATCGTCGCCGTGGGGGAACCACATCGCCGATGCCAGAACGCGGTCGATCTCGTCCAGCGCGACGAAGCCATGGCCGACCTCGCGCACGAACTGCCAGTCCTCCGCGCGATGCGGCCAGCCGACCGAGATCGACAGAGCCTGCAGGCGCTCAAGGTCGATGTCGGCGATGTCGGCCACCCGCACGTCGAAGGCGTCGACGGTCAGGGAGCCCGGTAACGCACCGTCCCCCACCCCATCCCCAACGCCGTCTTCCATGCCGCTCTCGCTCAACGCTTTCTCCTCCCCGGATTTTCCATAACGTGAGGCAGTGCTCCCTTGGGTCAACCGGCACGCCTGAACCATCCAGCGCTCCCCGAGATTACCGGAGCAGCCGCCGCACAATTCACCGCAAAGCACCGGGTCGGCACAACAATCAACCAAATCGCCCATGCATTCGGCACGGAATGGAGCGGCGGCCGGATAAGATCGTACCTGCCACAGCCGCCAGGGCCCGCCCCCTCTCCCCACACGGCAGCGAACCCGCAACGACTCCCCCGCGCCTCGAAGCGCGCAGCATGAGGACAAGGTGAGGCCGTCATGACCGTGACCGACATCCTGAAGGATCTGATCGCCTTTCCCTCCGTCGTCGGAACCCCCAACGGCGCCATCGTCGACGGCATCCGCGGCATTCTGGAGGCTGCGGGGGTCCGCGTCCGGGTTCTGCCGGGACCGGAGGGCGACCGCTTCAACCTGTTCGCCACCATCGGCCCGGCGATGGTTCCGGGCTATGTCCTGTCCGGTCACATGGATGTGGTGCCGGCCACCGAACCCGAATGGACCGGCGACCCGTTCCGGCTGCGCACCGACGGCAACCGGCTTTACGGGCGCGGCACTTCGGACATGAAGGGCTTCATCGCGGCGGCGCTGGCGGCCCTGCCGGCCCTGACCGCCGCCCCGCTCGCCCGGCCCATCCATCTGGCCTTCACCTACGACGAGGAGGCCGGCTGCCAGGGCGCGCCGCATCTTCTGCCGCATCTGCCCGACCTGTGCGCACCGCCGCTGGGCGTCATCGTCGGCGAACCGAGCGGCCTGCGCGCCGTCCGTGCCCACAAGGGCAAGGCGTCGGCGCGGCTGACCGTCCGCGGGCGGTCCGGCCATTCCTCCCGCCCCGACCAGGGGCTGAACGCCATCCATGCCATGACCGACGCGCTGACCGCCGCCGTCGCCCAGGCCGGCCGCCTGAGCGACGGCCCGCTGGATTCGGTCTTCGAGCCGCCCTATTCCTCGCTTCAGGCCGGCACCATCCAGGGCGGGCTGGCGGTGAACGTCATCCCCGACACCTGCACCGCCGAATTCGAAGCCCGCGCCATCGCCGGGGTCGATCCCGTCTCCCTGCTGGAGCCGGTACGCGAGGCGGCGCTGCGGCTGGAGCAGCGCGGCTTCGCCGTCGACTGGACACAGACCAGCGCCTATCCCGCCCTGTTCCTGGCCGCCCGTTCGCCGCTGGCCCGCCTGCTGGAGGAGCTGACCGGCCGCGAACCGCAGGCCGCCATCAGCTATGGCACGGAGGCCGGCCTGTACCAGACCGCCGGCATCGACGCGATCATCTGCGGCCCCGGCGACATCGCGCGGGCCCACCGCCCCGACGAGCACATCCTCGTCGAGGAGCTGCACGCCTGCCAGTCGATGATCGAGGCGCTGGGCCAGCGCTGCCGCCTCTGACCGTCGCCCGCACAAGCCGCACAAGCCGCGCATTGCCAAAAGGGTTCCAATGACCTTCCTGTTCAATTCCGATGCCGTGCGCGGCGCGATCTTCGCGGACGCCTTCGCCCGCGCGCTGCCGGAACTGCCCTTTTCGATGGACCCGGCCAGCGTCGATCCCGATGCGGTGCGCTACCTGATCACATGGACCATTCCGGCAAACCTCGCCCGCTACCGCAATCTGGAGATCGTCTTCTCCATCGGCGCCGGGGTCGACCAGTTCACCATGACCGCCCTGCCCGACCATGTGAAGGTCGTCCGCATGGTGGATGACGGCATCGTCCGCATGATGCAGGAATACGCCACGCTGGCCGTGCTGACCCTGCATCGCCAGATGCCGGCCTACCGCGCGCAGCAGAGGGAGTGCCTCTGGCGCCCCCTGCCCCAGCCGCAGGCGGCACAGCGCCGGATCGGCGTGCTCGGGCTGGGGGTGCTGGCGCAGGCGGTGCTGGAGCGGCTGAAGCCCTTCGGCTTCCCGCTGTCGGGATGGAGCCGCTCGCCACGCGAACTCGACGGCGT
The DNA here is from genome assembly GCF_049472615.1 of Azospirillum sp. 11R-A. Taxonomy (NCBI): domain Bacteria; kingdom Pseudomonadati; phylum Pseudomonadota; class Alphaproteobacteria; order Rhodospirillales; family Azospirillaceae; genus Azospirillum; species Azospirillum sp. 11R-A. The sequence continues at coordinate 165,588 of NZ_JBCEBL010000012.1, read as the reverse complement.
GACCTGCCACCATGGCGCGGACGGGCTCGATGCGATGCTGGGCGAAACCGACATCCTGATCGTTCTGCTGCCGCTGACGCCCGACACCCGCGGCTTCCTCGACGCCCGCCTGCTGGCGAAGCTGCCCCGCGGTGCCGCGCTGATCCACACCGGGCGCGGGCCGCAGCTGGACCACGCCGCCCTGCTGGACGCGCTCGACACCGGCCACCTGTCCGCCGCGATGGTCGATGTGACCGAGCCCGAGCCGCTGCCGGCCGACCATCCCTTCTGGACCCATCCGAACATCGTGCTCACCCCGCACATCGCCAGTATCACCCAGCCGGAAAGCGCCGCCCAGGCGGTCATCGCCAACCTGAACCGGCATTTCGCCGGGCAGGATCCGGTCGGTCTGGTCGACCGGCGGCGCGGCTACTGACACGGCTGCCCGATACCCTTCCCGCGGCACGGCCGCTCATCGACCAAGGACGCTTCCATGTCGCTGCTGAAGACCATCGACACCGCCCCAACCTTCGCCCCGCGTGAATCGACCGCGATGCCGGACCGGCTGATCGCCGGGGCGCCCGCCTTCAAGACCTGGGCACAGGACGCCGACGCCGCCAAGGGCGACACCGTCCGGACCGGCGTCTGGGAAGCCACGCCGGGCGAAACCCGGTCGATCAAGGGCGAGACCTTCGAGTTCTGCCACATCCTGTCCGGAATCGTCGAAATCACCCCGGACGCCGACGGGTCAGGGGGCGAGCCGGTGGTCTACCGGGCCGGCGACAGCTTCGTCATGAAGCCGGGCTTCACCGGTGTGTGGAAGACCATCGAGACGGTCCGCAAGATCTACGTCATCATCGACTGAGGGTCCGTTCATGAGCCTGTCCTTCGATCCGGACCGCCTGCCCCTGCCGAACGGTCATTTCATCGGTGACCGCCTGATCCCGGCGGAGGACGGGCTGCCCCGGCTGCCGATGCACCGCCCATCGGACGGCCGGGCTTATGCCGACTGCCCGGTGGCCTCCGCGGACCTCGTCGACCAGGCGGTCGCGACCGCGCAGGCGGCGCTGAAATCCAGCAACTGGGGCGGCCTGCGCCCACGGGACCGCACCGCCGTGCTCCAGCGCTGGGCCGCCCTGATCGAGGAGGAGGCGGAAACGCTGGCAAAGGTGGAGGCGCTGTCCTCCACCCGTCCGGTCGGCCAGCTGGTGGCCGGCGACGTGGCCATCACCGCCGAGCAGATCCGCTTCTTTGCCGAATTCGCCGACAAGGAGGGCGGCGACCTCGTCCCCACCGACGACGGCAGCCTCGGCATGGTGATGACCGAGCCCTACGGCGTCGTCGGCGCCATCACGCCCTGGAACTTCCCGCTGTCGATGGCGGGGTGGAAGCTCGCCCCGGCGCTGGCCGCCGGCAACGCGGTGGTGCTGAAGCCGTCGGAGATGACGCCCTTCTCCACCGTCCTGCTGGCGCAGCTGGCGGTGAAGGCGGGGGTTCCCGCCGGGCTGATCAACATCGTCCAGGGCGACGGCCCGACCACGGGCGCCGCCATCACCCGCCATCCCGGCATCGCCAAGGTCAGCTTCACCGGATCGACGGCAGCGGGCTCGGCGATCATGGCCGACATCGCCCGCAGCGGCGTCAAGCCGATGACGCTGGAGCTGGGCGGCAAGAGCCCGCAGATCGTCTTCGCCGACGCCGACCTCGACAAGGCGGCGGCGGCCATCGCCACCAGCGTCCTGTCCAACGCCGGACAGGCCTGCGTCGCCGGGTCGCGCCTGCTGGTCGAAGCCAGCGCGGCCGGGCCGCTGGTCGAGCGGATCCTGGGCCACATGCGCGCCGTCCGCCCCGGCCCGACCTGGGACGCGGAGACGCGCTATTCCCCCATCATCTCCGAACGGCAGCGCGCCCGCATCCATTCCATCGTGTCGGCGTCGCTGACCGGGCCGGTGGAATGCCTGACCGGCGGCGGCCCGATGGACGCCGAGGGGTATTTCTACGCGCCGACCCTGCTGGCCGGGGTCGATCAGACCTCCCCCGCCGTGGTGGAGGAGATTTTCGGCCCGGTGCTGACCGTGCAGAGCTTCGACAGCGAGGAGGAGGCGATGGCTCTGGCCGACCATCCCACCTATGGCCTCGCCGCCGGCCTCTACACCCGCGACCTGTCGCGCGCCCTCCGCCTGACCCGGCGGCTCCAGGCCGGAACGGTGTGGGTCAACCGCTATGGCCGCTCCCGCGACCACATCCTGCCGACCGGCGGCTACAAGCGCTCTGGCATCGGCAAGGATCTGGGACGCGAGGCCTATCTCGCCAACCGCCGCAGCAAAAGCGTGCTGATCGGCCTGTAATCCAATGAAAAAGACAGGGGACGTTCGATGAAGACCCACAACATTGCGATCATCAAGGGCGACGGCATCGGGCATCCCGTGGTCGACGCGGCCTGGGAGGTGTTGCAGGCCGTGGCGGCACAGTCGGGCTTCGCGCTGACCGGCACCGAACTGCCCTGGTCCTGCGCTCATTACAAGGAAACCGGCGTGATGATGCCGGCCGACGGCATCGACAGCCTGCGCAAGTACGACGCCATCCTGCTGGGTGCCGTCGGCTGGCCGGCGGAGGTGCCGGACGCGGTGTCGCTGCACGGGCTGCTGCTGCCGATCCGCAAGGCGTTCGACCAGTATGCCAATGTCCGCCCGCACCGGCTGCTGCCGGGGGTCGAGGGTCCGCTGCGCCGCGGCGGCTTCGACATCCTGTGCATCCGCGAGAACACCGAGGGCGAATATGCCGGCGCCGGCGGGCGCATCCATCAGGGAACGCCGCAGGAGGTTGCGGTGGAGACCGGTGTCTTCACCCGCATGGGGGTGGAGCGGATCCTGCGCTTCGCCTTCGCCCAGGCCCGCGCCCGGCGCGGCAAGCTGGCCTCCGTCACCAAGTCGAACGCGCAGAAATATTCGATGGTGTTCTGGGACGAGATCACCCGCCAGCTGGCCGCCGAACACCCGGACGTCGAGGTCACCAGCTATCACGTCGACGCCATGGCGGCGCGCATGGTGACGGCGCCGGAAAGCCTGGACGTCGTCGTCGCCTCCAACCTGTTCGGCGACATCCTCACCGATCTGGGGGCGGCGATCCAGGGCGGGCTGGGCTTCGCCGCCTCGGCCAACCTGAACCCCGACCGCAAGGCGCCGTCGATGTTCGAGCCGGTGCACGGATCGGCCCCCGACATCGCCCATCTCGGCATCGCCAACCCCATCGCCGCCATCTGGTCGGGTGCCATGATGCTGGAGCATCTGGGGGAAAAGGCCGCCGCCGACCGCGTGATGGCCGCACTGGGCGACACAACGGGCCGCGGCATCGGCACCGTTCCCGGCAAGGACAGGACGGACGCGATCACCGCCGCCGTGCTGTCGGCCCTGTCGTAACGCCGGTTGCCTGAAAACCCAAGCAGCGGAAAACACAAGACCATGATCCATCACCTGACGGACTCCTCCCTGTTCCGCGAACGGGGGCTGATCGGCGGCCGCTGGTGCGACGGAGTTGCCGGCCGGACCATCGGCATCCAGAACCCGGCGACCGGCGGCACCCTCGGCAACGTTCCCGACATGGACGGAACGGATGCCCGCGACGCCATCGCCGCCGCGGCCGAAGCCTACCCGGCCTGGAAGCGGCGCACTCACGCCGACCGTGCCGCGCTGCTGGAGCGCTGGCACGCGCTGATGATCGAGAACCTGGAGGATCTGGCCCGCATCCTGACGCTGGAGCAGGGCAAGCCGCTGGACGAGGCGCGGGGCGAGATCCGCTATGGCGCCTCCTTCGTCAAATGGTTCGCCGAAGAGGCGCGGCGGATTGGCGGGACCACCATCCCCTCCCCCACCCCCGACCGCCGCATCGTCGTGCTGAAGGAGCCGGTCGGGGTCTGCGGCATCATCACGCCGTGGAACTTCCCCAACGCGATGATCACCCGCAAGGTCGCCCCGGCGCTGGCCGCCGGCTGCACCGTGGTCATCAAGCCGTCGGACTTCACCCCCTATTCGGCGCTGGCGCTGGGCGTGCTGGCCGAACGCGCCGGCATCCCGGCCGGCGTGGTCAACATCCTGACCGGCCGGCCGGAGGCCATCGGCGAGGAACTCCTGGCGAACGAGACCGTCCGCAAGATCTCCTTCACCGGCTCCACCCGCGTCGGCTCGCTGCTGATGCGCGGGGCCGCCGACGGCATCAAGCGGCTGAGCCTGGAGCTGGGCGGCAACGCGCCCTTCATCGTGTTCGACGACGCCGATCTGGATCAGGCGGTGGAGGGGGTCATCCTCTCCAAGTTCCGCAACGGCGGGCAGACCTGCGTCTGCGCCAACCGCATCCTGGTGCAGTCGGGCGTCTACGAGGCGTTCCGCGACCGGCTGGTCGCCCGCGTCAATGCCATGCGGGTGGGATCGGGGCTGGAACCGGGGGTCGCCATCGGCCCGATGATCAACGCCGCCGCCGTCGCCAAGATCGAGCGCCACGTCGCCGACGCGGTGTCCAAGGGAGCCACCATTGCCTCTTCCGCCGTCGCGGCCACGGGTGCGCAGTATGTCGCCCCGGTGGTGCTGACCGGCGCCACCACCGACATGCTGCTGGCGCATGAGGAGACCTTCGGCCCGGTGGCCCCGCTGTTCCGCTTCGAGACGGAGGAGGAGGCCATCGCGCTGGCCAACGCGACGCCGTTCGGGCTGGCCGCCTATTTCTACACGCAGAACCTCGCGCGGTCCTGGCGGGTGGGTGAAGCGCTGGAGGCCGGCATGATCGGGCTGAACACCGGCGCGATTTCCACCGAAGTCGCCCCCTTCGGCGGCGTCAAGCAGTCCGGCCTGGGCCGCGAAGGCGCGCAGGTCGGCATCGAGGAGTATCTGGAGCTGAAGACCTTCCACATCGGCGGGTTGGGGTGAGCCGCGTCATAGGCCGTTGACGATCCCACAAGGGCGCCCGGCATGCTGGGCGCCTTTTCTCCAATCAGTCAACCGGCTTTTTCCACGACGCCTAATAGCCTTTTCCCGCTGTTTCCAATCGCCATTTTCCGCCATCCTGGCGTTGGGCAGAGTGGAACGCGAGCAGGATCATGGCACCCATCCCAAGGCATCTCATACCGAAGGTCGAGCGGGCGCTCACCTCGTCCCGGGTCGTCAACGTCATCGGTCCACGCCAAGCCGGGAAGACCACCTTGGTCCGCGACCTCATCGACTCCGCCGTCTACGTTACGCTCGACGCAGACGATCTGCGCTCTTCACTTGACAGCGACCCTTATGGGCAATTGCAACTGCTATCCAGGGAAGGCGCGGCCAGGCAACTGCCCATAGTCATCGACGAGGTGCAACGGCTGCCGGATGTCACACTGGCGCTGAAGCGCATCGTCGACACCGAAAGCCGCCCCGGACAGTTCCTGCTGACCGGTTCCGCCGACATCTTCACGATCGGCCGGGCCCTGGATTCCCTCGCCGGCCGGGTAATGACGCTGACGCTCCGCCCACTGAGCGGAGCGGAGATCCAGATGAGGACTCCCGCAGCGATCCTCGATGCCGTTGCCAAGGCCCCCGACGACTGTCTGCAACACCTGCCGGCACCCGCCGCCTACAGCCGAGAGGCGGCCATCGATCTTATGCTGCGCGGCGGATTTCCGGAGATCCGCCGCCTCGACACCCCTGATCGCATGGACCGGTATCAGAGTTACCTGGACAGCGTCGTCGAAAAGGACGTCGCCGTCGTGGCGCCGATCCGCAAACCGGATATCCTGCGCAGGCTCATCGACCAATTGGCGAACCGCACGGCCAACGAGTTGAACATCGCGTCCCTGTGCAGCGCGCTGGGCGATGTCCGCAAGGAAACCGTCAACGATTACATCGACATCCTGCGCCGCTTGGGCATCGTCCATCTGCTCGGCGCCTGGACCTCCGCAGCGACGAAGCGGGAGGTGAAGCGGCCCAAAATCCACTTCATGGACACCGGGATCGCCACCGCCCTTCGCGGCGAGGACGAGGACAGTTTCGGCCTGCTGGCAAATCCCACGGCGCTTGGCCAGGTGCTGGAGACCTTCGTCTACACCGAGGTCGAAAAAAGCCTGCCGCTGCAATCGAAGCGCTGGACGCTCCATCACTACCGGGACGACAAGCAGCGCGAGGTGGACCTCATCGCCCAAGCTCCCAACCGCGTCCTTGCCCTGTTCGAGATGAAGGCGTCAGCCACCGTCACGAACGGCGACTTCCGCCACGCGGACTGGTTCTTCGGACCCGGCGGCCCGGCCGAAGCGTACAAAGGGTGCTCGTTCGTCGTCTATCTCGGCGACCGGCTTCTGCCCTTCGGCCCACGCAAGATCGCATTGCCGCTTTCCATGTTCTGGTCTTTTTAGAACGAGCTTCCGCTTCCCGCCGATCACTGGATGCGGTCGAGCGCCTTGTAATACAGCCCGACCAGCGGCAGGAACCAGGGCTTGCCGAAATGGCCGGGGACGGCGGGCCAGGACATATCCTTCAGCGGGTTCCGGTCCTCGCGCCCCAGGATCGCGTCGGCCATGGTCATGCCGAGATGGGTCGACAGCTGCGCCCCGTGGCCGGAATAGCCCATGGCGTACCACAGCCCGTCCTGGTAACCGGCGCGCGGGTAGCGGTCGCTGGTCATGTCCACCAGCCCACCCCAGCAATAGTCGATGTCGATGCTGGCGATCTGCGGGAAAATCTTTGCGAGGCTCGCGCGCAGGATCGCCCCGCTCTTGGCGTCGGACTGCTGGTCGGACGTTGCCGAGAAGCGGGCGCGGCCGCCGAAGATCAGCCGCCGGTCGGGCGACAGGCGGAAGTAGTTGCCGATGTTCATCGACGTGACGTAGGTGCGGTTGCCCGGTACCACCGATGCGATCTCGCCATCGCCGAGCGGGCGGGTGGCGATGATGAAGCTGCCGACCGAGATGATGCGGCGGCGGAAATGGCTGAAATTCGGCGTGGTGTAGGCCCCGGTGGCGACCAGCACCTCTTTGGCGGTGACCGTGCCGCGCGGCGTGGTCAGCGTGTGGCGGTCGCCCGTGCGGGCGATGGCGCCGACCGGCGCGTTTTCGACCAGAACCGCGCCATGGCGCCTGGCGGCGTCGGCCAGCCCGACCACGAAGCGGCCCATATGCATCATGGCGCTCTTGCGCGACAGCATCGCACCGAAGAACGGCGAGCCGACCTCGTCCTTCAGTTCTTCGGCGGTCAGCAGGGCGGTGTCGGGATCGACCTCGCGGTGCACCACCTCGAAGTTGCGGGCGATGGCGTCGAAATGCGCCGGCTTGGAGGCCAGCTTCAGCTTGCCGGCGCGGCGGAAGCTGCAATCGATCCCCTCTTCGGCGATCAGCGTCTCCAGCGTGTCGATGGACTGGTCGAAGGCCCGGTAGAGCGCGACGGCACGCTCCGTCCCCAGCGCGGTCTTGGCGGCGATGAAGCTGTGGGCCAGACCGTTGTTGAGGTGCCCGCCGTTGCGCCCCGAAGCCCCGCCGCCGACGCGGTCCGCCTCCAGCACGATCACCCGAGCCCCGGCCTTGGCGAGCTGGCGGGCGGCACCCAGGCCGGTGAACCCTCCTCCGACGACGGCGACGTCGTAATGGCCCTCGACGGTTCCTTCGGCTCCGCCCGTGAAGGCCGGGGCGGTGTCGTGCCAGTAGGAGACGAATTTCATGACCTGGGTCCTTGTCGTTGCAGCCCGAACCTCGAAAGCTCCGCCCCTTACAGACCGACCACGCCGGGCAGGCCGGAAATGTCGGAAATCTCGACATAGCCGTAATAGGGGTTGGCCGGTTCGTGGCCGCGGTTGACCCACACCTTGTTGCGGATCCCCAGATCGTGCGCCGACATCAGGTCGTAGCGGAAGGAGGAGGAGCAGTGCAGGATGTCCTCCGGCCCGCAGCCGAGCATGTCGAACATGTATTCGAACGCCTGGAAGCGCGGCTTGTAGGCCTGCGCCTGTTCGGCGGTGTAGACGGCGTGGAAGGGCGCGCCCAGCTTCGCCACGTTCGACGGGATCTGGTCGTTCATCGCGTTCGACAGGATGACCAGCGGGATTTCCTTTGCGACCTTGGCCAGTCCGGCCGGCACGTCCGGGTGCGGCCCCCAGGTGGGAACCCGCTCGTACACCATGCGCGCATCCTCGTCGCGGAAGACGACGTTGTTACGCTTGCAGCTGCGCTCCAGCGAGTTGTGCACGACCTCGGCATAGGGCTTCCAGTCGCCCATGATCTCGTCGAGACGGTAGGCGGCGAAGTTCCTGATGAACTCCGTCATCCGCGCTTCGTCGAGGATCGATCCGTAGAGGTCGCGCGCCGCTTCGGCCATCTGAAAGTTGATCAGCGTGCCGTGGCAATCGAAGGTGACGTATTTCGGCCGGAACTGGCTCATGGCTGCTTCCTTGAGATGGAACGACGTGGGAGGGGCGAATTGGGTTAGGGCAAATTGGGAATGGGGCGCTGCCGGCCCTGCCCCACGATCCTAACGTCGCCGCGAAGCCGGGCCTGACCGAATTGCCGGGCGCGAAAGCACAAAGTTCCGTTTCCGTCTCGGTCCTCGGCATTTGGTTGGGAGGGAAACGGCGCCAGGGCGCCCGGAACGGGGGATAGACGCCCCGCCCGCGGGTTCGCCCGCCATCGTCGCGGCATAAGATGCGGCGGGCTGCCGGAGCAAAGGTGAAAGATGTCGCGGCGGGTGTCGCCTTCAGACAAACGTCCGGGGCCGCTGCGCACACTCTTGGAGGCAGAGGGTGAAAGGACTGCCCATGAACAAGAATACGGTTCCCAAGAGAGCGATCGACTGTGCGGCTTTCGAGCCGAAGCATCTGGGCGATGCGCTCGCCCTGTCGCGGCAGGCGCAATGGCCGCACCGGCTGGAAGACTGGTCGCTGCTCCTGTCGCTGAGCCGGGGGCTGGTCGCCGTGGATGCCGGATCGGGCCGGCTGGTCGGCACCGTGCTGACGACGCGCTATGGCGAGGATGCCGCCACCATCAACATGGTCATCGTCGACGAGGACTGGCGCGGGCAGGGCCTCGGCCGCCGTCTGATGGACGAGGCGATGGCGCTGGCGGACGGCCGCCCCCTGCGCCTCGTCGCCACCAGCGAGGGGTTGCCGCTCTACGAAAAGCTGGGCTTCCGCGAGGTCGGCACCGTCCTCCAGCACCAGGGCGAAGCCGGTCCGGTTGCGCCGGTGGCGGCGGAAGACGTCGCCCCGGCCGGCGCGGAGGATCTTGCGGCCATCGCCGCGCTGGACCGCCAAGCCTTCGGCGCCGACCGCCGCCTGCTGCTGGAGCGCATCGCCGGGGTCGGGTCCTTCACGCTGCTGCGCCGGAACGGCGTCCCCGCCGGCTTCGCCGCCCTGCGCGACTTCGGCCGCGGGCAGGTCGTCGGCCCGGTGGTCGCCCCCGACGCGGACGGCGCCAAGGCCCTGATCGGCCCGCTCGTCGCCGCGCATCCGGGAAAATTCCTGCGGGTGGACACCACCGCCGACACCGGCCTCGCTCCATGGCTGGCCGATTGCGGTCTGCGTCCTGTCGGCGGCGGCATCGCCATGCGCCGCCCGGCGCCAGCGGCAGCTCCCGCGTCGCCCGCCCCCGTTTCGACTTTCGCGCTCGCCAGCCAGGCACTCGGCTGATCCGGAGAGGACCATGCTCAGCAATTCCCTGATCGAACTCGACCGTGCCCATCTGGTCCATCCCGTCGCGTCATATCGCGGCCATGAGAAGGCCGGGGTGCGGGTGATCGCCTCCGGCGCCGGGGCGACGGTCACCGACGCCGCCGGCCGCCAGCTGGTCGACGGTTTCGCCGGCCTGTGGTGCGTCAACGCCGGCTATGGCCAGCAGAGCCTCATCGACGCCGCCACCCGCCAGATGCAGGAACTGCCCTACGCCACCGGCTATTTCGGGCTTGGCAGCGAACCGGCGATCCGGCTGGCGGCGGCACTCGCCGAACGGGCACCGGGCGACCTGAACCATGTCTATTTCACGCTGGGCGGGTCGGATGCGGTGGACAGCACCATCCGCTTCATCCGTTACTACTGGCTGGCCAAGGGCCAGCCGCAGCGCGACCAGTTCATCTCCATCGAGCAGGGCTATCACGGCTCCTCCACCGTCGGGTCGGGGCTGACCGCGCTGCCCGCCTTCCATGCCGGCTTCGGCGTGCCTTTCGACTGGCAGCACAAGATTCCGTCGCACTACGCCTACCGCAACCCGGTGGGCGACGATGCCGATGCGATCATCGCCGCCTCGCTCGCCGCCCTCGACGCGAAGATCGCCGAAATCGGCGGACCGGAACGGGTCGCCGCCTTCTATGCCGAGCCGATCCAGGGATCGGGCGGCGTGCTGGTGCCGCCCGACGGCTGGATGAAGGCGATGTGCGACCGCTGCCGCAGCCTGGGCATCCTGTTCGTCGCCGACGAGGTCATCACCGGCTTTGGCCGCACCGGCCCGCTGTTCGCCTGCACCGACGACGGCGTGGTCCCCGACATGATGACCACGGCGAAGGGCCTGACCTCCGGCTATGTGCCGATGGGCGCGGTCTTCCTGTCGGACGCGGTGTACGATACCATCGCGGACGCCGCCGGCAGCAGCGCGGTCGGCCATGGCTACACCTACTCCGCCCACCCCGTCAGCGCCGCGGTGGGGCTGGCGGCCTTGCGCCTGTACGAGGACAGCCTGCTCGCCAACGGCGCCAGGGCCGGGGCGCGGCTGATGGCCGGGCTGCACGCTCTGCGCGACCACCCGCTGGTCGGCGACGTGCGCGGGCGCGGCATGCTGGCCGCCATCGAACTGGTGGTGGACAAGGAGCGCAAGACCCCCCTGCCCGCCGCCGCCGAACCGTCGCGCCGGATTTTCGACCGGGCCTGGTCCAACGGTCTGGTGATCCGCGCCTTCGCCAACGGCGTGCTTGGCTATGCCCCGCCGCTCTGCTGCACCGACGACGACATCGATGCGATCCTGGAGCGGACGGCCCAAACGCTCGACCAGACCCTGGACGATCCCGACGTCCGCCGGGCGATGCGCTAGACGAAAAAGGGGGTGTCCGTGGAAAAAACCGCGGATACCTCCGTATCCAGCATTTTCTGCTGTCCAGTACCGAAGATTCGGAGACCCTCACCCACCCCTTGGACCACACTGGAGGGGAAGAAGACCGAATCTCCAGGCCAGTTCAAGAGGGACCAGCTCCAAAGACATCCCGGCGGAGGTTGCCGCCGGACCTGAAACGCCCCGGCGGACCGGAACGGCTCCCCTGCGGTCCTTGATGAGGAGATGGTGCGTTGACCAAGAGTCTGCTGAGCTTCAAGTATCTGACCTTCGACGTCGTCGGCACCCTGATCGACTTCGAATCCGGCATCAAAGACTGCCTCGCCGCAATCGCAGCGGAGGCCGGCACCACGGTGGACGGCGAGGCGGCGCTGACCCTCTACCGCGAGGCGCGCTATGCCGACGATGCCGACCTGTTCCCCGACGATCTGGCGCGCGTCTATTCGGTGATCGCGCCCAAGCTGGGGCTGCCCGCCGGCACGCAGTACGGCGAACGCCTGCGGGATTCCGCGGCGGTCTGGGCCGGCTTCCCCGACAGCCGGGAGGCCATGGCGCGTCTGGCCAAGCGCTACAAGCTGATCGCGATGACCAACGCGCGGCGCTGGGCCTTCACCCATTTCTCCCGCGAGCTGGGCGATCCGTTCTTTGCCGGCTTCACCGCCGACGACACCGGCGTCGAAAAGCCCAACCCCGCCTTCTTCCAACAGGTGTTCGAGTTCGTCGAGCGCGACGGCGGCAGCAAGGACGCCATCCTGCACGTCGCCCAGAGCCAGTACCACGACATCGGCGTGTCCCGCCGCCTCGGCATGACCAACTGCTGGATCCAGCGGCGGCACGCCCAGAAGGGCTATGGCGGCACCATCGAGCCCGCCGAGTTCACCGAACCGGATTTCCATTTCCGCTCGATGGCGGAACTGGCCGATGCCGTCGAAGCAGCGGCCGCAGAGCCGAAGACGGCTTCCGCGTAACCGGGCCAAACCGGAGCGCGCTGAATAAAGAAACGAACGAACAATCCTGAACAGAGTGAGGCAGACATGACCAAGACGCCTGAAAGCTGGACCCGGACTGACGACAGCATGGTCGAAAGCGCCATCCGGCGCGGGGCCACGCGCCGCGACCTGATGAAGATGCTGCTGGCCGGCGGGGTGTCGCTGGCCGCCGCCGACCTCGTTCTGGGCCGCGCCGGCATGGCGCTGGCCGCCACGCCGGTGAAGGGCGGCGCGCTGAAGGCTGCCGGCTGGTCGTCCTCGACCGCCGACACGCTGGACCCGGCCAAGGCGTCGCTGTCCACCGACTATGTCCGCTGCTGCGCCTTCTACAACCGCCTGACCACGCTGGACCAGAACGGCATCCCGCAGATGGAGCTGGCGGAGAGCGTGGAATCGGGCGATGCCAAGACCTGGACGGTCAAGCTGCGCAAGGGCGTCACCTTCCACGACGGCAAGTCGCTGACCGCCGACGACGTGGTGTATTCGCTGAAGCGCCACCTCGATCCCGCCGTCGGTTCCAAGGTCGCGAAGATCGCCGCGCAGATGACGGAGTTCAAGGCGGTCGACAAGACCACCGTCGAGATCACGCTGGCCAGCCCCAACGCCGATCTGCCGACCATCCTGGCCACCCACCATTTCATGATCGTGGCCGACGGCACCACCGACTTCTCCAAGGGCAACGGCACCGGCGCCTTCACCTGCAAGAGCTTCGAGCCCGGCGTGCGCTCCATCGGCCTGCGCAACCAGAATTACTGGAAGGGCGGGCCGAACGTCGACTCCTTCGAGTTCTTCGCGATCAGCGACGACAATGCCCGCGTCAACGCGCTGCTGTCCGGCGACATCCATCTCGCCGCGTCGATCAACCCGCGCTCCACCCGTCTGGTGGACGGGCAGAAGGGCTTCGCCCTGTCGAAGACGACGTCCGGCAACTACACCGACCTGAACATCCGCCTGGATATGGAGCCCGGCAGCCGCAAGGACTTCGTCGATGGGATGAAGTACATCGTCAACCGCGAGCAGATCGTCAAATCGGCCCTGCGCGGCTTCGGCGAGGTGGGCAACGACCAGCCGGTCTCGCCCGTCAACGCCTACCACAACGCTGCCCTGAAGCCGAAGGCGTTCGACCCGGAAAAGGCGAAGGCGCTGTTCAAGAAGGCCGGCGTCCTGGGCCAGTCGATCCCGGTGATCACGTCGGATGCCGCATCGTCGGCCATCGACATGGCGATGGTGATCCAGGCCTCCGCCGCCGAGATCGGCATGAAGCTCGACGTGCAGCGCGTGCCGTCCGACGGCTATTGGAGCAACTACTGGCTGAAGTCGCCGATCCATTTCGGCAACATCAACCCGCGCCCGACGCCGGACATCCTGTTCTCCCTGCTCTACGCCTCCGAAGCGCCGTGGAACGAGAGCAAGTACAAGTCCGAGAAGTTCGACAAGATGATGATCGAAGCGCGCGGCATGCTCGACCAGGCCAAGCGCAAGGAGATCTACAACGACATGCAGGTGATGATCGCCGAAGAGGCCGGCACCATCATCCCCGCCTACATCTCCAACATCGACGCCATCAACGACAAGCTGAAGGGCCTCGCCCCCAGCCCGCTGGGCGGCATGATGGGCTACGCTTTCGCCGAGTATGTCTGGCTGGCCGCCTGATACAGTGGGCGGGCGGAACGGGACGGCCGCAGGGCCGGCCGTTCCGGCCCGTCGCGGCCCATTCGGGCAACCCCTCCGGGGGCGCCTCGCCTTGCGGAGGCCAAGCATGACATCACGCGTTCCGTCCCTCATCCTTGGTCGGCTGCTCATCGCACTGGTCACGCTGACGATCGTATCCTTCGCCGTGTTCTTCGCCACCACCCTGCTGCCCGGCGACACGGCGACCATCCTGCTGGGGCAGGCGGCGACGCCGGAAGCGATCGCCGGCCTGCGCACGGCCATGCATCTGGACGACCCGGCCCTGCTGCGCTTCGTCTACTGGATCGGCGGCCTGTTCCAGGGCGATCTCGGCACCTCCTACGCCAACCATATGCCGGTGGCCACGCTGATCTCCGGCCGGCTCGCCAACACCCTGAAGCTGGCCGGGCTGACCACCCTGGTGTCGGTTCCGCTGGCGCTGACGCTGGGCATCACCGCCGCCATGTGGCGGCGCACGCTCTATGACCGCATCGTCACCATCGCCACCATCGGCGTCATCTCGGTGCCGGAATTCGTGCTGGCGACCCTGGCCGTCCTGGTGTTCGCCGTTTACCTGAAATGGCTGCCGGCCCTGTCCTTCACCTACAATGTCGACAGCGTCTCCGGTCTGCTGCGGGCCTACGCCATGCCGGTCATCACCCTGACCTTCGGGGTGTCGGCGCAGATGATCCGCATGACCAGAGCCGCCGTGATCGAAACGCTGAACACGCCCTATGTCGAGATGGCGCTGCTGAAAGGGGCGTCGCGCCCCCGCATGGTCCTGCGCCACGCCCTGCCCAACGCGCTGGGACCCATCTCCAACGCGGTGGCGCTGTCGCTCTCCTACCTGCTGGGCGGCGTGATCATCGTCGAGACGATCTTCAACTATCCGGGGATCGCCAAGCTGATGGTCGATGCGGTGTCCACCCGCGACCTGCCGCTGATCCAGTCCTGCGCGATGATCTTCTGCTTCGGGTATCTGATCCTGATCACCACCGCCGACATCGTCGCCATCCTGTCGAACCCGAGGCTCCGATGAAGACACATTCTTCCACTGAACCGAGGGCCTCAACCGGCTCCAGGGCTTCCACCGGCTCGCTGGCGGCATGGTCGGGCTACCGGATCAATCTGGTCGGCCTCGCCGCCTTCTCCGTCGTCCTGTTCTGGGCGCTGGTCGCCCTGTTCGCCCCCTACATCACGCCCCATTCGGTGGGCGAGATGATCGACCTCGACTATTTCGGCCCGATGCGGTCCGGCCTGTGGCTGGGGTCGGATTATCTCGGCCGCGACATGCTGTCCCGCATCATCTACGGCGCCCGCTACACCGTCGGCATCTCGCTGGCCGCGGTGTCCATCGCCTGCTTCACCGGCGTGGTGCTGGGCATGACCTCGGCGGTGCTGCGTGGGCCGGTGGACATGGTGGTCAGCCGCATCCTCGACGCCATGAACTCCATCCCCAGCAAGCTGTTCGGCCTGATGGTGGTCGCGGCGGTGGGCTCGTCCATCCCCGTGCTGATCCTGACCCTGTCGGTGATCTATGTTCCCGGCGCCTACCGCTTCAGCCGGGCGCTGGCGATCAACATCGACACGATGGATTTCATCATGGTCGCCCGCATCCGGGGCGAAAGGCTGCCCTATCTGATCGCATCGGAGATTCTGCCCAACATCATCGGCCCGGTGCTGGCCGACCTCGGCCTGCGCTTCGTCTTCATCGTCCTGCTGCTGTCGGGCCTGTCCTTCCTGGGGTTGGGCGTCCAGCCGCCCTATGCCGACTGGGGTGCGCTGGTGCGCGAGAACATCGGCGGCCTGCCCTTCGCGGCACCGGCGGTGATCGTGCCGTCGCTGGCCATCGCCACCCTGACCATCAGCGTCAATCTGCTGATCGACAATCTTCCGCAGAAGATCCGGGACCGGAGTGCTTCCTGATGACGAACCTTGTCGAAATCCGCGGCCTGACGGTCGAGGCCACCACCGATTCCGGCCGCTGGATCCAGATCCTGAAGGGCATCGACCTGGACATCGCCGCCGGCGAGACCGTCGCCTTCATCGGCGAAAGCGGCTCCGGCAAGACCACCGCCGCCATGACGTTGCTCGGCTACGCCCGTCCGGGCTGCCGGATTTCCGGCGGAACGGTGCGGGTCGACGGCCATGACATGGTGACGCTGTCGGAAAAGGACCGGGCCGCCCTGCGCGGCACCACCGTGGCCTATGTGCCGCAGAGTGCCGCCGCCGCCTTCAACCCGGCCTCGACCATCATGGAGCAGGTCATCGAGGTGACGCGGATCCATCGCCTGATGCCGCCGGACGAGGCCCGCCGCCGGGCGGTCGCCCTGTTCCGTGCCCTGTCCCTGCCCAATCCCGACAGCATCGGCGACCGGTACCCGCATCAGGTGTCGGGCGGCCAGTTGCAACGGCTGGCGGCGGCGATGGCGCTGATCGGCGATCCCAAGGTGGTGATCTTCGACGAGCCGACGACGGCGCTGGACGTCACCACCCAGGTCGAGGTGCTGCGCGCCTTCAAGGCGGTGACCGCCCAGCACCGGATCGCCTGCGTCTATGTCTCCCACGATCTGGCCGTGGTCGCCCAGATCGCCGACCGCATCATGGTGCTGCGCAACGGCGAGGTGCAGGAAACCGGCAGCGTCCACGACATCCTGACGCGCCCGACCCACCCCTACACCCAGGAATTGCTGCACGCCTTCCACCCCGACACCGGCGGGCGCGAGGCACTGCCCGCCACCGACAGCGGCGCTCCCCTGCTGGAGATCAACACGCTAAGCGCCGGCTACGGCCCGCCGCAGTCGAACGGGCAGCCGCTGGTCCTCGCCGTCAAGGGGGTGAGCCTGCAGGTGAAGCGGGGCACCAACCTCGGCATCATCGGGGAGTCCGGATGCGGGAAATCGACCTTGGCGCGCGCCATCGCCGGGATCCTGCCGGCCTGCAAGGGCGACATCCAGTTCAACGGCAAGGAGCTGTGGCACAGCGCCCGCCAGCGCAGCCACGACCAGCTGCGCGACATGCAGATCGTCTTCCAGCACGCCGATACCGCGCTCAACCCGGCCAAGTCCATCGAGGACATCCTCGGCCGTCCGCTGACCTTCTATCACGGCCTGCGCGGCAAGGCCCGCGACGCGCGGGTCGATGCGCTCCTGGACATGGTCCGCCTGCCCCGCGCCCTGCGCCACCGCCGCCCGGCCGAATTGTCGGGCGGCCAGAAGCAGCGGGTGAACTTCGCCCGTGCGCTCGCCGCCGAGCCCAAGCTGATCCTGTGCGACGAGATCACCTCGGCCCTCGACACCGTGGTTGCGGCAGCGGTCATCGACCTGCTGAAGGAGCTGCAACGCGAACTTGGCCTGTCCTATGTCTTCATCAGCCACGACCTGTCGGTGATCGAGGCGATCTGCGACGAGATCGTCGTGATGTATCGCGGGCAGACGGTGGAGACCATCATCCCCGCCGACCGGCAGCAGCCGCAGCACCCCTATTCGAAACTGCTGTTCTCGTCGGTTCCGAAGCTGGATCCGACCTGGCTCGACACGCTGAACATCGATGCCGACCGGATGCGGGTGGCCTGATCCGCCGCCTGACCCGCCGGTTAAGCGATCATTCGGCGAGCCAACGAACCGGGCTATTTGTGGGTAGGCGGTCACATACCACCATATGTTCATGTCTCGTTAAGTACGGCGGTCCACCCTGCGGCATGATGTCGAGGAGGACGTCCAAATGACCTGTTCCCAGCAGAGTGTCGCGGTCGGCGGCTTCACGGCGACCATCACCGACCTTGGGGATCGCCGGGAAATCACCGTCGCGCGTGCGGGGCTCGGTCCCTGGGTCTACCAGGAGACCACCCTGGCGAGCCTCTCGGCCTGCGTCGAGCGGTTCACCGGGCAGTCAGCCTCGCGTCACCACGCCGATCAGCCCTGCTAGGCTGGCCGGTACCGGCGCACTGACGGAGCCCCATTCAGAGTTCGACGTTCAGAGTTCGGCCGCGACCGCCTTCACCGCCTTGGCCGTCGCCGCCACCACGATGTCGGCCTCCTCCCGCGTCAGGCAGAGCGGCGGTGCGAAGCCGAGGATGTCGCCCTGGGGCATGGCGCGGGCGATGACCCCCCGCTCCAGAAGTGCGGCGGACAGGCGCGGCCCGACCTTCGCCTCGGCGGGGAAGAAGCGGTGCCCGTCCCGGTCGGCGACGAACTCCACCGCCGCCAGCATGCCTTCGCCGCGGACCTCGCCGACCATCGGATGCCCGCCCAGCGCGTCGGTCAGCGCCGCGCGGAAATAGCCCCCGGTCTCGCGCGCGTTGGTCACCAGATCGAGCGTGTCGATCAACTCCAGATTAGCCACCCCGGCGGCGGCGCAGAGCGGATGCGCCGAATAGGTCCAGCCATGGCCGATGGGGCCGAGCTGGTCGGAGCCCTGCTCCAGCACCTTCCACACCCGGTCGCCGACGATCACCCCCGACAGCGGCGCATAGGCGGAGGTCAGGCCCTTGGCGATGGTGATGAGGTCGGGCCTGATGCCGTAATGGTCGGACCCGAACATGCTGCCGAGCCGGCCGAACCCGGTCACCACCTCGTCGGCGATCAGCAGGATGTCGTGCTTGTCCAGGACGGCCTGGATCTTCTCCCAATAGCCGGCGGGCGGCGGAACGATGCCGCCGGTGCCCAGCACCGGTTCGCCGATGAAGGCGGCGATGGTCTCCGGCCCCTCCGCCTGGATCAGCGCCTCCAGCCGGTCGGCGCAGTGCTGTGAGAACTGCTCCTCGCTCATGCTGCGGTCGGCGCGGCGAAAGTAATAGGGGGCTTCGGTGTGCAGCACCGGCGGGCGCGGCAGGTCGAAGGCCTTGTGGAACAGCTCCAGCCCGGTCAGGCTGCCGGTCATCACCCCCGACCCATGATAGCCGCGCCAGCGCGAGATGATCTTCTTCTTCTCGGGCCGGCCGAGGATGTTGTTGTAATACCAGACCAGCTTGATGTTGGTCTCGTTCGCGTCCGATCCCGACAGGCCGAAATAGACGCGCGACATCCCGGCGGGCGCCCGGTCGACGATCATCCTGGCCAGCGTGATCGACGGCTCGCTGCCATGCCCGACATAGGCGTGATAATAGGCGAGCTTGCCGGCCTGCTCGGCGATGGCGTCGGCGATCTCGCGGCGGCCATAGCCGACATTGACGCAATAGAGGCCGGCGAAGGCGTCCAGGCTGCGCTTGCCGTCACGGTCGGTGATGTAGACGCCGTCGCCGCCGGTGACGACGCGGGTCGGCGTGTCGCCGCGGGCATGCGCCGCCATGTGGGTCGACGGGTGGAAGAAATGGTCGCGGTCCCAGGCGGTCAGCTCGTTGGTCAGGTCGGTCATGACGTTTTTTCCCGATAAGAATTTCGCTTCAGGCAGCGGGATCAGGCGGCGTCGAGGCAGACGTATTTCAGCTCGGTGAAGGCCTCCAGCCCATGGCGCGAGCCTTCGCGGCCGAGGCCGGATTGCTTGACCCCGCCGAAGGGGACCGGCGCGCCGGTGATCTTCACCCGGTTGACCGCCACCATGCCGTAGTGCAGCGCCCGCGACAGGCGGAGGATCCGGCCGGCGTCACGGGTCACCAGATAGGCGACGAGGCCGTAGTCGGTGTCGTTGGCACGGGCCACCGCTTCCGCCTCGTCATCGAAGGGCAGGATCGCGGCGACCGGGCCGAAGGTCTCCTCGCGCAGGATCAGCGAGTCCGGCGCCACGTCGGCCAGCACGGTCGGACGGTAGAACAGCGGGCCGGCGGGATGGATTTCGCCGCCGGTCAGGCAGCGGGCGCCGCGGTCGAGCGCGTCGCGGACATGGCGGGCGCATTTGTCGACCGCCCGTCCGTTCATCAGCGGGCCGATCTGCACCTCCGGCTCCAGCCCCGGCCCGACGCGCAGCGCGGCGCTGCGGGCGGTGAAGGCGGCGCAGAAGCTGTCGTAAAGCGGACGCTGCACATAGATGCGGTTGGCGGCGAGGCAGTCCTGGCCGGAGGTGGCGAACTTCGCGTCGATGGCGATGTCCACCGCCCGCTGCAGATCGGCGTCGGCGAAGACCAGCAGCGGCGCATGGCCGCCCAGCTCCATCACCAGCCGCTTCATGGTCGGGGCGCAGCGCGCGGCGATGCGGCTGCCGATTTCGGTGGAACCGGTGAAGCTCATGGCGCGGACGCGGGCGTCGTCGCACAGCGCGCCGACCAGCGGCTCCGGATCGCCGGTCAGGACGTTGAACACGCCGGCGGGGATGCCCGCCCGCTCCGCCAGTTCGGCCAGCGCCAGCGCCGACAGCGGCGTCTCGGACGACGCATGCGCCACCACGGTGCAGCCGGCGGCCAGCGCCGCCGCCGCCTTGCGCGTCAGCATCGCCGACGGGAAGTTCCAGGGCGTCGCCATGCCGACCACGCCCAGCGCCTCCCGCCGCAGCAGCATTTCGGCACCGGGCAAATGGCTGGCGATGCTCTCGACGCCCACCCGCTTGGCTTCCTCCGCATACCATTCGACGAAGGAGGCGGCGTAGTCGATTTCTCCCCGCGATTCGGCGAGCGGCTTGCCCTGCTCCAGCGTCATCAGCAGAGCGAGGTCTTCCCTGGCCGCGGCGATGCGGTCGAACCAGTCGCGCAGCCGGGCGGCGCGGTCCTGCGGCAGCCGGGCGCTCCAGGCCGGAAAGGCGGCGGAAGCGGCAGTGACGGCGGCGGTCGCCTGGGCGGCGTCCAGCGCCGCGACCTGGGCGAGGGTCCGCCCGCTGGCCGGGTCGGTCACCGCGAAGGTGGCGCCGTTGGGCGCCGCGGTCCAGCGTCCGCCGACATAGGCGAGTTCACGCAGCAACCGGCGGTCGCTCAGGCGGCCGACGGCGTCGTGACGGTCCAGGCGGGACAGCTGCGCGGTCATGGACACCTCCGGAATAAGGGGGGCGCCGAAGCGCCGGTGTTCCGGAGTCTAGCGGGGGTACGGCGGAGACTGTGTCCGAACTGGGCCTGCGTGGCGGAGAGTGTCTCTTTCCCAAGCTGGGCAGGAAGAGAAAGTCTCTATCAGGGTGGGGCGGACCCGCCCGGCTCCTCCATCAGCGCCTCCAGCGGCATCGCCGCATCGTCCTTCACCGTCCGCGTGACGATGTAGGTGAAATAGCGGTCGATCCCGGCGTCGCCGTCCAGCAGCCGGTCGATGATCCGCTGATAGGCATCCACGTCGCGCGCCACCACCCGCAGGACATAATCGACCCCGCCGCCGACCGACCAGCAGGAGACGATGCCGGGCTCGGCCCTGACCGCCCGTTCGAAGCGGTCGAAATCGACCTGCCGGTGGCTGCCCAGCGTCACCTCGACCAGCGCCATCGCGAAGGGCGTCACCTGCCGCAGCGCCAGCCGCGCGTGATAGCCAGTGACGATGCCGCCCTCCTCCAGCCGGCGCAGCCGCACCCAGCACGGCGTCGGCGACAGCCCCACCCTGTCGGCCAGAGCCAGCTTGGTGATGCGGCCGTCCCGCTGGATTTCCGAAAGGATGCGCAGGTCGATGGAATCGAGCTTCAGGTCGGGCATGGGGCGGCGTGCCTCTGGAAAATGACGACCCGACGATGTCCGCGCTTTCCGCCATTGTCAAATGTGGTGATTTCCAGCAGAAATGTTGCATGACAAAGTGGCACCCCGATGCATCGGCTTTGAGCAGGCCCGTCTATCTCTCGCTGGCCGATCAGGTGCAGCGGGCGATCACGCAAGGCCAACTGGCGGTCGGCGACCAGCTGCCCACCCACCGGCAGCTCGCCGACGAATTGGGCATTTCCGTCCAGACCGTCAGCCGCGCCTACGAGGAGCTGATCCGGCGCGGTCTGATCAGCGGGGAGACCGGGCGCGGCACCTTCATCCGCGCCGCCCAGACCGAAGTCGACCCGCCCTACATCCCGCAACGCACCGACGAGGTGATCGACCTGTCGATCCTGAAGCCGGTGTGCGAGCCCCTGCATGTGGAGGCGATGCGGGGGGCGCTGGTGGAGCTTGCCGCCAGCCTGCCGCCGGCCGTGGTGCTGTCCTTCCGCCCCAACACCCTGTTCGCCCGCCACCGGGCGACGGCGGTGTCCTGGCTGCGCCACTGCGGGGTGGAGACGACGGCGGCCAACGTCACCCTGACCAACGGCGCCACCGCCGGCATGACCATCGCCCTGATGGCCGCCGCCCCTCCCGGATCGACCGTGGTGACGGAAGAGGTCGGGCACCATACCCTGCTTCCGCTCGCCTCCTATCTCGGCATCAAGCTGCGCGGCGTCGCCATCGACGAGGACGGGATCCGGCCCGACGCCCTGGATGCCGCCTGCCGCGACGGCACGGCCAAGGCCCTGTTCGTCATGCCGAATCCGATCAACGCCACCGCGACCCACATGGGCGAGGAGCGGCGGCGGGAGATCGCGCGGCTGGCCCAACGGCACAATCTGTCGATCGTGGAGAACGACCCGCTCGGGCCGCTGCTGAGCGAACGGCGTCCGCCGCTGGCGGCCCTGGCGCCGGAACGGACCCTCTACGTCACCAGCTTCACCAAGACGGTGATGCCGGGCCTGCGCACCGGCTATCTGGTGGTTCCGGACCGGCTGCTCGCCGCCGTCACCAACCGCCATCTGGTGACCAACTGGATCGCGACGCCCATCGTCGCCGAGATCGCCACCCGCTGGGTCGAGAGCGGATTCGCGATGGAGATGGTGGAATGGCAGCGCAAGGCCCTGCACCGCCGCCACGCTCTGGCCGCCGAGCTTCTGAAGGGCATTCCCCACCGCAGCCATCCCGAAGGGCTGCATCTGTGGCTGCCGCTGGGCGAAGGACGGCCGGAGGCGACCTTCGTGTCGCATGCCCGCCATCAGGGGGTGGCGCTGGCGCCGGGCTCGGCCTTCGCCATCGGTCCCGGCACGCGCCCCGACGCGCTGCGCGTCTCCATCGGCTCCACCACCGAAGCGGAGCTGCACACCGGCCTGCGCGTGATCGTCAATCTGCTGAACAGCGACCCGGAGCCGGTTCTGCTCGCCATGTGACCGTCCCGAGCCTACCCCCTCCGGAATTGTCATGATTTGATTTTCCGGATTGACATGATTTAAGCGGTCCCGCATCGTTTGCGCACATCCACGGTCGCCAACCATTGCAAGGGAAGACCGGTGTGACCGACGCAATCATCGACATCGACCGGGTCACGAAGCGCTACGGCTCGCACACCGTGCTGCAGGACCTGTGTTTTTCAGTCCGGCCGGGTGAGAAGCTGGCGCTGATCGGGCCGTCCGGCTCCGGCAAGACGACGATCCTGCGGACGCTGATGACGCTGGAAACCATCGAAAGCGGGACCATCCGCATCGATGGCGAGCATCTGTTCCAGATGGAGCGCAATGGCAGTCTGGTCCCCGCCGACGAGGCGCACCTGCACCGGATGCGGACCAAGATCGGCATGGTGTTCCAGCTGTTCAACCTGTTCCCGCACAAATGCGTGCTGGACAACGTCACGCTGGCGCCGATGCTGACCAAGGGCGTGAGGAAGGCGGATGCCGAACGCCGGGCGATGGAGCTGCTGGACCTCGTCGGCCTCGCCGACAAGGCCCGCGCCATGCCGGCCCAACTGTCCGGCGGCCAGAAGCAGCGGGTGGCCATCGCCCGTGCCCTGGCGCTGCAACCCAGGATCATGCTGTTCGACGAGGTGACCTCCGCCCTCGACCCCGAACTGGTGGAAGAGGTGCTGAGCGTCATGCGGATGCTGGGGTCGACCACCGACATGACCATGTTGCTGGTCACCCACGAAATGAGCTTCGCCCACGATTTCGCCGACCGCGTGCTGTTCTTCGACCGCGGCCGCATCGTGGAGGAGGGGCCGCCCGACGTGCTCTTCACCAACCCGACGCACGAGCGGACCCAGGCCTTCCTGAAAAAGATCATCGCTGCCGGACAGCGCATCTGAGCGCATCCGAAGGCTCGGCGCATCCGACTGCGCCCGTTTCCGCTTTTTCCCCGAACGCAGGAGATCTCGGCTTCATGGCTGATTGGGCCGGCTATCTGGGCTTGATGCTGGAAGGCGCACTGGTGACGGCGAAGCTGACCGTGCTGGGCTGCGCGCTGGCCCTGCCGGCCGCCTTCCTCGCCGGGCTGGGCCGGCTGTCGCGCTATTCCACGGTGCGCGCCGTGTCGGTCGCCTATATCGAGTTCTTTCGCGGCACGTCGATCTTCGTCCAGCTGTTCTGGGCCTATTTCGTCCTGCCGCTGATCGGGGTGACGCTGACGCCGTTGCAGGCCGGCGTGCTGGCGCTCGGGCTGAATGTCGGCGCCTATGGCGCGGAGGTGGTGCGGGCGGCGGTGCAGTCCATCGGCCGCGAACAGCACGAGGCCTGCGTCGCCCTGAACCTGACGCGCTGGCAGAGCCTGCGCCACGTGCTGCTGCCCCAGGCGGCGGTGGTGATGGTGCCGACCTTCTGCAACAACGCCATCGAACTGCTGAAGGCGACCTCGGTCGTCTCGCTGATCTCGCTCAGCGACCTCACCTTCCAGGCGCAGGTCGTCCGCTCGCAGACCGGCAGCACCGCGCTACCCTTCCTGACCGTGCTGGTCATCTACTTCGCCTATGCCAGCCTGATCTCGGCCGGCATGAAGGCCCTGGAGCGCCGCATGACCCGCGGCCTCGACGGGCTGCGCACCTAGAGTCTGTCCGATGCTTATTGAAGCATCGGACAGACTCTAGGCTTCTGATTTTCCGTGCGATTCACGCTTCAAGCGATTCCGTTTGAACCGATCGCACTTAAGGAAACCGGCCATGGAATGGGACTGGGAGTTCGTCCGCGAGATCATGCCGATGCTGCTGGACGGCCTGCGCATCACGCTGCTGGCCACGCTGCTCGGCTCCATCCTGGCCGCCGCCGCCGGGCTGGGCTTCGCCCTGCTGCGCCGCTCGAAAAGCCGGCCGGTGGCGCGCATCACCGGCTTCGTGGTGGAGTTCATCCGCGGCACCCCGCTGCTGGTGCAGCTGTATTTCCTGTTCTACGTGCTGCCGGAACTGGGCCTGCTGCTGTCGCCGCTGACCGCCGGGGTGGTGGGCCTGGGCCTCCATTACGCCACCTACACGTCGGAGGTCTTCCGCGCCGGCATCGACAACACGCCGCGCGGCCAATGGGAGGCGGCGAAGGCCTGCAACCTCACGCCCTACCAGACCTGGCGCCACATCATCCTGCCGCAGGCGATACCGCCGATGATCCCGGCGCTGGCGAACTACTTCGTCGCGATGTTCAAGGAAACCCCGCTGCTCTCCGCCATCACGGTGATCGAACTGATGAGCGAGGCCCGCGGCGTCGCCAACAGCAATTACCGCTATCTGGAGCCGATGACGATGGTCGGCGTCCTGTTCCTGTGCATCAGCCTGATCGCCGTGCCCGCCCTGCACCTGCTGGAACGCCGGTTCCGGCCACCCCGCTGATTGCCGACGCGCTGACACGCCGATCCCGGAGTTTCCGAGCCATGCCCTCCCTTCCCATCCTGCGCTCGCCCACCGCGCTGGACTTCGACGACCGCCCGGTCGAAAAGCGCGTCGGCCTCGTCGTGCTGGCGACCGACCACACGACCGAGCCGGACTTCCGCCGCATGGTCGCCAGCGACCGCATCGGCATCTACACCGCGCGCATCGCCTACGCCAACCCGACGACGCCGGAGAATCTGCGCCGCATGCAGCCGCGCCTCGCCGAAGGGGCGGCGCTGATCCTGCCCGACGAGCCGCTCGCCGCCATCTGCTATTCCTGCACCTCGGCCAGCGTCGTGATGGGCGACGACGCCATCGAGCAGGCCATCGCCTCGGCCAAGCCGGGTGTTCCCGTCATCACCCCGCCCGCCGCCGCCCGCCACGGCCTGACCGCGTTCGGCGCCCAGCGCATCGCCGTGCTGACCCCCTACACCGAACAGACCAGCCGGCCGATGGCCGCCTATTTCGGCGTGCATGGCTTCGACATCGCGCGCTTCACCTGCTTCGGGCTGGACGACGACCGCGAGATGGCGCGCATCGCGCCGGCCAGTCTGGTCCGTGCCGCCGTCGAGGCGATGCCGCCCGACGCCGACGCGCTGTTCATCTCCTGCACCGCCCTGCGCTCGGCCGGCGTCGCCGCCGAGATCGAGGACGCCATCGGCCGCCCCGTCGTCACCAGCAATCAGGCCACCGCCTGGGCCACACTACGCCTGTGCGGCGACGACCGGCCCCGTCCCGAAGGTGGGCGGCTGATGACCCTGCCGCTGCCGCAGGATGCATGGTCATGAGCGGGCACGGCATCGGCCTGGAGGACGTCTTCCGCGCCCGCGCGCGGCTGGCCGGGCGGATCCTCGCGACGCCGACCGTCGCCTCGCCCAGCCTGACCGCCCGCTGCGGCGCCCCGGTCTTCCTGAAGCTGGAAACCCGCCAGACCACCGGCAGCTTCAAGCTGCGCGGCGCCACCAACGCGCTGTCGGCCCTGCCGCGCGAGGCACTGGCGACGGGGGTCGCGGCGGCCTCCACCGGCAATCATGGCCGGGCGCTCGCCCATGCCGCCGCACAGGCCGGTGTCCGCTGCGTCGTCTGCATGTCGGCGCTGGTCCCATCCAACAAAATCGAGGGCATCCGCGCGCTGGGGGCGGAGATCCGCATCGTCGGCCGCTCCCAGGACGACGCGCAGGTCGAGGTCGACCGGCTGGTCCGCGAGGAGGGCTTCGCCACCGTCCCGCCCTTCGACCATGCCGACGTCATCGCCGGACAGGGCACGCTGGGGCTGGAGATCGTCGAGGCGGTGCCCGACGCCGAGCTGCTGCTGGTGCCGCTGTCGGGCGGCGGCCTGATCGGCGGCGTGGCGCTGGCGGCCAAGGCCCTGCGGCCAGGCCTGCGGGTGATCGGCGTGTCGATGGAACGCGGCGCGGCGATGCATGCCAGCCTGAAGGCCGGACGCCCGGTCCAGGTCGAGGAGTTGGAGACGCTGGCGGATTCGCTCGGCGGCGGCATCGGGCTCGACAACCGCCACACCCACCGGCTTGCCGCCAGCCTGCTCGACGACGTGGTTCTGCTGACCGAGGCGGAGATCGCCGCCGGCATCGAACACGCCTATTCCGCCGAGCAGGAAATCGTCGAGGGTGCCGGCGCCGTCGGCATCGCCGCACTGCTCGCCGGCAAGGTGACGCCGCGCGGGCCCACAATCGCGCTGCTGTCTGGCCGCAACATCGCCATGGACCTGCACCGCCGCATCATCACCGGAGGCCTGCCATGCCCCGCATGACCATCCTGACCGAGGCGGAGCTGCGGCGGATCGTTCCGCTCGACCGCGATGCCGTCGCCTGCGTCGAGGACGCCTTCCTGGCGCTGGCCACCCGCCCGGTGGCGATGCCGCCGATCCTGCGGCTCGACATCCCCGAATTTGCCGGCAGTAGCGGGGGCGAGGTCGACGTCAAGACCGCCTATGTCCCCGGCCTCGACGGTTTCGCCATCAAGATCAGCCCCGGCTTCTTCGGCAACCCGGCGCTCGGCCTGCCCAGCGTCAACGGGCTGATGGTGCTGCTGAGCAGCCGGACCGGTCTGGTCGAAGCCCTGCTTCTCGACAACGGCTATCTGACCGACGTGCGGACCGCCGCGGCAGGGGCGGTCGCCGCCAGCCATCTGTCGCGTCCCGACAGCGCCGTCGCCGCCATCTTCGGCGCCGGGGTGCAGGCGGCGTTGCAACTGGAGGCGCTGACCCTGGTCCGCCCGATCCGCGAGGCCCGCCTCTGGGCGCGCCAGCCCGAGCGCGCCGCCGCCGCCGCCGCCCGCCTGTCGGAGCGGCTGGGCTTCCCCGTGCACGCCGCGACGGACGGCCGGTCAGCCGTCGCCGGCGCCGACATCGTCGTCACCACCACCCCGGCCGACCGGCCGATCCTGATGGCGGACTGGCTCGAACCCGGCCAGCACGTCACCGCCATGGGGTCGGACGCTGAGCACAAGAACGAACTCGATCCCGCCATCCTGTCCCGTGCCGACCTCTATGTCGCCGACCGCCTGACGCAGACGCGCCGGCTGGGCGAACTGCACCACGCGATTGCCGCCGGCACGGTCGCCGCCGACCGCGACTTCCCGGAACTGGGCGCCGTCATCGCCGGGCAGGCCGCCGGCCGCGCGTCCACCGATGCCATTACCGTCTGCGACCTCACCGGAACCGGGGTGCAGGACACCGCCATCGCCACGCTGGCGCGCGGCCGGGCCCTGGCGGCCGGCGCCGGCACCGTCTTCGACGCCTGAACATCCCTCCTCTTACGAGAGAGACCCCGACATGCTGGAACCGACGCTGAACTTCAGCCGGGCCGAATATGCCGCCCGGCTCGACAAGACCCGTGCCGCCATGGACAAGGCCGGCATCGAGCTGCTGATCGTCACCGATCCGTCGAACATGGCCTGGCTGACCGGCTATGACGGCTGGTCCTTCTACGTCCACCAATGCGTGATCGTGCCGCCGCACGGCGAGCCGATCTGGTACGGACGCGGCCAGGACGCCAACGGCGCCAAGCGCACCGCCTATCTGGCCCATGACAGCATCGTCGGCTATCCCGACCATTACGTGCAGTCGACCGAGCGCCATCCGATGGACCTGCTGTCGACGATCCTGGCGGATCGCGGCTGGGGCGGGCTCAACATCGGCGTCGAGATGGACAATTACTGGTTCACCGCCGCCGCCTACCAGTCGCTGACCACCCACCTGCCCAATGCCCGCTTCAAGAACGCGACGGCGCTGGTCAACTGGCAGCGCGCGGTGAAGAGCCCGCAGGAACTCGACTACATGCGCAAGGCCGCCCGCATCGTCGAGGCGATGCATGCCCGCATCGTCGAGCGGGTCGAACCGGGGATGCGCAAATGCGACCTCGTGGCCGAGATTTACGACGCCGGCATTCGGGGCATTGGGGGCATCGGCGGGGCGGACGGCTTCGGCGGCGACTATCCGGCCATCGTCCCGCTGCTGCCGTCGGGGGCCGACGCCTCGGCCCCGCACCTGACCTGGGACGACAAGCCGATGAAGCTCGGCGAGGGCACCTTCTTCGAGATCGCCGGCTGCTACAAACGCTATCACTGCCCGCTGTCGCGCACTGTCTTCCTCGGCACGCCGACGCAAGGCTTCCTCGATGCCGAGAAGGCGACGTTGGAGGGAATGGAGGCCGGGCTCGCCGCCGCCAGGCCGGGCAACAGCTGCGAGGACATCGCCAACGCCTTCTTCGCCGTGCTGAAGCGCTATGGCATCACCAAGGACAACCGCACCGGCTACCCCATCGGCCTCAGCTATCCGCCGGACTGGGGCGAGCGCACCATGAGCCTGCGCCCCGGCGACCGCACCGAACTCCAGCCCGGAATGACCTTCCACTTCATGACCGGCCTTTGGCTGGAGGATATGGGGCTGGAGATCACCGAGAGCATCGCCATCACCGACACCGGCGTCGAATGCCTGGCCAATGTGCCGCGCAAGCTGTTCGTGAAGTCCTGACCATGGCGCCCGTTGCACTTGCCTCCTCCCCCATAACCCCGACGGTCGATTTCGACCGCGACGGCGTGCAGCACGGATTTCTGCGCCTGCCCTACAGCCGCGACGATTCGGCCTGGGGGTCCGTGATGATCCCGCTCACCGTGGTGCGCAACGGCAGCGGGCCGACCGCCCTGCTGACCGGCGCCAACCATGGCGACGAGTATGAGGGCGCCGTCGCCCTGTTCGACCTCGCCCAGACCCTCACCGCCGACCGGGTCGCCGGCCGCGTCATCATCGTTCCGGCGATGAATTATCCGGCCTTCCAGGCGGGAACCCGCACCTCGCCCATCGACAAGGGCAACCTGAACCGCAGCTTTCCCGGCCGCCCCGACGGCACGGTGACGCAGAAGATCGCCGATTACTTCACCCGCGAACTCCTGCCGCTGGCCGATCTGGTGATGGACATCCATTCCGGCGGCCGGACGCTGGACTTCGTGCCCTTCGCCGCCGCCCACATCCTGCCCGACAAGGACCAGGAGGCGCGCTGCTTCGCTGCCGTGGCCGCCTTCGCCGCGCCTTACTCCATGCGCATGCTGGAGATCGACGCGGTCGGCATGTACGACACGACGGCGGAGGAGCTGGGCAAGACCTTCGTCACCACCGAACTCGGCGGCGGCGGCACCGGCCGGGCGGAGACCATCGCCATCGCCAAGCGCGGCGTCCGCAACGTCCTGCGCCACGCCGGGATCCTGACGGATGGGCAGGCGGTGGATGGTCGGGCAGCGGATGGGCGGGCGGAAGCCAGCCGCTGGCTCGACATGCCGTCGGGCGACTGTTTCCGCTTCGCCGAGGACAGCGGCCTGATCGAGGCCTGCGTCGATCTGGGCCAGCCGGTGCGGGCGGGCGACCTGCTCGCCCGCATCCACCCCATCGGCCGCACGGGGCTGGCGCCGGCCGAATACCGGGCGGCGCTGGACGGCATCCTGGCGGCCCGGCATTTCCCCGGTCTGGTCAAGGCCGGCGACTGCATCGCGGTGGTCGGAACGGTCGAGAGCTGACCGCCGCCTGTTGAAACCCGCCTCGGCAGAAGGCGGGCATGTGAAGAACGGTATCGACACCGACCGGACAGGGGCCGGCGCGCCGACGGGAGCGCCGGCCGGGCAATCACCGAATCACGGAAAAAGGGACGGCCGACATGAAACACCTCAAGATCGCCAAAGGCTTCGGCATCGCCGCCGCGACACTCCTGACGCTCGCCGCGCCGGCCTTCGCCGCCGACACGCTGGAGACGCTGCGCGAACAGGGATTCGCCCGCATCGGCATCGCCAACGAACCGCCCTACACCGCCGTCAAGCCGGACGGCACCGTGTCGGGCGCCGCCCCCGACGTCGCCCGCGCGGTGATGAAGAAGCTGGGGGTCAACGACGTCGTCGCCTCGATCTCCGAATATGGCGCGATGATTCCAGGCCTCCAGGCCCGCCGCTTCGACGCCGTCACCGCCGGCCTGTTCATGAAGCCGGAGCGCTGCAAGGCCGTAGCCTATTCCGAGCCGATCCTCTGCGACGCCGAATCCTTCGCTTTGAAGAAGGGCAACCCGCTGAAGCTGACCTCCTACGAGGACATCGCCAAGAACCCGAACGCCAAAATCGGCGCTCCCGGCGGCGGCACCGAGGAGAAGCTGGCGTTGCAGGCCGGCGTGCCGCGCGACCGCGTGATCGTGGTGCCGGACCCGCAGAGCGGCATGAAGATGTTGCAGGACGGCCGCATCGACGTCTATTCGCTGCCGGTCCTGTCGATCCACGATCTGGTCGGCAAGGCCAACGACCCGAACATCGAGGTGGTCGCCCCGGTCAAGGGCGCCCCGGTCTATTGCGACGGCGCCGCCTTCCGCAAGCAGGACACGGCACTGCGCGACGCCTTCGACAAGGTGCTGGCCGAGATGAAGGCGTCCGGCGAGTTCGCCAGGATCATCGAGCCCTACGGCTTCTCCGCCGAAGCCGCCAAGCAGACCTCCCGCGAGAAGCTCTGCGCCGCGTCCAACTGAGCCGGTCGGCCGGGCAAGCGGCGGCACATGGATTAAAAGTCCGACGTTGGCCTGAGCTGGGGCGGGGCAGGAAATCTGCCTCGCCCCAACTGCATTTCCCTCTGCCCGCAGCCCTTGTCCGCCAGCGACGGCGCTGCTGCGGCAGGGCCCATTCCTTGGAATCGATGGGACAAAATGTCGCACATTCCTCTGTAGAGGAGGAAGATGGCGGTCTCCGCCCAAGGTAGCCTCGTCTTCGTAATGGAAGGGAGGCAGACGTGACATTCTCTTCGAATGAACCACCGCCCATCAATCAAAGAGACCTTCGAAACGCCTTCGGCATGTTCCCGACCGGAGTTACGGTCGTCACCGTGCTCGACGAAGACGGAAATCCCCGTGGGATAACGGCCAATTCCTTCACATCCGTTTCGCTCGATCCGCCTCTGGTCCTTGTCTGCATCGGAAACCGGTCGTTCAGCTTTCCGATCTTTTGCAATACGTCGTCCTTCGCCGTGAATCTGCTGCATGCGGGACAGGCCGATGTCTCCAGCCTTTTCGCCTCCCGTTCGCCCGAGAAATTCCAGTCGACCGCCTTCGGCCCGAAACACACCGGCGCGCCGGTCCTGACCGATTGCCTCACCTGGTTCGATTGCACGGTGCACGACCGCGTGATGGCCGGCGACCATCTGGTTCTCATCGGCCGCGTGCAGGCCTTCGGCCCCAGCGGGAGCCCAAGCGGGACCGCCGACGGGACGGCAGGCCGGGCAGCCCCGCTCGGCTTCTGCCGGGGCCGGTACGCGACGGTGCACGAAGCCCCGAACGCCGGTGGGGAGATGCCACACGGCATGCAGGTCGGTTACCTCGTCGAAGCGGACGACGGCATCCTGCTGCAATCCGACGGAGCGGGCGGCTGGCGCCTGCCGGGCGGCCGCAGCCGCAAGGCCGAACGGGCGCTGCCCCTGGCGGACGGGAGCACGCTGCCGCTGCGGCCGGACGACAGCTTCCTCTATTCGGTCTTCGACGTCGCCGGGCAGGACGCCGGCTGTCTGGTCTATCGCACCCGCCTCGCCGCCGATGCGGCGACCATGACCCTGCCGCCGGGCCTCCGCTTCTTCGCGCTCGACGCCCTGCCCTTCGAGGCGATGGCGACGCGCGAGACCCGGGCGATGCTGCGCCGCTATGTCCGGGAACGGCAAGCGGACCGCTTCGGCATCTACATCGACTCAAGCGACGGCGGACGGCTGGCGATGGTCGACGGCCGCCCCTCTCCCTGGCCCGGCGCCCTCGCCGAAAACGGCTGATCCCCCGCCGCCCCTTCACAAAAATACGAGACCGCGATGCACACCACCTGCAGGTCGCTCGAAGGCACCCGCCGCGCCCTCTATATCGGCGGACGGTTCGTCGAACCGAAAAGCGGCCGCTACATCCCGAGCTACGACCCCACCACCGCCGAGCCCTGGTACGAACTGGCCGACGCCGGTGCCGAGGACGTCGATGCCGCCGTCGCCGCAGCGCGGGCCGCCTTCACCGATCCGGCGTGGCGGCGGATGACCCAGAGCGACCGCGGCAAGCTGGTGCGCCGCCTGGCCGAGCTGATCCTCGCCAACGCCGAGGAACTGGCGCTGATGGAGACCCGCGACAACGGCAAGCTGATCAAGGAGATGCGCGCCCAGATGCGCGCCATCCCCGACAGCTACGTCTATTTCGCCGGGATGGCCGACAAGCTCCAGGGCGACACCATCCCGGTGAACAAGCTGGACATGCTGAACTTCAACCTGCGCGAACCGCTGGGCGTCGTCGGCATGATCACGCCGTGGAACTCGCCGCTGATGCTGCTGACCGGCACGCTGGCGCCCTGCCTCGCCATCGGCAACACGGTGGTGATCAAGCCGTCGGAACACGCCACCGCCTCGACCCTGGCGCTCGCCGAGCTGGTCACCGAGGCCGGTTTCCCGGACGGCGTCGTCAATGTGGTGACCGGCGGCGGCGCCACCGCCGGAGAGGCGCTGACCCGCCACCCCGGCATCGCGAAGATCGTCTTCACCGGCAGCACCCAGACCGGCAGCCGCATTGCCGCCACCGCCGCCGCCAACCTCGTGCCCTGCCAGATGGAGCTGGGCGGCAAGTCGCCCCATGTGGTGTTCGGCGACGTCGACATCGAGCGGGCGGTGAACGGCGTGGTCGCCGGGGTCTTCGCCGCAGCCGGGCAGACCTGCGTCGCCGGGTCGCGCTGCTTCGTCGAGGCCGCCATCTACGACCGCTTCGTCGAGGCGCTGGTCGCCCGCACCGGGCGCATCACCGTCAACCACCCGATGGAGGAGACCACCGACATCGGCCCGCTCGCCCTGTCGGCGCAGCTCGCCAAGGTGGAGGACTATGTCGCCTCGGGCCAGCGCGACGGCGCCCGGCTGGCCGCCGGCGGACGGCGGCCCCAGGCGGCGGGGCTGGAGAAGGGCTGGTACTTCGAGCCGACGGTGCTGGCCGACGCGCGCAACGACATGGGCTTCATGCAGGACGAGATCTTCGGCCCGGTGGTCGGCGTGGTGCCCTTCGCCTCGGAGGACGAGATGATCGCCATGGCGAACGACACCCGCTATGGCCTGGCGTCGGGCATCTGGACCAGCGACATCGACCGCGCCATGCGCTTCGCCACCCGGATCGACGCCGGCACCGTCTGGATCAACACCTACCGCGCCGCCGCCTACATGTCGTCGAACGGCGGCTTCAAGCAGAGCGGCTACGGCCGGCGCGGCGGCTTCGACGTGATGCGCGAGTTCTCGCGGTCGAAGAACGTCGTCATCGATTATTCCGGCGCCATGCAGGACCCCTTCGTCATCCGGCTGCGCTGATCCGCCCCGACCGGGCTTCTCCTCCCCCGAGAAAAGGACAAGGACATGAAGTTCGCCGTCGCGCTTTCCATGGAGCGCTTCTCACCCGACACGCCGATGAGCGACGTGACCGGCACCATGCTGGAGCTGGTGAAGATGGCCGACCAGGGCGGTTTCGAAACCCTGTGGACCGCCGAGCACCACACCATCGAGTGCACGATTTCCCCCAACCCCTTCACCATCCTGACCTGGCTCGGCCAGCACACCGAGCGCATCCGGCTCGGCACCGCCACCATCGTCGCCCCCTACTGGAGCCCGATCCGGCTGGCCGGCGAAGCCGCGCTGTGCGACCACCTGACCGGCGGCCGGCTGGAGTTCGGCATCGCCCGCGGCGCCTACCAGTACGAGTTCGACCGCATGGCCGGCGGCATGCCCCAGCAGGAGGGCGTCGCCTACATGAAGGAGCTGGTGCCGGCGGTGCAGAAGCTGTGGGCCGGCGACTACGCCCATGACGGCCATTACTGGAAGTTCCCGCTGGCGACCTCAGTGCCCAAGCCGTTGCAGGCGCCGCACCCGCGCATCTGGGTGGCGGCCCGCGACCCCGGCACCTTCGACTGGGCCGTCGGCATCGGCGCCAGCATCCTGTCGACGCCGCTGGCCGCCCCGGCGGCCGAGATCGCCGTGCTGGGCGAGAAGTTCCGCAAGGCGGTGGCCGACCATCCGGAGGTGCCGCGCCCGCGCTTCATGATGCAGCGCCGCACCTGCTGCTACGAGCGGCCGGAGGAGGCCGAACTGGCGGTGCGGCACAGCATCGACTATGGCCGCAGCTTCGAGAACCTGTTCCAGAACATCGGCACGGTGACCAACGGCTTCCCGACCGCGGTGTCCTACGAAAGCGTCGCCGGCCGCGACAACTACAAGCCGGAGAACGTCCTGAAGAACCTGATGTTCGGCACGCCGGACGAGGTGATCGAAAAGCTGCTGGACTACGAGGCGGCCGGCGTCGACCAGTTCTCGCTCGGCCTGTCCTTCAACCTGCCGGTCGAGCTCCAGCGCAAGACGCTCGACCTGTTCACCCGCGAGGTGCTGCCGGTCTTCGCCGCGCGAGAGCGCGACCGCCGGTTCGAGGAAGAGCGCCGCCTTGCCGCGGCAGAGCCGCGCCTGGCCACGGCGGGGCGCTGACCATGGCCGACTCCCGTCACTTCACAGTCGGGCCGGTGACGCTGAACTACCGGCTCGACGGCCGGGGGCCGGAGCCGCTGGTCTGCATCCACGGCGTCGGCTCCTACCTGGAGGCCTGGAGCGGCGTGGTGGAGCGGCTCGCCGACCGCTTCACCATCCTGACCTTCGACCTGCGCGGCCATGGCCGGTCCACCAGGATCAAAGGCCGCTACGAGATCGACGATTTCGTCGGCGAGACGCTGGCGCTGGCCGACCATGCCGGCTTCGGCCGCTTCAACCTGGCGGGATTCTCGCTGGGCGGACTGATCGCCCAGCGCCTGACCCTGACCCATCCGGAGCGCGTCAAGCGGCTGGTGCTGCTGTCCACCGTCGCCGGCCGCAATCCGGAGGAGCGCCGGCGGGTGCTCGACCGTCTGGCGGCCTTGCAGGCCGGAGAGCCGGGCTCGCACTACGACGCCTCGCTGTCGCGCTGGCTGACCGAGGGTTTCCAGGAGCGGAACCCGGAGCTGATCCGGACCTTACGCGAACGCAACGCCGGGAACGACCCCGACTGCTACGCCGCCGCCTACCGCGTCCTGGCGGAGACCGATTTCGGCGGTTTCCTCGACCAGATCCGCTGCCCGACCCTGATCGCCACCGGGGAGGAGGACATCGGCTCCAACCCGCGCATGGCGCGCACCATGCACGACAGCATCCCCGGTTCGGCTCTGCACATCCTGCCGGGCCTGCGCCACTCGATCCTGATCGAGGCGCCGGACGCGGTGGCGGGGCTGATGGGGCGCTTCCTGACGTCCGCCGAGCAGCCGAAGGAGGGCGCAAGCCATGGATGAACCCCTGCAACGGGCGGGCGAACGCGTCCGGCGCGACGTGCTCGGCGACGCCTATGTCGACCGCGCGATGGCGGCGGCCGACGACTTCTCCCGGCCCTTCCAGCAGATGGTCAACGAATATTGCTGGGGGCAGTGCTGGGCCGACGACGCGCTCGACCGCCGCCAGCGCAGCCTGCTCAACCTCGGCATGATCGCGGCGCTGGGCCGCATGCACGAGTTCGAGCTGCACCTGCGCGGTGCAATCCGCAACGGCCTGTCCGATGCCGAGCTGCAGGCGGCGCTGATCCAGATCGCGGTCTATTGCGGCATTCCCGCCGGCGTCGAATGCTTCCGCATCGCCCGCAAAATCCGCCAGGAGATCGCCGGGGACGGCACGGGAGGCACACCATGATCGTCGAGGAACGCATCTACCGCATCCGTTCGGGCAAGCTGCGCGAGTATCTTGCGCTGGTGCAGGGCGAGGGGCTGGCGATCCAGCAACCGATCCTCGGCAACCTGATCGGCTACTTCGTCAGCGAGATCGGCCCGCTCAACCATGTCGTCCACATGTGGGGCTATGCCGATTTCGAGGACCGTACCGCCCGCCGCCAGCAGCTTTCCGAGGATCCGCGCTGGCAGGCCTTCATCCCGAAGCTGGCGGCGCTGATCGAGACGGCGGAAAACCGCATCCTGCTGCCGACCGCCTTCTCGCCCCTGAAATGACGAACCGGCAGCGTCATGCTCCGTTTCGCAGGAACGATAGGGCTGCTTTTCCTCTGTTTCGCAGGAAGACAGGAAGACGCGCAAGTCTTCCTAATGGGCACAAGTAAAAATCTTAAAGACAGGGAAAGCCCACCGAACACAACGATGGGAGACGGTTGTGACAGAACGACTGAGGGTAGAGAATCTGTATAAAGTTTTCTCCAAATCTCCCGATCCGGCCCTGCGGATGTTGGCCGCAGGTGCAAAAAAATCTGAAGTTCTGGCAAAAACCGGAATGGTTGTAGGGTTGAGCGACGTTTCACTGTCGGTTCCGAGCGGTGCCATCTATATGGTGATGGGGCTGTCGGGATCGGGCAAATCCACCCTGGCGCGCTGCATCAACCGGTTGAACGAACCGAGCGCCGGCCGCATCCTGCTGGACGGCCGCGACATCGTCGCCGCCGGCGAGGCGGAGCTGCGCGACATCCGTCGCAAGCGCATCTCCATGGTGTTCCAGCATTTCGCCCTGCTGCCCAACCGCACCGTCGCCGAGAACACCGAGTTCGGCCTGAAGCTCCAGGGGGTCTCCCCCCAGGCCCGGCGGCGCCGGGCGGAAGAGGTTCTGTCGATTGTCGGGCTGGCGCGCTGGGGCAACCACTATCCCCACGAGCTGAGCGGCGGCATGCGCCAGCGGGTCGGGCTCGCCCGCGCGCTCGCCACCGATGCCGACGTGCTGATCATGGACGAGGCGTTCAGCGCGCTCGACCCGCTGATCCGCACCGAGATGCAGGACGAGCTGCTGCGCCTCCAGCGCACGCTGAAGAAGACCATCCTGTTCATCACCCACGATTTCCAGGAGGCGCTGAAGCTCGGCACGCGGATCGCCATCATGGCCGACGGCGAGCTGGTCCGCGAAGGCACCCCCCAGTCGATCGTGCTTGAGCCGGGCAGCGACTATGTCGCCGCCTTCACCCGCGAGGTCGACCGCTCGCGCCTGTTCGACGCCCGCTGGGCGATGACCCCGGTGCAGCCCGTCCCGCTGGCCGCCGGCCTGTGCCTCGCCGAGACGGGCGACGGCGGCGGGCTGGTGCTCGACGACGGCGGCCATGTCGTCGGCGCGCTCGACGCCGACACGCTGCGGGGCCTGCGCGAAACAGCTGGGCTCGGGAATGGCGGCATCGGCGCCCTGCGCAAGGACTTCGTCACGGTGCGCGAGTGCGACAGCCTTCTCGACGCCGCCCGCGCCCACCGGGCCGGACGGCCGATGGCGGTGGTCGACGAGGGGGGCCGGCTGACCGGCACGCTCGCCGCCGACCGCATCCTGGCGGGCATCGCCTCCGCCCCTCCTCACCCAGCGGGAGGCCTGCATGCTTGACGCAAACGACCTCAACGTCTTCCCGGTCGACGCCTGGATCCAGGACGGCGTCGCGTGGATCGCGCTGAATCTTCGCCCGCTCTTCCTCGCCATCAAATGGCCGGTCGAGTATGTGCTGAACCTCAACATCTTCCTGCTTCAGGAGATCCCCTTCCTCGCCATCGTGGCGGTGGCGGTGCTGCTGGCCTGGCGGCTGGCCAGCCTGGGGGTCGCCTGCTTCAGCGCCGTCGCCCTGGTCGCCATCGCCGCACTGGGCGTCTGGTCGGAGGCGATGACCACCCTGTCGCTGATCACCACCGCCATCGTCATCTGCGCGGCCATCGGCATCCCCATCGGCATCGGCTGCGCCCGCAGCGACCGGATGTGGGGCGTGGTCCGCCCGATCCTCGACATCATGCAGACCACCCCGACCTTCGTGTATCTGGTGCCGGTGGTGATGCTGTTCGGCGTCGGCACGGTGCCGGGCGAGGTGGCGGTGGTGACGGCGGCGGCCCCGCCGCTGATCCGCTTCACCAACCTCGGCATCCGCATGGTCGAGACCGAGATGGTCGAGGCCGGCCTCGCCTTCGGCGCCACCAAGCGGCAGCTGCTGTGGGAGGTCCAGCTTCCGCTCGCCGTGCCGACCATCCTCGGCGGCCTGAACCAGACGGTGCTGACCGCGATGGTGATGTCGGTCGTCGTCGCCATGATCGGGGCGGAAGGTCTCGGGCTGGTGGTGCTCCAGGGCCTCGGGCGGCTCGACGTCGGCCGCGCCGCGGTGGGCGGCATCGCCATCGTCCTGCTGGCGATGATGCTCGACCGCATCACCCAGAAGATGGCCCAGCCCGGCGGCCCCGGCGGTCGCCCGCTGCTCCGCAGCCTGCGCGCCCTCGTCCGCTCCGGCCGTCCGGCCGACGGCAAGACCGCCGCCGGCCCGGCCACCTCCAAACCGGCGATCTCCAGTCCGGACCAGTGATCCAGATCCCAGACCGCAAGCCCCGCTCCACCCGAATCCCGTCCCGACCCCGTTCGAGGAAACCGCCATGCCCTTCTTCACAAAGTCGGTCGCCAAGTCCCTCTCCGTCGCCGCCTTCCTCGCCGCGGCCTGCGTCCAGCCGTCCCTGGCCGCCGACCAGCCCGGCAAGGGCAAGACCATCCGCTATGCCCAGTCGGACAGCCTCGGCGCCAACTACGTCACCGCCCAGATCGTCACCGCCGCCTTCAAGGAACTCGGCTATTCGGTCAAGCTCAGCACGCTGAGCACGACCCTGTTCTTCCAGGCGGCGGCGCAGGGCGACCTCGACATCGCCACCGACATCAACTTCCCGCAGCGCGAGCCCGCCTTCCGCAAGGTGGAGCAGCAGGCGACCATCGTCGGCGGCGGCCTGATCAAGGAGGGCGGGGTCAACGGCTACCTGATCGACAAGAAGACGGCCGACGCCCACCACATCACCTCGCTGGAGCAGATGAAGGACCCGAAGATCGCCGCGCTGTTCGGCAAGGGCGGCAAGGCGGATCTGGTCAACTGCGATCCCGGCTGGAGCTGCGGCGACGTGGTCGACTTCCAGCTCGACAAGTTCGGCCTGAAGGACACGGTGACCTCGGTGCGCGGCAAGTACGAGCCGCTGATGGTGGAGGCGGTCGCCCGCGTCCGCCGCGGCGAGCCCGCCTTCTTCTACGCCTGGAGCCCGTCCTGGGTCACCAACACGCTGGTCCCCGGCAAGGACGTGGTCTGGCTGCCCACCCCGTTCGACGCCCTGCCCCCATCGGTGCCCAACAAGGGCACGGCACTGGTCAGCGGCGTGTCGGGCTGTGCCGGCGGCGCCGACCCCTGCCGGATGGCCATGGCCTCCTGGAACTGGAACACCGTCGCCAACCGGGACTT
The DNA here is from genome assembly GCF_049472615.1 of Azospirillum sp. 11R-A. Taxonomy (NCBI): domain Bacteria; kingdom Pseudomonadati; phylum Pseudomonadota; class Alphaproteobacteria; order Rhodospirillales; family Azospirillaceae; genus Azospirillum; species Azospirillum sp. 11R-A. The sequence continues at coordinate 125,693 of NZ_JBCEBL010000012.1, read as the reverse complement.
CATCGCCGCCAACCCGGCGGTGAAGGCGCTGGTCGAGACCATCGGCTTCCCGCTGCAGATTTGGGCCGGGTGGGAACGCAGCATCAGCGAGAAGGGCGCCAGCGAAAGCCATATCCGGGCGCTCGCCCAGGAGTGGCTCGCCGCCAACAAGCCGACCTTCGAGCAGTGGGTCGCCAGCGCCAGGGCGGCGAGCTGACCCCACCGCAAACACTCCCCAGTTTCCACTTTCCGGAGCCGCCGGCCGCACCTGGTCCGGCCGGCTCCGGGACCGGACATCAGAGAATCGGACAGGACATGATGGACATCGGACTGCGCAAGATCTCCACCTTCATCGAGGAGACCATCGTCGAGGGCGGCAAGCCGGCCGAACGGCCGATCACGTCGGTCGTCGTCGCCGCCGTGCTGCGCAACCCCTGGGCCGGCCAGGGCTTCGTCGAGAACTTGCGGCCGGAGATCCTGCGGGTGGCCCCGGTGCTGGGGGCCGAGATGACGCGGCGCCTGGTCGCCCTGATGCCGGCCGCGCGCATCGAGGCCTATGGCAAGGCCGCGTCGGTCGGCGTCAACGGCGAGATCGAGCACGCCTCCGCCCTGATCCACACGCTGCGCTTCGGCAACATGTTCCGCGAAGCGGCGCAGGGCACCACCTTCCTCAGCTTCACCAACACCCGCAACGCCCCCGGTGCCCTGCTCGCCCTGCCGATGATCCACAAGACGGAGACCGGCAAGCGGGCGCATTTCCTGACCGCCAATTTCCAGGTTCCCGACTCCCCCGGTCCCGACGAGCTGCTGGTCGCCATCGGCGCATCGGACGGCAGCCGCGCCCATCCCCGCATCGGCGACCGCTTCCTCGACATGGAGGAGATGGACGCGGAAAAGGCCGGCGCCCGTTGAGGCTCCAGCGCGCCCGCTCCCGCCCACGCCCGGCTTTTCGAATGGATCGAGGCTATACCGACATGCCGCTGCAACGCCGCCCGATGACGCTGCTGTTCTGTTCGGGCATCGACAATGCCGGCCTGTGGCGGGAGGCCCTGCACCGCCGCCTTCCCGACGTGACGCTGCGGGTCTGGCCGGAGGTCGGCGACCCGGACGACATCGACATGGCGCTGGTGTGGCAGCCGCCGCCCGGCATCTTCGCCGGACTGGCCAAGCTGCGGCTGGTGATGTCGCTCGGCGCCGGGGTCGAGACGCTGCTGGCCGACCCGTCGCTTCCCGACGTGCCGCTCGTCCGCATGGTGGCGGACAGCCTGAGCGACGACATGGCCGGCTTCGTCGCCCTCCAGGTGCTGCGCTGGCATCGCCATTCCGACGAGTTCGACGCCGCGCAGGCGGCGGGGGTCTGGCGGTGGCTGCCCTACCGGCCCGCCCGCGAGGTCACGATCGGGCTGCTCGGGCTGGGGGAGCTGGGACGGGCCGCCGCCGCCGTCCTGGGGGCGCTGGGATACCGCGTCCTCGGCTGGAGCCGGTCGCCGAAGCATTTGGACGGCGTCGAGTGCTTCGCCGGCCCCGACGGGCTGGAGGCGATGCTGCCGCGGTGCGACCAGCTGGTCTGCCTGTTGCCGCTGACCGCCGACACCCGCGGCATCCTGGACCGGCGCCTGTTCGCCCGACTGCCGGCCGGGGCCGTGCTGGTCAATGCCGGGCGCGGCGACCATCTGGTCGAGGCGGACCTGCTCGACGCCCTCGATTGCGGCCGGCTGGGCGGCGCCAGCCTGGACGTGTTCAGCGAGGAGCCGCTGCCGGCCGACCATCCCTTCTGGCGGCATCCGCGCATCCGCGTCTCCCCCCACAGCGCCGCCGCCACCCACCCGGCGCAGGCGGTGGAACAGGTGGCGGCGACCCTGGCGGCCTTCCGCGACGGGCGGCCGCTGGCCAACCGGGTCGAGCGGGGGCGCGGCTATTGATGATGCCGCCGCTTCTGCCGGTGATGGCCGCCGCCGTCCTGATGCAGGCCGGCAACGGGCTGCTCCAGGCCCTGCTGCCGCTGCGCATGCAGGCGCAGGGGCTGTCGGCGGCCGACATCGGCATGGTGGCGTCCGCCTACGGCGTCGGCTTCGCCGCCGGCTGTCTGGCGGCGCCGAGAGTCGTCCGCAAGCTCGGCTTCGTCCGCGCCTATGCCGGGCTGGCGGCGCTGATGGCGATCCTCGCGCTCGCCCTGCCGCTGGCCGGCGGCAGCGTCGGCTGGGTCCTGCTGCGCGCGCTGACCGGCGTCGGTTTCGCCGGGCTGTTCACGGTGATCGAGGGGTGGATCGGCGCCGGAGCGCAGGACGGCAACCGCGGGCGGATCCTGGCGGTCTACATGGTCACCACCAAGCTGGCGCTGATGACCGGCCCGCTCCTGCTCGACCCCGGCGGCGACCAGCCCTTCCGGCTGCTCATCCTGCTGATCCTGCTGTCGGTCCTGCCGGTCGCCGTCACCCGGCCGGTCCGCCCGGCGCTGCCGACCGCCGTCTCGCTCGACCTCGGCGGACTGTTCAGACTGGCGCCGTCGGCCCTGGTCGGCTGCTTCGCGGTCGGCGTGGTGACCGGCACGATGATCGCGTTCGCCCCGCTGTATGGCTTGCGCATCGGCCTGTCGGAACCGGCCGCCGCCGCCCTGCTCGTCGCCCTCCAGGGCGGCAGCCTTCTCGCCCAATGGCCGCTCGGCGCGCTGTCGGACCGGCGGGACCGCCGCGTCGTGATCGCCGCCGTGGCCGCGACCGGCGCCGTCCTGTCCGCCGGGCTGGCGCTGCTGCCGGCCGGCAGCCCGGCTTGGCTGGTGTGGACGGGGTTCGCGCTGTGGGGCAGCCAGGTCCTGTGCATCTACGCCCTGTGCGTCGCCCACGCCTGCGACGTGGTGCCGCCGGGCCGCATCGTCCCCACGGTCAGCGGCCTGCTGGTGGTCTGGGCCGCCGGGGCGATGGTCGGTCCGGTGCCGGGCGCCCTGCTGATGGACAGGCTCGGCCCGTCGGGACTGTTCGTCTACGCCGCCGCCGGCTGCACCGCGCTGGCCGCCTTCGTCCTGATCCGCCGCGCCGTGCGGGAGCGGGATCGGGCGCCCGGCCCGCCGGCCTTCCGCCCGCTGCCGCCCGACAGCCTGACCGGAGCGGCGATCTCCGGCCCCCGGACGACCGTTGAGCCCTCCGGCACCCCGCCTGCCGATATCGGGCCGCCGGGTGCCCCGCCGCCGGACGGGCGCTGACGTTCCGCTTTTTCCGAGTGCCGTCATCGGGTTAGAGTCGGTCGAAACCGGGCCTTGGCCCATCCGTTCGCCGGAGGAACATGGTCGAGACGTCGCGCATCCAGTCGCTGCGCGTGGTGGCGAGCCTGATCAATTCGGGCGGGGATCTGGCGACGGTGCTCCAGCGCCTGGTCCTGGCCGCCTGCCGCCATGCCAACTGGTCGATGGGGTCGATCATGGCGGTCGATGTCGAGCATGGCTACGCCCTGGTCGTCGTCCGCCACGACCCGACGCTGATCCAGCGCCCGCTGCCCGACCGCTGGGAGCTGGCGACCAGCCCGTCCCTGGTCGCCCTGCGGCGGAACGAGCCGATCTTCATCCCCGACGCCCGCGTATCGGAGGAGTTCCCCGGCTATCGCCGGGAAGCTTTCGAGCGCGACTATCACAGCGTGCTGGTCGTGCCGATGAACTGCACCGACGACAGCGGCCGGCCGCTGGTGCTGAGCGTCGTGTCCCGCGGCATTATCGAGGTGAGCGAGGAGGATCTGGCCTTCATCGGCATGATCGTCCAGCTCGGCGAGATCGCGGTGGAGCGCCAGCATCGGCTGCGTGCCGAGACCCTGGCCGCCGAACGCCTGCAACGGGCGCTGGAAGTGAACACCTCGCTGCTGCGGCAGGCGCTGGAGGACGGGGCGATGGCGACCCTGCTGCCCCGCATCCGCGACCTGCTGCCCTACTCCATCGTCATCGTCGACTTCACCGCCAACCTCGTCACCGCCGACCGGGCGCCCTGCGGCAGCGACATCGGCGACGCCGACTGGCAGGCGGCGGTCGCGGCCGACCTCGGCCCCTCGATCATGAAGGCGGCGCGCGATGCCATCGACCATCCCGTTGCCACCGGGCCCGCCGCCACCGGGGCGACCCTGTTCTGGGAGGTCAACGGCAAGCGCATCCGCACGGCGCCGCGCATCGACCCGCTGACCGCCGACGGCGAGGTGGTCGGCGTGCTGATGATCTTTCCGGGACCGCAGCCCTACGGCCAGGCCGATCAGCTCCTGCTCGACGGCATCAAGCACGCCCTCGGCATCCAGATGCTGCGCAACGTCATCCGCTTCCGCTACGAGAACCGGACAGTGACCGAGCTGTTCCTGGAGCTGGTGGAGCGGCGATGGCGGGATCCGCTGGACATCGGACAGCGCGCGCTGCGGCTCGGCCTCAACCTCGATCTGCCGGCCCAGATGATCCTGGTCGGGCTGCCCGGCCGCAGTCCGCGGGCGGTGAGCGCGGCGGCCGACCTCCAGCTTCCGGTCCAGCGGCTGCTGTCGCTGCACGGGATCGCCGGCACGCTCGTCACCGTTCCGGCCGGACTGGTCTGCCTCATTCCCGCCGTCGACGAGCGCAGCCATGGACCGGTCAAACGGCTGATGGCGCAGATCGCGCGGTCCGTCGCCGACATCCTGCACGCCGAGCCGTTCGTCGTGCTGACGAGCCGATGCATGGCCCCGCCGGACTATGCGGAGGCGTGGGACCGGTCCTGGCGAATGATCCGGATCGCCGAAGAGTTCGGCCGCCCCGGCGTCCTCGATGCCCGGCAGTTCGGTCCGCTGCCCATGCTGCTGGCCGCCGCCAACACCCACGAGGTGCGCGGCTATGTCGCCGACAGCATCGGCGCCCTCATCGAGTACGACCGCCAGCACGGGACGCCCTATCTGGAGACGCTGTCGGCCTATCTGAAGACGGGGTGCCGCACCAAGGCCTGCTCCGACCAGCTCGGCGTACACGTCACCACCCTGCGCTATCGGCTGACGCGCATCGAAGAGCTGTTCGGCATCGATGTCGAAAGCCCGGATCGCCGCTTCTCGGTCGAACTCGCCATTCACCTGAGCGGGGTCATCGACCGGTCGCCCTGATCCCGCAAAGGTTTTGTCAGGTCCCGCACCGGTCCTGCGGCGCTACGGCGGCGTCACCTCGATCCGGATGGAGCTGAAATAGGATGCGAGATCGTCGATGTCCGCCTCGCTCAGCGACGGGGCGACCACCGACATCATCTCGTTCCTGCGGGCACCCGTCTTGTAATCGGTGAGCGCTTTGCGGAGGTAGATTTCCGGTTGCCCGGCCAGATTGGGCGCTTCCGGAATCCTGGAGAGCCCGTCCAGCCCGTGGCAGGTCTGGCACTGGATGGCCTTCTTTCTTCCCGCCCCCGGATCTCCGGCATGGGCGCCGGCCGCATAGACGGCCAGTCCCAGCAGGATCGGCACGCTCCACCGGTATCGCATCCTCATCCTCCCAGCCGACCGCATCACCCCTCATTGCCCATAGGAGATCCGGTAGACGGCTCCTGCGAAATCGTCCGACACCAGCAGCGAGCCGTCGGCCAGCACCGCCACGTCGACCGGCCGCCCGAGATATTCGCCGTCCGAGGTGAGCCAGCCTTCGGCGAAGACCTCGGTCTTGTCCGCGGTGCCGTCCGGCTTCAGCGAGGTGAACATGATCCGCGCCCCGATGGGCTTGGTGCGGTTCCACGACCCGTGTTCGGCGGCGAAGATGCCGCCGCGGTACTTCGCCGGGAACTGGCTGCCGCTGTAGAAAGTCATGCCGAGATCGGCCGCATGCGCGTCGTATTCGACCTGCGGCGACACCGCGTCTGCCGGCGCCTGCTGATCCTTGTATTCGACGGTGCGGATCTTGCCGCCCCCATAATAAGGGAAGCCGAAGTTCAGGCCCGGCTTTTCCGCCCGGTTCAACTCGCCCGGCGGGACATCGTCGCCCATGCCGTCCACCTGGTTGTCCGTGAACCAGAGCGCCTTGTCCTTGGGGTTGAAGTCCATGCCGACGGAATTGCGCACCCCCCAGGCATAGACTTCGCGGTTCTTCCCGTCGCGGTCCATGCGGACGATGCCGCCGATCCCCCATTTCCTGTAGAGGTCGAGCTTGTCGGATGCCGGCACGTTGAAGGGCTGCCCGAGCGCGATGTAGAGCTTGTCGTCCGGACCCACCCGGCACACGCGGGCGGTGTGGTTGTAGCTTTCCTCCTCCTTCGGAATGAGTTCGCCGCCCTTGGCCACCTGGAAGGCGGCGACGTCGGCGCCCTCATAGAAGAACTCGGCGGCGGGAAAGGTGAGCACCCGGTTCTGCTCCACGACGAACAGGAATCCGTCTTTCGAGAAGCAAACCCCGTTCGGCACCGAGAAATTGATCGTCGGCGCGAAGACCTTCACTTCGTCGGCGACGCGGTCCTTGTCCCGATCGGTGACCGCGTAGACCTTGGTCTTGCGTGTCCCGACGAAGACAGCCACGCCCTGCGGCCCGACGGCCATGTGACGGGCGTCGGGCACGATGGCATAGAGCGCGATCTTGAAGCCCTGCGGCAGCTTGATCCGCGACAGGGTCTTGGTGATCGCCGCCGCCTTCGGACCGGATTGCGGAACGACCGGGATTTCGGCCACGTCGCCGGTGGTCTTGAATTGTTGCAACTTCTCGAGGTTGCCGGGCGGCTGCGGATAGTCCTGGGCTCCGGCGGGCATCGTCAGGCATGCAACCGCCAGAAAAAGCGCGGTGTTCAGACCGGTCTTCATGATTCCTCCCATTGCATCGTTCTTTTGGTCGTCGCACGGGTTCTGGGCCCGTGTTCTTGGGGCGTCGACTGGAACAAGGCGCCATCGGCCGGATGGACGAGGAACGGGTTCGGATCCGGGGCAATCCGGCCGCAGGCGGGCGCCGGCATCGGTGCTTCTCCAGCGTAGTTGCGGGCGTGCCGGACAAACCACACCCTCGTGGAGGTAGGCCCGAGAAATTCGGGGTATCGCGAAACCCGCGCCGCCCGTGGCAGCCTTGCGCCCTTGCCTCAATCGATCTTGCCCGGATCGCCGTGCGTAAGATGGAGAGTGAATCCGGCAACGCCCGGAGCCTCGAGGCCCGGCCGGAGCTGCATGGCCGGGATCAGATAATCGCCGCCGTTCTGACGCCGGAAGGGGAGTGGCGTCGTCGTCGCGAGCGTCCGCATCCGCCCGCGCAGCCGCTCCGCGACCTGCTCGAAGCCGGCCTCGTCCAGCCGGTCGGCACGGTAGACCACGAACGGCGGAAGCACCTCGTAGCCCGGATAGTGGAGGATGCCGTGGTTGATCGGGAACAGCAGGTCGTCCATCGGCCCGTTGATCCCACGCGGCGAATAATGGTCCTCCCAACCGCCCGCGGTTACGATCAGCATGGCGCGCTTGCCGGCCAGGGCCCCTTCGCCGTAACGGTCGCCCCAGCGGCGGTCGCTGTGCTCGCCGACGCCATAGGCGAAGCCGTTGGCATAGACCCGGTCGACCCAGCCCTTGAGGATCGCCGGCATCGAGAACCACCAGAGCGGAAACTGAAGGATCAGCGTGTCCGCCCAGCGCAGCTTCCCGATCTCGGTCCTGACATCCGCGGTCAGCGCCGCGGCATCGAAGGCGCCGCGCGACGAGCCGGGCACCTTCAACCGGTCCCCGGCCGGAAGCGTCGGGAAGTCGTCCCGATCAATCTCCGATTTCCAACCCATATCGTACAGGTTGGACAGCTGCACCTCATGGCCCTGTGCTTCCAGGTCCTGGATGGCGACGTCGCGCAGCGACGCGCTGAGCGAGCGCGGTTCGGGGTGGGCGAAGACAAGGAGGATTTTCATGACCGGCTCCGGCTGTGTGATGCAACCGGTGAGCAGGTATCATGGGGAGTGGCGATCCGGTATATGGTGGGACTGGATATGATTATGCCGGAAAACGGATAAATTGGACGTCACGCTCGAACGTATGCGCACCTTCGTCCGCGTGGCCGAACGGGGAAGCCTGTCGGCGGTCGCCCGCGAACTGGGCATCGGCCAGTCGACGGTGACGCGCCATCTGCGGGAACTCGAGACGGCCGTGGGCGTGCCGCTGCTGAGCCGGACGACGCGGCGGGTGACGGTGACGGACGAGGGCAGCCGGTTCCACGCACAGTGCGTGCAGATCCTGCGGCTGGTGGATCTGGCGAGCGAGGAGGCGCGCAGCACCCGCGGCGCGCCGGCCGGCACGATCCGCATCTCCTGTACGGCCGCGCTCGGTGTCCTGCATGTCAGCCGTCTGGTCTTCGCGTTCCAGGATCTGTACCCGGACATCGCAGTCGATCTCAGCCTCAGCGACGAGCGCATCGATCTCGTCCGCGACGGCGTCGACATTGCGCTTCGTCTCGGACCGCTCACCGACAGCTCATTGAAGCTGAAGCCGTTGGGCCAATCGAGGCGCCTGCTGGTGGCGGCGCCACAGTATCTCGCGGGGAGCGGGGTCCCGATGCATCCGCGGGATCTGGGCACGCACGAAGGCATCCGGATGTCGAACATCGCCGGGAGCGCCCTTCTCGTTCTCGAAGGGCGGGGGGAGCGCCACGCACTGCCCTTCGGCGGACGGTTTCAGACGGATCACGGGCTCGCCGTGCGCGAGGCGCTCGCGGCCGGACGTGGCATCGCTCCCACCCATCTCTGGCTTGTCGAGGACCTTCTCGCGGCCGGACGGCTTGCGCGGGTGCTGCCGGATTATGCGCCGCCCCCGGTGCCGCTCAGCATGCTGATCGTGCCGGAACGTGCGGGCATCGCGCGCGTCCGGCTGCTGGTCGATTTTCTTGCCGAGCGGATCACGCAGATCCCCGGGATCGAACCGGGCACCGCCCGCGGCGGGAGCCGCCTGGAACCGCAATAGAGCGCCTTGCGCCGTCCAAAGCGGAAATCCAAAGCGAAAATGGCGCCGCAGCATGGGCCAGCCGCGCAAGGTTCCATCGCAGAATTTCCGCCCGTTCCGGACAGCGCCTGCCCGGCGCGGATAGAGCAGGACGCCAGCCCCGCCTACCCTTGGCGAACACCGTCGCGAACACCGCCGGCGGACAGAAAAGCCAAGTCAACGGGAGGTCTAGGGATGAGCAGTCTGCGCACGCTCACGTCGGCAATCGTACTTGCAACAGGACTGATGGCGTCGGCCGGCACCCATGCGGCCGAAACCGTGACGCTGAAGATCGCGCATTTCCTGCCCGGCGTGGCGCAGGTGCAAAGGCAGGTTCTGGAGCCGTGGTGCGACGATCTCGGCCGGGAATCCGGCGGCCGCATCCGCTGCCAGTTCTATCCCGCGCTGCAACTGGGCGGCACGGCGGCCCAGCTGGTCGATCTGGCGCGCAACGGCGTGGCCGACATCGTGTGGACGGCCCCCGGCTATTCCACCGGCCGCTTCCCCAAGACCGAGGTGCTGGAGCTTCCGGGCATGCTGCCGGTCGGCGGCCTCGCCGGCGGGCGGGCGATCTGGACCTTCTACCAGGCGCATCTCCAGGACGAATACGCCGCCTACAAGCTGCTCGCCCTGCATGGCGACGGCGGCATGACCATCCACACCGCGAACAAGCAGGTCGCCAAGGCGGCCGATTTCGCCGGGTTGAAGCTGCGCGCGCCGAACCGCACCATCGCCCGCACCCTGACGGAACTTGGCGCCACCCCCGTCGCCATGCCGCCCGCCCAGATGACCGAGGCGATCTCCAAGGGCGTGGTGGACGGTGCGTCAGCGGTCTGGGAGGTCATCGGCCCGACCAAGCTGGACGAGGTCACCCGCTTCCATCTGGAAACCTCGCCCGACGAACCCGTCCTGGGCGCCACCGTCCTGGCCCTGCTGATGAACAGGAAGAGCTTCGACGCCATGCCCGCGGACCTCAAGGCGATCCTTGAGAAGAACAGCGGTATGGTCCTTGTCGAGCGTTTCGGGCGGGCCTGGGACGCCACCATCACCGCGACGCGCGACAGGGTGAAGGCACAGGGGCAGGCGGTCACCGTGCTGTCGGGCAGCGCCTATGACGAGGTGTTGAAGAAGCTGGAGCCGGTCACCGCCGAATGGATCGCCCAGGCGTCGGCCAAGGGCATCGATGCCGCCCCCCTCGCCGCCGCGGCCCGTCAGCTGGCCCCGCGGCCAAACTGATATCCCACTGACGGCCCTGCCGATTTCAGCCTAACAATCAGGAACAGCGAGACCGGACATGAGCACAGCCCCCCGCTATTTCGAACAGCCCGCCCGTTTCAGCCCGGCCGAATGGCAGGCCCGCGTGAAGCTGGCCGCGGCCTACCGCATCTTCGACCATCTCGGCTGGTCGGAGCTGATCTACAACCACATCTCGCTTCGGGTTCCGGATGAGCCCGGCCACTTCCTCATCAACCCGTTCGGCCTGCATTATTCGGAGGTCCGCGCCTCCAACCTCGTGAAGGTCGATGTGGAGGGCAACATCGTCGGCCATTCGGACTGGCCGATCAATCCGGCCGGCTTCACCTTCCACGGCGCCATCCATGCGACCCTGCCGGACGCCCATTGCGTGATGCATGTCCACACCACCCAGACGCAGGCGGTCTGCTGCCTGGAGGACGGGCTGGCCTTCACCAACTTCTATGCCGCCCAGCTCTACGGCAAGATCGCCTACCATGATTTCGAGGGGATCACCGTCCATCTCGACGAAGGACGGCGCATCCTGGCCAGCGCCGGCGACAAGCCGGTCCTGCTCCTGCGCAACCATGGCCCGGTGGTGGTGGGATCCACGCTGGCCCAGGCCTTCTCGCTGATGTGGCTGGTCAACCGCGCCTGCGAGATCCAGCTGGCCACCCATTCGATGGGCCGGGCACGGCAGATCCCGGTGGCGGTGCTGGAGAAATGCGTTGCCGACAGCCTGAATTTCAATCCGAAATACGGGGCCGGCGAAGACGCCTTCGCAGCGCTCACCCGCATCATCGACCGCATCGACCCGACCTATCGGTCTTGACGGAGCAAAGTTCAAGGTCCTTGACTAATTAACATGTTAACCGCTTTATTGTTCGCGTACTCCACAAAGGGGCTCGCGAACAATGAACGGATGCGATCTGGACGAAACGAGCCGGTCGGCCACGGAAGCCCGGCTGCTGGGGCTGGAGGCGGAACGGGCCCTGGCCTCCCAGGCCGGCGACCGGACGGGGGACTGGGTCACCAGCGACCCCGACTGCGCGTCGGAGCGTCTGTTCCGCAACTACACCCCGCACCGGATGCGGGTGATCGGGCCGCCGCGCGATTTCCGCATGCGGCTGCGGGTCGGCTGGTCGGGGAGCATGGCCCTGCTGCGCTTCAACACCGGGGTGGAACTGTCGCAGGTGCCGACCGGCCGCTTCATCCTGGTGACGACGCAGGTCAGCGGCTGGTCCGAGATCGACACGCAGGGGCAGAGCTTCAGCGGCGGGCCGGGATTGATGGTCGTCGATTCCGCGAGGTCGCCGGTGAGGAAGCGCTTCAGCGCCGACAGCGAGCGGCTGCATCTCCGCCTCGGGATCGCGGCGCTGGACGGGCTGTATGAGCGGCTGACCGGCAAGGCCCCGGCCCGGCCGCTGGAGTTCGCACCCTGTATCCGGCCGGAAACCGCCATGCATGCCCGCTGGCAGTCGGTGGTGCGGATGGTGCTGTCCTGCACCGCCCCCTCCGCCGGACATGACTCGTCCCCGGGCCCGGCTCCGGTCGTGCCAGACCTTCTCCGGAGACAGTTGGAGGAGACCGCGATGCTGATGCTGCTGACCGGGCATGAGCATAGCGGGACGGAGCAGATGGCGGGCACCCCCGCCGCCCCCGCCCCGCGCCATGTCCGGGCGGCCGAGGAGTTCATGCGCGCCAACGCCGGGGAGCCGCTGACCCTGGCGGAGATCGCGGAGGCGGCCGGCGTCAGCATCCGGACCCTGACCGCCGGCTTCCGCAATTTCCGCGACCAGTCCCCCATGCAGCAGTTGCGGGACATCCGCATGGCCGCCGCGCGGGACGATCTGCTGCAAGGAACCGGGACCGGAGGCCGGGGAACCGGAAGCGTGGCGGATATCGCCCTGCGCTGGGGCTTCGGCAATTTCGGACGCTTCGCCGGCGACTACCGCCGCCGCTATGGCGAGACGCCATCGGAAACGCTGCGGCGGCGCTGATCATCCCCTCCAAACCGCGGAGACAAGACGTCGATGAAGACCTGCATCATTGGGGCCGGCGCCATCGGCGGCCTCATCGGCATCCGTCTGGCCCAGGCCGGCTGCGACGTGTCGGTCCTGGCGCGCGGCGCCACCGCCGATGCGCTCCGCGCCGGTCCCTGGAGGCTCGCCGCCGCGGACGGACAGGTCGCGGCGTCCGTGCGGGTGGCCGACGATCTGACGGCGCTGGGGCCGCAGGAACTCGTCGTCATCGCCGTGAAGGGGCAGTCGCTGCCCGGTCTCGCCCCGTCGCTGACGCCCTTGATCGGGACGGAGACCATGGTTCTGCCGGCGATGAACGGCGTGCCCTGGTGGTTCTTCCACCGCTTCGGCGGGCCGCTCGCCGGGATGCCGCTCGACAGCGTCGATCCCGGCCGGCGGATCGCCGCCGCCATCCCGGATGAGGCGGTCGTCGGCTGCGTCGTCCATGCCACCTGCTCGGTTGCCGAGCCGGGTCTGGTGCGCCATGGCTTCGGCAACCGGCTGATCGTCGGCGAACCGGACGGCAGCCTGTCGCCCCGCCTCGGCAGGCTGGCGGATTGCCTGACCGCGGCGGGGTTCGAGATCCTGTCCTCCCCGCGGATCCAGACCGACATCTGGTACAAGCTGTGGGGCAACATGACGATGAATCCGGTGTCGGCACTGACCGGCGCCACCTGCGACCGGATTCTCGACGATCCGCTGGTCAGCGGCTTCTGCCTGTCGGTGATGGCGGAGGCCGCCGAACTGGGCCGCCTCATCGGTTGCCCCATCGAGCAGAGCGGCGAGGACCGCAACGCGGTGACCCGCCGGCTCGGCGCCTTCAAGACGTCGATGCTCCAGGATGCCGAAGCCGGCAAGCCGCTGGAGATCGATGCGCTGCTGGGGGCGGTGAAGGAGATCGCCGGGCGGCTGGGACAGGCGACCCCCAACCTCGACGCCCTTCTCGGCCTGACGCGGCTGATGGCGGGCACCCGCGGGCTTCATCCCGCAATGGACTGACTTTCCAAGACGGCGGCCACGCCAAGCCACGCACAACGCGCTTGACTGTTTAACATGTTAATGTTTAACTCGTTAACAGCATCACACACCATCAATGAACAACGCGCCGACAAGAGGACGGGCGGACCCTTCGGTCCGCCCAGTCCCCCCGCGCATCGGTGGAGGAAACCCCATGCTGAAAACGATCCGGCCGGCGGCACTCGCCCTGGCCACGCTGCTGCCGCTTGCCGTCTCCAACCCTGCCGCCGCCGCGGACGGCGTCTCGCTGAAGATCACGCATTTCCTGCCGCCGGGCGCGCCGGCGCAGAAGCAGGTGATGGAGCCCTGGTGCAAGGCCCTGGGCGAGCAGTCGGGCGGACGCATCACCTGCCAGTTCTATCCGGCGATGCAGCTCGGCGGCACGCCGGCACAGCTGGTCGATCTGGCGAAGAACGGCGTCGCCGACATCGTCTGGACCGCCCCCGGCTATTCGGCCGGCCGCTTCCCGGTCATCGAGACGATGGAGCTGCCCTTCGTCGTGCGCGACGGCCTGTCGGGCAGCCGGGCGGCCTGGGACTTCTACCAGCGCCACGCGGTGGAGGAGTTCGCCGCCTACAAGGTGCTGGCGGTCCATGTCGATGGCGGCGTCGCCTTCCACACCGCCGGCAAGCCCATCGCCGCGGTGGACAGCCTGAAGGGGCAGAAACTGCGCGCCTCCACCCGCATGGTCTCCAAGCTGCTGACCGCGCTGGGCGCCACCCCCGTCAACATGCCGCCGGCACAGGTGACCGAAGCGATCTCCAAGGGGATCGTCGACGGCGCCATGGGTGCCTGGGAGGTGGTGACGCCGACCAAGCTGCAGGAAGTGACGAAGTTCCACACCCAGCCGCCGGCCGGCCAGCCCTACTACTCCACCACGGTCCTGACGCTGCTGATGAACAAGGAGCGCTACCAGTCGCTGCCGGCCGACCTGAAGGCGGTGATCGACCGCAACAGCGGCCCGGCGCTGGTCGAGAGCTTCGGGCAGGTCTGGGACCGTGTAACCGCCGACACCCGCACCCTGGTCGCCAGGGACGGCGGCACCATCCAGAACCAGGATCCCGCGGATTACGAGGCGATGCGCGCCGCCGCGGCGCCGGTCGAAGCCGAATGGCGCCAGGACATCGCCAAGCGCGGCATCGACGGCGCCGCCCTGGCGACCGACGCCCGCGCACTCGCCGCCCGCTGATCCCCCTCGCGGAGACCCTCCATCATGCATGAACCCATCGGAAGCCCGGACTTCCGGCCAAGGAGCGCGGGCGAGCGCGCCCTGCTGCTCGCGGCGAAAGGCTTCGCCCTGGCCGGCGGCGGCATCTTCATGGCGTTGATCGGCATGTCGCTGCTGTCCATCTTCGGGCGCAAACTGGCCAACCTGCCGATCACCGGCGACGTGGAGCTGATGCAGGTCGGCACCGCCGTGGCCGCCTGCGCCTTCCTGCCGCTCTGCACCATCCTGGGCGAGAATCTGCGCGTCGATTTCTTCACCGAAACCGCCCCGGCCTGGATGCGCCGGCTGCTCGACGCGGTGGCCGACCTGCTGCTCGGCGCGCTGGCCCTGCTGCTGGTCTGGCGCACCGGCCTCCAGGTGATCGACATCCGCGAGGCGGGCGAGGTGACGCCGCTCCTGGGCCTGCCGGTCTGGATGCCGATGCTCGCCATGCTTCCCAGCCTCGTCCTGACGGCGCTGTGCGCGCTGACCCGCGGCTGGCGCGACCTGACATCCAACGAACGACAGACGGCCGGCACGGCGGAGGTGGCACGATGAGCGGGACCGCAATCGGACTTGCCGGCTTCGCCGGGCTGATGGGCATGCTGGCGCTGCGCGTCCACATCGGCGTGGCGATGTTCATCGCCGGTGGGGCCATCTACCTGACCATCAACGACGGCCAGACCGCCGCCCTGCTGTTCACCCTCAACAACCTCGCCTTCGCCCGGCTGTCGAACTACGACCTGTCGGTCATCCCGCTGTTCCTGCTGATGGGCCAGTTCGCCACCCATGGCGGGCTGTCGAAGGCGCTGTTCCGCGCCGCCGGTGCCCTGATCGGCCATTGGCGCGGCGGTCTGGCGATGGCCTCCACCGCCGCCTGCGCCGCCTTCGGCGCCATCTGCGGATCGTCGCTGGCGACCGCGGCCACCATGGGTCAGGTGGCGCTGCCCGAATTGCAGGCGCGCGGCTATTCCGGGCGGCTGGCGACCGGAACGCTGGCGGCCAGCGGGACGCTGGGCATCCTGATCCCGCCCTCGGTGCCGCTGGTCGTCTATGCGGTGCTGACGCAGGAATCCATCGGCAAGCTGTTCGTCGCCGCGGTGGTTCCCGGTGTCATCGCCGCGCTGGGCTATCTCGCGGTGATCGCGCTGATCGTGCGGCGCAACCCGGCCGCCGGCCCGGCCAGCGCCCCGCTTCCCTGGTCGGAGCGGCTGCGCGCCCAGCTCGGCGTGCTGCCGGTGCTGCTGGTCTTCCTGGTGGTGATCGTCGGCATCTATGACGGCTGGGCCAACCCGACGGAGGCCGCCTCCATCGGCGCAGCCGCCTGCGGCCTGATCGCCTTCGCCTCCGGCGGCATGCGCTGGCCGCAGCTGGTCGCCAGCATCCACGGAACCGCCCAGGCGACCGCCATGATCTTCGTCGTGCTGATCGGCGCCGACCTGCTGAACTCCGCGCTGGCGGTGTCGCAGATGCCGGTGGAGCTGGCCGCCTGGGTGCGCGACAGCGGCATGCCGCCGCTGCTGGTCCTGTTCAGCATCATCGGCATCTACATCCTGCTGGGATGCGTGATGGATTCGCTGGCGATGATCCTGCTGACCATCCCGATCTTCTACCCGGTGGTGATGGGCCTCGACTTCTTCGGCATGGACGCCACCGACAAGTCGGTCTGGTTCGGCATCCTGGCCCTGATGGTGGTGGAGATCGGCCTCGTCCATCCGCCGGTCGGCATGAACCTCTACGTCATCAACCGGCTGGCGCGCGGCGTGCCGATGCGCGAAACCGCCTGGGGCGTCATGCCCTTCCTGGCATCCGACCTGCTGCGCATCCTGCTGATCGTCTTCGTGCCGGGCATCTGCCTGTGGCTCGTCCATGCCTTCGGAGGCTGACACCATGCAAACCACCTCCCCTCAGGGGATGGTCTACGGCGTGATCCTCAACGACCGTCCCACCCTGGACCGCCTCGGCCCGGCCCTGTCGCAGCCGCCCTACGGTGCACCGCCGAAGACGCCGATCCTCTACATCAAACCCTACAACACCCATGCCGGCAACGGCGCCGCGGTGCGGCTGCCGCGCGGGGCGGAGCGGGTGGAGGTGGCGGCGACGCTGGGCCTCGTCATCGGCCGCGACGCCACCGCCCTGGACGAGGCCACGGCGATGGACGCGGTCGCCGGGCTGCGCCCGATCCTGGACGTCAGCCTGCCCAACCCGTCGGTCTACCGGCCGCCGGTGCGCGAACGCTGCTTCGACGGCTCCTGCCCGATGGGCGAAACGCTGCCCTACGCGGCGGTGACGGGGCTGGAGACGCTGACCCTGCGCACGCTGGTCAACGGCGCCGTGGTGGCGGAGCGCAGCCTGTCCGATCTGGTCCGCCCGCCGGCCCGGCTGCTGGCCGAGGTGACCGGCTTCATGAGCTTGCGGGCCGGCGACATCCTGCATCTCGGCATCGCGCTAGGCGGGCCGCAGGCCGGGGCCGGCGACCGCGTCCGGCTGGAGATCGACGGCTTCGCACCCCTGGACATCGTCATCGAAGACGCCGCGGCGGAAGGAGAAACGCCATGAAGCGCGCCCGCATCCTGCTGGACGGCACGGTCCATGCGGCCGTCGAGGAAGAGGGACGGCTGCGGCTGTCCGACGGGCGCCTGGTTGCCCCCGAGGCGGTCGATTGGCTGCCGCCGGTGGAGCCGCGCACCGTCTTCGCGCTCGGCCTCAACTATGCCGACCACGCGAAGGAGCTGGCCTTCAAGGCGCCGGAAACGCCGCTGGTCTTCCTGAAGGGGCCGAACACCATCGCCGGCCATCGCGCCAGCACCCGGCGCCCGGCCGACGCCACCTTCATGCATTACGAATGCGAACTGGCGGTGGTGATCGGCCGCACCGCCCGCGACGTGCCGCGCGACCGCGCCTACGAGGTGGTGGCCGGCTACAGCGTCGCCAACGACTATGCCATCCGCGACTATCTGGAAAACTACTACCGCCCGAACCTGCGGGTGAAGAACCGCGACGGCTGCACGCCGCTCGGCCCCTGGCTGGTGGACGCGGCGGACGTGCCCGATCCGATGAACATTTCGCTGCGCACGCTGGTCAACGGCCAAGTGACGCAGGAGGGCAGCACGCGCGACATGATCTTCGACGTGCCGCACCTGATCGCGTACCTGTCGTCGATCATGACCCTGTCGCCGGGCGATGTCATCCTGACCGGAACCCCGGAAGGGCTGGCGGACGTGGTGCCGGGCGACATCGTCACCACCGAGATCGACGGCATCGGCAGCCTCGTCAACCACATCGTCGCCGGTTGACGGTCTTTCAGACTTCCATCACCAAGCCGGGCCGAACCGGCCGCATTCCGGAGGAAAGCATGGGCAAACTCGCACTCGCCGCCAAGATCACCCACGTCCCGTCCATGTACCTGTCGGAGCTGGACGGCCCGCACAAGGGGTGCCGCGACGCCGCCATCGCCGGCCACCGGGAGATCGGCCGGCGTTGCCGCGACCTCGGCGTCGACACCATCGTGGTGTTCGACACCCACTGGCTGGTCAATTCCGGCTACCACGTCAACTGCGCCGCCCATTTCGAGGGCGTCTACACCAGCAACGAGCTGCCGCACTTCATCAAGAACCTGCCCTACGCCTATGACGGCAACCCGGCGCTCGGCCACCTGCTCGCCGGCAAGGCGACGGCGGCCGGGGTGAACACCCGGGCGCATTCGGAAACCTCGCTGACGCTGGAATACGGCACGCTGGTGCCGATGCGCTACATGAACGAGGACCGTCGCTTCAATGTGGTGTCGGTCTCCTCGCTCTGCACCGTCCACGACCTGAAGGACAGCGCCACGCTGGGCCGCGCCGTCCGCCGCGCCATCGAGGAGGAGTATGACGGCACCGTCGCCATCCTCGCCAGCGGCTCGCTGTCCCACCGCTTCGCCCAGAACGGCGTGTCGGAGCAGTACCTGCACAAGATGTGGGACCCCTTCCTGGAGCAGGTCGACCTGCGCGTGGTCGAGCTGTGGCAGCGCGGCGAGTGGGCGACCTTCACCGCCATGCTGCCGATGTATGCCGAGAAATGCTGGGGCGAGGGCTACATGCACGACACCGCCATGCTGTTCGGCGCGCTGGGCTGGGACCGCTACGAGGGCAGCGTCGACATCGTCACGCCCTATTTCGCCTCCTCCGGCACCGGCCAGATCAACGCCGTCTTCTCGGTCTGAGGCGGGAGGGACCGGCTATGCCGCATCTGACCGTCGAATACACCGGCAACCTCGGCGCCGAGGCCGACATCCCGGCGCTGCTGCGCAAGGCCAACGCCGTGCTGATCGCCCAGGGCGGCGTCTTTCCCACCGGCGGCATCCGCTCCCGCGCCATCCGGCTGGAGGATTTCTGCGTGGCGGACGGCACCGCCGACGACGCCTTCGTCCACCTGACGCTGAAGATCGGCGCCGGCCGCAGCGCCGAGCAGAAAACGAAGACCGGCGACGCGCTGTTCGCCATGGTCAGGGACCATTTCGCCGCGCTCTTCGCCAGCCGCTTCCTCGCCCTGTCGCTGGAAATCCAGGAATTCAGCGAAGCCGGCACCTGGAAGCACAACAACATCCACGGCCGCTACAAGGCCGCTTGAGACGAGGCTTTCCCATGCTCAGTCGTGACGCCGTCCGGGCCGCCGCCGCGCGCCTGCACGAGGCGGAGAACACCCGCGTCCAGACCCGCCAGATCTCCCTCGACCACCCCGACATCACCATCGAGGACGCCTATGCCATCCAGCGCTGCTGGGTGGAGGCGAAGATCGCCGGGGGGCGCAAGGTCATCGGCCACAAGATCGGCCTGACCAGCCGGGCGATGCAGCAATCCTCGCAGATCGACGAGCCGGATTACGGCACCCTGCTCGACGACATGCTGTTCCCCGACGGCGGCGACATCGCCATCGACCGCTTCATCGCCCCGATGGTGGAGGTCGAGCTGGCCTTCATCCTGAAATCGCGGCTGGAGGGGCCGAACGTCACCGTCTTTGACGTGCTGTCGGCCACCGACTATGTCATTCCGGCGCTGGAGATCATCGATGCCCGCTGCCACCGCATCGATCCCGACAGCAAGCGCCCGCGCAAGGTGATGGACACCATCTCCGACAATGCGGCGAATGCCGGCATCGTCATGGGCGGCCGGCCGATGCGGCCGCTGGACACCGACCTGCGCTGGGCCGCCGCCCTGCTCTACCGCAACGGCGCGATCGAGGAAACCGGCGTGGCGGCCGGCGTGCTGAACCATCCGGCCAACGGCATCTGCTGGCTGGCCCGCCGCTTCGCGCCGCATGGCGTGGCGCTGGAACCGGGGCAGGTCGTGCTCGCCGGGTCCTTCACCCGCCCGGTGCCGGTCAAGTCCGGCGACACGGTCCATGCCGATTACGGCCCCTTCGGCTCCATCGCGCTGCGCTTCGTGTAAAGATCCCAAGGAGTGCATCGATGAAGAACCCGGAAAACACCTTCAAGCGGGCGCTGGCGGCGGGGCAACCGCAGTTCGGCCTGTGGCTCGGGCTGGCCGACGCCTACTGCGCGGAGATCGCGGCCGGGGCCGGTTTCGACTGGCTGCTGATCGACGGCGAGCATGCCCCGAACGACCTGCGCGGCATCCTGGCCCAGCTCCAGGCCATCGCTGCCTATCCCAGCCATCCCATCGTCCGCCCGGTGGTCGGCGACGCGGCAATCATCAAGCAGATGCTCGACCTCGGCGCCCAGACCTTGCTGGTGCCGATGGTGGAGACGGCGGAACAGGCGGCGGCGCTGGTCGCCGCCACCCGCTACCCGCCCGGCGGCATCCGCGGGGTGGGCAGCGCGCTCGCCCGCGCCTCGCGCTGGAACCGTATCGGCGGCTATCTGGACGAGGCCGACGGCGAGATCTGCCTGCTGGTGCAGGTGGAATCCGCCCGCGGCCTGGACAATCTCGACGCCATCGCCACGGTGGACGGGGTGGACGGCGTCTTCTTCGGCCCGGCCGACCTGTCGGCGTCGCTCGGCCTGCGCGGCCAGCCCGCACATCCGACCGTGCGCGCGGCCATCGAGGACGGCATCGCCCGGACCCGCAAGGCGGGCAAGGCCGCCGGCGTGCTGGCGACCGACGAGACGCTGGCCCGCGCCTATCTGGCGGCCGGCGCCCTGTTCGTCGGGGTCGGGGTGGACACCACCCTGTTCGCCCGCGCCGCCGCCGACCTGGCCGCCCGCTTCCGCCAGCCGTCTGCCTCTCCGACGACCTCGCCGACGACAGCCGCTCCGGCGCCCGGCGGCTACTGACCGCTCCCAGCCCCGCAGGATACCCTCGATGATCGACTTGACCGACAGCACCCTGCTGCGCGAGCGCTGCTTCGTGGCCGGCGCCTGGATCGACGCCGACGACGGCGGACGCAGCCCCGTCACCGACCCGGCGACCGGCGCCACCATCGCCCATGTCCCCCGCTGCGGCGCCGAAGAGACCGCACGCGCCATCGCCGCCGCCGAAGCCGCCTTCCCCGGCTGGCGGGCGGAAACCGCCGGACGACGCGCCGCCCTGCTGCGCCGCTGGTTCGAGCTGATCCTGGAGAACCGCGAGGATCTGGCCCTGCTGATGACGCTGGAGCAGGGCAAGCCGCTGGCCGAGGCGCGCGGCGAGATCGATTACGCCGCCTCCTACGTCGAATGGTTCGCGGAGGAGGCGAAGCGCCTCTATGGCGACGTCATCCCGTCGCCCCTGCCCGACCGCCGCATCGTCGTGGTGAAGGAGCCGGTGGGCGTCTGCGCCGCCATCACGCCGTGGAATTTCCCGGCGGCGATGATCACCCGCAAGGCGGCACCGGCGCTGGCGGCCGGCTGCACGATGATCGTCAAGCCGGCCGAACAGACGCCGCTGTCGGCGCTGGCGCTGGCGGCACTGGCCGAGCGCGCCGGCATCCCGCCCGGCGTCTTTTCGGTGGTGACCGGGTCGGCCCGGCAGATCGGCGCGGTGCTGACCGCCAGCCCGGCGGTGCGCAAGCTGACCTTCACCGGCTCCACCGAGGTGGGCCGGCTGCTGATCGGGCAATGCGCCGGCACGGTCAAGCGGCTATCGATGGAACTCGGCGGCAACGCCCCCTTCATCGTCTTCGACGACGCCGATCTCGATGCTGCGGTTGCCGGCGCCCTGGCCTCCAAATACCGGAATGCCGGCCAGACCTGCGTCTGTTCCAACCGCTTCCTGGTGCAGGACGGCATCTACGACCGCCTCGCCGCCCGGCTGTCGGAGGCGGTGGCGGCGATGACGGTCGGCAACGGGCTTGAGAACGGCGTGCAGCAGGGGCCGCTGATCGACGCCGCCGCCCTGGCGAAGGTGGAGGAGCTGGTGGCCGACGCCACCCGGTCCGGCGCCAGCGTGGCGGTGGGCGGCCGGCGCCATGCACTGGGTGGCACATGGTTCGAACCGACGGTGCTGACCGGCGTCACCGCGTCGATGCGGGTGGCGGTGGAGGAGATCTTCGGCCCGGTCGCTCCCCTGATCCGCTTCACCGACGAAGCCGAGGCCGTGCGTCTGGCCAACGACAGCGACTACGGCCTCGCCGCCTATCTGTTCACCCGCGACCACGCCCGCGTCTGGCGCGTCGGCGAAGCGCTGGAATACGGGATGGTCGGCATCAACACCGGCCTGATCTCCACCGCGGTGGCGCCGTTCGGCGGGGTGAAGCAATCCGGCTTCGGCCGCGAAGGCTCCCGCTACGGCATCGAGGATTACGTGGAGATCAAATACCTGTGCATGGGGGGACTCTAGGGAAGCGCGCATGAGGGGGCCGACGGCCCCCGCCCCCTATTCCTCGTCGCCGTCGCCGTCCGCACCGCCCAGGCAATCGGCGAGTTCGTCGAGCAGCCCGTACAGCGTCGCCAGCCGGTCGGCGCCGAAGGCCGCGGTGATCTCGGCGTAGCGCCGTTCGCTGTGGGGGGCGATCAGCGCGATCATGTCGCGGCCGAACGGCGTGATCGAGATCTGGGCCGCCCGCAAATCCTTGTCCTCGATCCCGCGCTGGATCAGCGCGCGCTTTTCCAGCGTGCGCAGGATGCGCGACAGGCTGGGCATGCTGATGCTGCTGACCCGCGCCAGTTCGCCGGCACGGAACTCGTCCGCCGTGGTCAGGGCGCGCAGCACCCGCCACTGCTGTTCGGTCAGGTCATGTTCGTGCAGCAGCGGACGGAAGCGCGCCATCACCGCTTCGCGCGCCTTCAGCAGCGCCATCGGCAGCGACCGGCGGAAGGCCCGCATCTCGCCAGCGGACTGCCCGGCCACCTCTATCGGTTCTGCCGCCGCGGCTTTTCTGGAAGGTCTGCCCAAGGCTCCGGCCTCATCTGGAAAGAGTCGACGCATGTCTGGAGGTTTCCCGCAGCATAGCGCGGCGGCCCTGCGCAGGGAAAGCGCTTGACAGCACCGCAGCGCGATTTATATAACATGTTAAATATTAACAAATCAAGTTCCCTGCCGGGCGCACAGCCCGCGGCAGCCCGGCCCGCCATATCCCGGCCCACCACAGCTCTGCCAATCACAGCTCCGCCCAACAAGCGCCAACCAAAACCTGGAGTGAAACGCCATGGCATCCGCTTTCGAAACGAATCTCGCAACCGCGGAACGGCTCCTGACCCGGTTCCGGGATCGTCCGCTCGGCCATTTCATCGACGGGCGGGAGGTGCCCGGCCAGTCGGAGCGGCTGTTCGACAATCTGTCCCCCATCGACGGCGGGATCATCAACCGGGTCCATGCCGGCAACGCCGCCGACGTCGATGCCGCCGCGACCGCGGCGCAGCGCGCCTTCCCCGCCTGGGCCGCCCTGCCGGGCACCGAGCGCAAGCGCATCCTGCACCGCGTCGCCGACGGCATCCTGGCGCGGGCGGAGGAGATCGCCGTGCTGGAAAGCCTGGACAGCGGCCAGCCGATCCGTTTCATGAGCAAGGCCGCCGAACGCGCGGCGGAGAATTTCCGCTTCTTCGCCGACCGGGCGCCGGACGCCGCCAACGGCCTGTCGCTGCCGGCCAGGGACCATCTGAACTTCACCGTCCGGCAGGCGCTGGGACCGGTGGCGGTCATCACGCCCTGGAACACGCCCTTCATGCTGTCGACCTGGAAGATCGCCCCGGCGCTGGCCGCCGGCTGCACGGTGGTCCACAAGCCGGCGGAGTGGAGCCCGCTGACCGCCATGCTGCTGGCCGAGATCATGGCCGACGCCGGCGTGCCGGCCGGCGTCGCCAATCTGGTCAACGGTCTGGGCGAGGAGGCCGGCAAGCTGCTGACCGAGCATCCGGCGATCAAGGCGGTGGCCTTCGTCGGTGAATCGACCACCGGCAGCCACATCATGGCCCAGGGCGCCCCGACGCTGAAGCGCGTCCATTTCGAGCTGGGCGGCAAGAACCCGGTCGTCGTGTTCGACGACGCCGATCTGGACCGGGCGCTGGACGCCGTGGTGTTCATGATCTACAGCCTGAACGGCCAGCGCTGCACCTCGTCCTCGCGCCTGCTGGTACAGAGCGGCATCCATGACGCCTTCGTCGAGCGGCTGGCGGAGCGCGTCGCCCGCATCCGCGTCGGCCACCCGCTGGATCCCGCCACCGAGGTCGGCCCGCTGGTGCACGAGCGCCATCTGAACAAGGTTCTGGGCTATTGCGCCATCGCGCGGGAGGACGGCGCGACGGTCAAGGTCGGCGGCGTCCGCGCCGGAGAGCCCGGCAGCGGCGGCAACTATGTCCGTCCGACGCTGTTCACCGGCGCGCACAACCGCATGCGCATCGCCCAGGAGGAAATCTTCGGGCCCGTCCTGACCGCGATTCCCTTCCAGGACGAGGCGGAGGCGGTCGCGGTGGCCAACGACGTCGCCTATGGGCTGGCCGGCTATGTCTGGACCCGCGACGTCAGCCGGGCCAACCGCGTGGCGCTGAAGCTCGATGCCGGCATGGTGTGGATCAATTCGGAGAACAACCGCCACCTCCCCACCCCCTTCGGCGGCATGAAGGCCAGCGGCATCGGCCGTGACGGCGGCGACTACAGCTTCGATTTCTACATGGAGACGAAGAACATCTGCGTGGCGCTCGACACGCACACGGTGCCGAAGCTCGGCGCCTGAGTCACCGCGTTCGCGCGTTGAAAGCCGGGGCGATGCGGCGGACGATCCCTCCGTCGCACCGCCCCCCGCGCGGTATCACATCTGGAACAGCGTCGTCAGCGGCATGTGGGCGCGCACGATCGGCGACTTCAGCACGACATAGCTGAAGTATTTGTCGATGCCGATGTCCATGTCGGTCAGTTTTTCCATGATCTCCTGATATTCACCGATGCCGGAGGTGACGAACTTCAGCATGTAGTCGTAGCCGCCGGACACCAGATGGCATTCCAGCAGCTGTTCGATCTTCTTGACGGCGGCCAGGAAGCGGGCGAAATCGACCTGCCGGTGGTTCTTTAGCGTCACCTCGGTGAAGACGGTCAGGGTCTGGCCCAGTTTGCTGACATTGATCTGGGCCGTGTAGCCTTCGATGTAGCCTTCCGCCTGGAGTTTCTTGACCCGCATCAGGCAGGGGCTGGGCGACAGATTCACCAGTTCGGCCAACTCGACGTTGGTGATCCGGCCGTTCTTCTGGAGCTGATGCAGAATCTTGATGTCGATGCGGTCCAGCTTCATGGGGAACCCATCCGGTTCGAGGGCGGGAGAGCGGAATAACGGCAGCAGATAATTCTGCCGGGCATGCCGGGGCAGCTTAACACGCGCAGCCCGCCTGTCGACGGCCGAGTGGCTTTCTTCCGGCAGAACAAAGCGTCGGGCATTCCTTCATCGACAGAAGATAATGCCGTTCAGTCGCCCAAAGCAGCGCCCGCCGATCCGCGCGCCATGGCTAGATGGTGTCACGCCGAAATCGGAGACCCGCGCCATGCCCGCCCCCTTGCAAACCATCCCGTCCTCCCCGAGCCTGCCCGAACGGGCGGATGCCGTCGTGATCGGCGGCGGCATCGTCGGTGTCTGGGCGGCCTATTTCCTGGCCCGGCGCGGGCTGTCGGTGGCGCTGGTGGAAAAGGGACAGGTCGGAGCGGAACAGTCCAGCCGCAACTGGGGCTGGTGCCGGCAGCAGAACCGCGACGCGCGCGAACTGCCGATGGCGACCAAAAGCCTGGATCTGTGGGAGCGTTTCGCCGCGGAAAGCGGCGAGGACACCGGCTTTTCCCGCTGCGGCCTGCTCTATCTCAGCAATGACGACGGGGAACTGGCGGGCTGGGCGCGCTGGCGCGATTTCGCCCGGACGGTCGGCGTCACCACCCACATGCTGTCGGCCGCCGAGGCCGCCGAGCGCGGCCGGGCGACCGGAAAGCCCTGGAAGGGCGGCGTCTTCTCGCCGTCGGACGGCATCGCCGATCCGGCCCGCGCGGCACCGGCGGTGGCAAAGGCGATCATGAAACTGGGCGGCACGGTGCATCAGGGCTGCGCGGCGCGCGGGCTGGAAACCGCCGGCGGACGGGTCTGCGGCGTCGTGACCGAGAAGGGAACGATCCGCACGACGCTGGCGGTTCTGGCGGGCGGAGCCTGGGCGTCCTCCTTCTGCCATCAGATGGGCGTGCGGTTCCCGCTGGCCTCGATCCGCTCGTCGATCCTGTCGGTCGGTCCCAGCCCATCCGGCCTGCCGGACGCCCTGCACACCGCCGCCGTGTCGATCACCCGGCGCGGCGACGGCGGGCACACGCTGGCCATCAGCGGACGCGGGCGCGTCGACCCGACGCTCCAGCAGATCCGCTTCGCACCGCAATTCATGCCGATGTTCGCCCGGCGCTGGCGCAGCCTGATGCCCGGCGGGACGGAGGGGATGCGCTCCGGCCACGAGACGCTGCGGCGCTGGCGGCTCGACCGCCCGACGCCGATGGAACGGGTGCGGGTGCTGGATCCCAGCCCGGACCGCGGCACCATCCGCCTCACCCATGAGCGGGCAACGGCGCTGCTGCCCGGCCTGAAGGGCGCCCCGATCACCGCCGCCTGGGCCGGCTACATCGACAGCACGCCCGACGGCGTTCCGGCCATCGGCGAGGTCGGCAGCCTGCCCGGCCTGATCCTCGCCGCCGGCTTCAGCGGCCATGGCTTCGGCATCGGCCCCGGCGCCGGGCACCTGATCGCCGACCTCATCACCGATCAGCCGCCGATTGTCGATCCCAAGCCCTATCACCCCGACCGCTTCGCCGGCTTTTCCGCCGGCAAGGTCGCCGATTTCTGACCGGCAGCAGGGCCGCCCGGCCAAAAGCCCGAGGAGCCGTCAGGCCGGAAAATTCAGGAGCGGCCCGGCTCAAGGGCGCGGGCGGCCTTGCGAATGCAGTCGCGCATCAGGGCATGGCTGCCGGACAGCGGGCGCTCCTTGCTGGTCAGGATGGCGATGGGCACCTGGATGCTCGGGCGGAAGGGCCGCTGCACGATGCCGGAAAACTGGCTCCATGGCAGAAGCCCGTCCACCACCGCCACGCCGATGCCTTCGCGCACGAAGGGCAGCGCGGTGATCGACAGGTCGATCTCCACCGCCGGGGCATAGACGCCGCCCTCTGCCTCCAGCGCTCCGGCCAGCAGCCGGCCAGGCAGCGTGTCGACGCGGTAGGAGATCAGCGTCTCCTCCGCCAGATCGGCGAAGCCCAGTTCGGCCTGCCCGGCCAGCCGGTGCCCCTCGGGCATCAGGCAGACCAGTTCGGCATGACCGACCGTTTCGACATCGAGGTCGGAATGGGGCACGTCGTTCATCGCCACCCCCAGCAGAACGTCGCCGCTGCGCAGCATGTCGCGGATATTGGCGATCGGCGCGACCAGGGACCGCACGACGATGTCGGGGTGCGCCTCGCGGAATGCCGTCAACGCCTTGGGAACGATGGACATGGAGGGCGGAGCGGAGGCGGCGAGACGGACCAGACCGGTGCGGCCGTGACGCATGTCGACGGTGCGCCGACGCAACGCCCCCAGTTCCGAGAAGATCCGCTCGGCCTCCGGATAAAGCTCGTTGGCCTCCTGGGTCGGCACCAGACGCCCGCGCACCCGGTCGAACAGCTTGAACCCCAGCTGATCTTCGGCATGCAGCAGGATCTGGCTCAAGGCCGGCTGGGAAATGTTCAGCATCCCCGCCGCCCCGGTCACCGTTCCACAGCGCATCAGCATGCAGAAGACTTCCAACTGGCGGGCTTGCATTCACGATCCTTGGGCTCTGTTGATCGGCCGACTATAGCGATCAACGAGCCCGAGGGTCGAGCGGTAAGGGCGACGTGCCATCGAGGGCGGCGAGCGTGCCGCGGATTGCGGCGATGCGGTCCTCCACGGTGGTTTGCGGCGGCCGCACCGCGACCTTGACGCCGTCATAGAGCAGGCTGCCGGCGGCTTCGAGCGTCGCCGCCACCTTGAAGCGGTCCATGACGGAATCGGGCATCTGTTCGCGGAGCGGCGGATGCACATCGCTCCAGGCCATGCCGTAAGCGCCATCGCGATCGGTCGCGCCGGAAAACATCACGCCGCGCAGCAAGCCGGCGGAGCGCAGGCGCTGCACATGCCGTTCGGGCGCCGTCGCGTCCCGCTCCTCGATTGCCGAGCGGCCCCAGTTCACCGCCATTCCTGTGGGCGTCGGCGACTTTGCCGCGGCAGCGGCCACGGCCTGGATCTCGATGCCGAGGGGAAGCAGGCCCTTCTGCCAGGGCAAGGTCGCGGTGCGGGCGTCGCAATGTTCGAGGACGACGGCGACGCCGCCCCAGTCCCACGCCAGAATCTCGCACAGCGACCGCTCCAGCGCCTCGCCACCCAGCCCGGCATCGGCCGGCGCCAACGTCGGAAACGACTGAAGCTCGACGGCGACGATGCGCTGCCCGCGCGCCAGGCAGTCCAGGGCGGCCTCGCGGGCCGATGCGACCAGTTGAACCGCCCGCTCGCGTCCATCGGGGTCGGGAGAGGCCAAGCCGACGGACGGAGCCTTGGCAGCCATCGTCGCCGCAGCCCCGATCAGGGTCAGCACATGCCCTCCCCGCCCCCCTCGATTGCCGAGCAGCTCGGCCAGAAGCGGGGCATCCTGCTCCCAGCCGGGCGCGCCCCAGGAAATCTCCAGGCCGTCGACACCGGGAAGAGAGAGAACCTCCTCCAGAAACGCCCTGCGCTCATGAGCCTCATCCGGCTGGGCGGCATAGGCGCCGACGACGCGGAGGGGCTTGTAACGATGCTCGGTGGTCATGGCTCTTGCCCCTTCTTTCTCACGGGCAGTTTTTCACCGGTGCGAGAGGCGCGATCCCGGATCGCGCCTCTCGCACCGGCCATCGCAGGGTTCAGGCGCGGCTGGCGGTCAGGCACGGCCGGCGGAAGGCCGGGCTTCGCCCCATTCGGCATCCGTCGGCGTGTTCAGGTCGCGGTCGAGGGTTTCGGGCAGCGAATAGGTGGCCAGGAACGACACCAGCATGGTGACGGCCATGTAGATCGCGACCGGAACCCAGGAATTGCCGTACCAGGCGAGCAGCGAGGCGCACAGCAGCGGGGCGATGCCGCCGCCGATGATCGACGAGAACTCCCGCCCCAGCGTCACGCCGGCATAGCGGTAGCGGCTGCCGAAGATCTCCGGGAAGAAGCTCATGTGCACGCCGGTCACGCCCTGGGCGGCGACCATGTAACCGAACACGATGATGGCGGTGATCAGGACCGGCGAGCCGGTGTTGAGGCCGGGGAAGACGAGGAACGGCGTGACGACGAGGATCCCGGTCAGCACCAGCGTCATCCGGCGGCGTCCGAAACGGTCGGACAGGCTGCCGGTCAGGAAGGCGGCGAAGGAGGCGGCGATGGCGGCGGCAAGCTGGACCGGCGGAACGAAGTGCGTGTCGACCCCCACCACATTGATCAGGTAGGAGATCATGAAGACCTGATAGGTGTAGGACTGGGTCGACACGCCCCAGTTCATCAGGATGACCTTGATGACGTTCTTCTTGCCATGCTTCGCGACGACGCGGAGCGGAGCCTGGTTCTTGACGTCCACCTTCTTCTTCAGTTCGAGGAACACCGGGCTTTCGGACAGCTTCAGCCGGATGACGAAGGCGGCGACGGTGACGACGATGCTGCTCCAGAAGATCGCGCGCCAGCCCCAGCTCATCAGCGCTTCATTGGGAAGCTGCTGTGCGCCGATCCAGGCGATGGCTCCCAATGCGGTGCCGAAGGCGGCGCCCACCATGATCAGCGACGACAGCCGGCCGCGCTGGCCGAGCGGAGCCGTTTCGGTCAGCAGCGTGGCGCCGCCCGACTGCTCGGCGCCCGCGCCGAAGCCCTGGAAGAAGCGGCAGAGCACCAGCAGCAGCGGCGCCCAGACGCCCGCCGTCTCGTAGGTCGGCAGGCAGCCGATGGCGAAGGTCGCCCCGCCCATCAGGAACAGGGTGGTGACCAGCACCCATTTGCGGCCGAACTTCTCGCCGTAATGCGAGAAGAAGAGGCCGCCGAGCGGCCGTGCGAGGAAACCGATGGCATAGGCGCCGAAGGCGGCGATGATGCCGGCCGCCGGGGAGATCGTCGGGAAGAACAGCTTGCTGAAGATGAGGGCCGACGCGGTGCCGTAGATCACGAAATCGTAGTTTTCGAGCATCGTGCCGATGAGCCCCGCCAGCGCGGCGCGGCGCACATTCTTGGCGTCAGCAGGGGCAGCGGCAGCGGCCTCTGCCTGGGCGATCCGTTCGGTTTCCGCGATGGAGCTGGATATCTGAGACATGTCCTGCTTCCTTCATCAACCGCCGCAGCGGTGGAGCAATGGGCGTGCGCGGCCTGAACCGCGCGATGAGGGGCCGCGCGATGAGGGGCGCGATCGTGAGGGTGCCGGCGATGGACAAGCCGGCCGGTGCGGCGCCAACGATTGGGCGCCGCCGGGCAAGCCCGCGACGGTGTCAGCCGGCGTTCAGCGGGGGCTGACCGGATTGCGCAGCGGCTCTCCCGCCGCCAGCCGGGCGATGTTCGCGGCGACGTCGCGCACGCGGCCCTGGAAGGTCTGGGTGGTGACGCCGGAGATGTGCGGCGTCATCAGAATGTTGTCGAGCGTGTCGAAGGGCAGCGCCGCCGGCTGGGCATGGGCGCCGCCGGTCGGGTACTGGTACCACACGTCGATGACGGCACCGCCGATGCGGCGCTCCTTCAGCGCGTCGTAAAGCGCCTCGGGATCGACCAGCGGGCCGCGGCTGACATTGACCAGCAGGGCATCGGGCTTCATCGCCGCAAGCTGCGCCTTGCCGATGAGGTGGCGCGTCTCCGGCAGCAGCGGCAGGCACAGCACGACGATGTCGCTCTCGGCGAGCAGGCGGTCGAGACCGTCGGTGCCGGCGACCCAGCTCAACCCCTCCCCGTCGGCCCTGGCGGGCCGTGAGGTGACGGCGACGCCGGAGGCGCCGAACGCCTGCATCAGCCGCCAGACCTGCGATCCGATGTGGCCGTACCCGACGATGCCGACGGTGGCACCGGCCAGCGACCCCAATTGAGAGCGCTGCGATTCGTAGACGGAGGAATCCCAGTGCCCCCGGCGCAGTTCGCGGTCCTGCTGCAAAAGCTGGCGGCGCATGACGACGCTGGTTGCCGCCACATATTCGGCAATCGAGGATTCATGGCAGAAGGTGTTGGCGCACAGCACGCCATCGGGCAGCGCCTTGCCGTCGATGCCGTCATAGCCGGCACCGCCGACATGGACCAGCCGCAGGCTGTCGGCGGCGGCTCCCATCGCGGCGGTGAAGCGCGGACCGACGAAGACGTCGGCGCCCGGCAGGTCGGCCGCGACCGCCGCCTCGTCGAAGGCGGGATGCCAGGACACGACGGTGCCGGCGGGAAGCTGCGCCTCCATCAAGGCGCGGTGGGGCAGGAAGTTGGCGTCAGCAATCACCACGCGGAGGGGGGACACGGGCGGCGCGGCGCCCCCGCCGGCCTGCGATTTCCCCTTGGGCATAGCACTCATGGTTCCCCCTCGATGGTTTTCCCGCCGGACTCCGCAGCGACGGAGCGCTGCGGCCAGCGGAATGGATTGATTGCCCGACCGGATCCGATGCCCTGTTCCGGTCCGCTCACGCTCCGGCCGGATGCTTCGTGCTTCTTATCGCGGGCGGCGGCGCAAGGCACCCCATGCCGCCCCGAATCCCGAAGGCACCTGCCGGACCGGTCGCGGAAAATTGGGCAATTGGTACACTGGTCTTCTATTCCAGTGGATAGTGCACCGGGCGAGGGCCTGTCAACTGCATAACGCTGGATGCACAAAATGTTTTGTCACCGTGCGACCGACGGTCGCAGGGCGACGCCTTGAACTCCCCGATCCTTCATGGACCAAGCCCCCGGCCCGACAAGCCCCGCCGCTTGGATGCTCACGCCGATCCCGTTGATAGCACGTCATATTTTTCCTGACACCCCCGGCACGCCGGCAATCGCCGCCGACCTATGCAGCCGACGCCGGCCGCAAACCCCAACACGCCGTGTTGACAAGTCCGTGCCGCCGGCATAAGCATCAAACCAGAAGACCAATTCGCATATTGGTCCATTTTGCCGGATACGCGCCACTGCTGCTGCCGGATGGCCCGGCAAGGCACGGGACACCTGCGGGTCGGACAATCGGACCGCATCCCACATGGGACACCACACGGACACGAGGCGCGACGGCGCGCCGTTACCTTTCAGGAGAGACCAGATGCGCGGCTGTGTTCTGCATGGACAAAAGGACCTTCGCCTCGAAACGCTCGACGAACCGGCGCTGAAGCCGGGAGAGGTCCGGGTCAGGATCGCCGCCGGCGGCATCTGCGGCTCGGACCTCCATTATTTCTTCGAAGGCCGCGTCGGCGATTTCAACGTGCGGGAGCCGATGGTCCTGGGCCACGAGATCAGCGGCGATGTCGTCGAGGTCGGCCCCGACGTCACCCGGACCAAAATCGGCGACCGCGTCGCCGTCAATCCCGGCAAGCCGTGCCGGACCTGCCCGCACTGCCTGGCCGGCCGGGAAAATCTCTGCGCCAACATGATCTTCTTCGGCAGCGCCTCGCGCTTCCCCCATGTCCAGGGCGCCTTCCGCGAAACGCTGGTGGTGCGCGATTTCCAGTGCTTCCCGGTGCCGGCCGACACAAAGCACACCAATCTGGTCTTCGCCGAACCGTTCGCCGTCGCCCTCCATGCGGTGGCGCAGGCCGGCAGCCTGCTCGGCCGGCGCGTGCTGATCACCGGCGCCGGGCCGATCGGCTGCCTGATCGCCGTCGCCGCGCGCCGGGCGGGGGCGGAACACATCACCATCACCGACCTGTCCGACAAGCCGCTGGAGATCGCCGCCCAGATTGGCGCCGATGAAACCGTCAACGTGCTAGCCGACAGTGAAACCCCCAACCGCTGGCAGGCCGACCGCGGCTGCTTCGACGTCTGCTTCGAAGCGTCGGGCAGCGCCAGGGCGGTGGAGACCTGCGTGCTCAGCACCCGCCCCGGCGGTGCCGTCGTCCAGGTCGGCATGCTGGCGCCCGGCCTCACCCCGATCCCGCTGAACCGGCTGCTCGCGAAGGAAGTGACGTTCAAGACCTCGTTCCGCTTCCACGAGGAATTCGCCTGGGCGGTGTCCGCCCTGACCACCGGCGGCGTCGACCTGTCGCCGCTGGCCACGGCGCAGTTCCCGTTCGAGGCGGCGGCCGACGCGTTCGCCGCGGCGCATGACCGCAACAGCAACATGAAGGTTCAGATCGTCTTCTGATCCGGCAGCGCCGTGCCGCGGCACGGCGCAAGCCCACCCCTCCCTTGCGAGCGCTCCATGAAAATCACGCAGCTGGAAACACTGAGGACGGACGAGTTCTCCAACGTCGTCTGGGTCCGCGTCCACACCGATGCCGGCATCGTCGGCCTCGGCGAGACCTTCTACGGCGCCGGCGCGGTCGAGGCGCACATCCATGACGTGCTGGCCGCCCGCCTGCTCGGCAAGGACCCGCTGCGCATCGAGGCCCATGCCCGCGAGCTGGTGAACCTGCCGATGGCGCAGTCCTCGACCGGCGCCGAATACCGCGCCGCATCGGCCATCGACCTCGCGCTGTGGGACATTTTCGGCAAGGTCTGCGGCCAGCCGGTGCACCAGATGCTGGGCGGCCTCTGCCACGACCGGGTGCCGGTCTACAACACCTGCGCCGGCTACGGCTATGTGCGCTCCAACAAGATCAAGCCGGTCGACACCTGGAATTTGGGATCCAGCGAGGGGCCGTACGAGGATCTGAACGGCTTCATGACCGATGCCGGCCGGCTGGCGGAAAGCCTGCTGGAACAGGGCATCACCGGCATGAAGATCTGGCCGTTCGATCCCGCCGCCATCGCCAACGACGGCCGCTTCATCACCGCCGAGCAGATGAAGCGCGCCGTCGAACCGTTCGAGAAGATCCGCAAGGCGGTGGGCGACCGCATGCAGATCATGGTCGAATTCCACTGCCTGTGGAACCTGCCGACCGTCAAGAAGATCGCCCGCGTCCTGGAGGACTACGATCCCACCTGGTACGAGGATCCGATCCGCATGAACTCGGTCAATGCGCTGACCGAGCTGGCCGCCTCGACCAGCGTGCCGATCTGTGCTTCGGAAACGCTGGGATCGCGCTTCCCCTACAAGGACATGCTGGAATCCGGCGCCATCGGCGTGGTGATGACCGATCTGGTGTGGACCGGCGGGCTGACCGAGGGCCGCAAGATCGCGGCGCTCGCCGACACCTACCATCGTCCCTACGCTCCGCACGACTGCACCGGCCCGGTCGCCTATGTCGCCGCGGTCCACTCCTCGCTGTCGAACCCGAACACGCTGATCCAGGAGTCGGTGCGGGCCTTCTACACCGGCTGGTACGCGGAACTCGTCACCGAGGTGCCCCGCATCGTCGACGGCCATGTCCTGCCGATGGAAGGGCCGGGGCTCGGCACCGAGCTGCTGCCGGCCGTCTTCGAGCGTCCCGACCTGCGCGTCCGCCGCACAAGCCTCTAACCGGAAGACTCAACCATCATGACGACCATGTTCGATCTGAGCGGGAAGACCGCCCTCGTCACCGGCTCGGCCCGCGGGCTGGGCAACGCCATCGCCGAAGGGCTGGCCGAGGCCGGTGCCGCGATCATCCTCAGCGACATCAACCCCAATTCCCTTGCCGATGCCGCCGCAAAGGCGCGCGACAAGGGCTATACCGTCCATGAATCCGCCTTCGACGTGACGGACGAGGACGCCGTGGCGAAGGCCTTCGCCCAATTCGACGAGCAGGGCATCTCCGTCGATATCCTGGTCAACAACGCCGGCATCCAGATCCGCAGCCCGCTGGTCGATTTCCCGGTGGCGGACTTCCGCAAGGTCATCGACACCAACCTGACCAGCGCCTTCCTCGTCGGGCGCGAGGCCGGCCGGCGCATGGTCGCGCGGCGGGCGGGCAAGATCATCAACATCGGCTCCCTGACCAGCGAGCAGGCCCGCGTCACCGTGGCGCCCTACGCCGCCGCCAAGGGCGGCATCCGCCTGCTGACCAAATCGATGACCGCGGAATGGGCGGAGTTCAACGTCCAGATCAACGCCATCGGTCCGGGCTACATCGTCACCGAGATGAACAAGCCGCTGATCGAGAACGAGGAGTTCGACGGCTGGGTGAAGAAGCGCACGCCCGCCCGCCGCTGGGGCAACCCGGCGGATCTGGTCGGCACTGCGGTGTTCCTTGCCTCGCCGGCGTCCGATTTCGTCAATGGACAGCTGATCTTCGTCGATGGCGGCATCATGGCCGTCTACTGATCCCCTGCCCTCCCCCTCCCGCCGGGTGGAGACGCCCGGCGGGGGGCCCGCGATTGACTCGGCCGTCAAGGATGCCTAAACAACTGGAGTGATCGTAAACCAGCGAACCAGTTCGGTGATCGGAGAGCGGCATGGATGATCCTGATTTCGACGTCTCCCGCCACTTTCAGAAGATCAAGATCCGGCGTCCGCCCGACATCATCATCGAGCAGATCAGCGACCTGATCGCTCGCCGGATCATCAAGGCCGGCCAGAAGCTGCCGGCCGAACGGGTGCTGGCGGAGCGCTTCGACGTCAGCCGCGGCACGGTCCGGGAGGCCTTGCGCCGCCTGGAGTTCTTCGGGATCGTCCGCACATCGCCGCAGAGCGGGACGGTGGTGGAGAATCTCAGCGAGCATGTGCTGATCGGCCTGATCAGCAACATCCTGAATGCCGGCGACACCAGCCCGGAGATGCTGATCGAGGTGCGCGGCGCGCTGGAGGCATTGTCCGCCCGGCTGGCGACCGAGCGCGCCCATGGCGCCCAGATCGCCGAAATCCGCAAGGCGCAGCAGCGCATGCGCGAGCAGGCCGAGGCCAACGCCTACACGCTGGAAGAGGATCTCCTGTTCCATCTCAAGGTTGCCGAAGCGACCAACAACAACCTGCTCCGCTCACTGATCGCCCTGATGGGACCGGACGTGCTCCGCTTCTCGCACCAGCACGCCACCTACAAGGACGGCCGCATGCATGCCGCGGCCAACGAGCACGATGCGATCATCGCGGCCATCGAGAGCGGCAAGCCCGACGACGCCGAAAAGCTGATGAAGCAGCATATCGACAAGTCCTACGAGCATTACCGCCGCGACGGCAACACCGACGCCACGCTGGCCGACGGCGACGCGGAGTCCGGAAAGCCGGTCCGCAAGCGGCGCCCCAAGGCCGCAGCCTTGTAAAGGCAGGCGTAAAGGCAGGCGGCCGGACCGTCTGCGCGCAGCATCGACGCCGTCAGAACAGCGGAAGCTGGACGCGGCCGCCGTCGTCCGCATGGGCTTTCGCGGCACGCAATGCGGCATCCTGGGCGCCGGCCATGGTGCGCGCGGTTCCGGAGCGGACCTGCTCGCCGGCGACGGTGACGACCCACGCCCACATCTCCGGCCCCCGCCAGATCACGGCGAGGTCGCACCCGTGAACCCGCGTCACCGCGTGCCGAATCGTCCAGTCCGTCAGTGTTGGCATGCCGGCGTCCCCATCAGTTTCGGCATGCTGTAGCACAGGGCCGGGGGAGCCAGCCAGCACCGGTCCGCAGCCCATCGCTGCCGGCCGGTATCAGCGTCGATTTTCCGTCACTCCTCCACGATGCGTTCGATCCGCCGGTCGGGCACCAGCCACAGCAGGATCACCAGGATATAGAGGGCGATGGACAGCCATTGCAGGACGAAGGCCAGCGGGATGGCCAGGGCATAGAGCCCCAGGCTGATCTTGCCCTTCAGGTCGGATCCGACCGCCCGCGCCACCACCGACTCGCGTCCGCCGCAGGCGATGATCGCGCGTTCGGTCAGGCTGTAGCCAATGGCCGCCATGCCAAGCACGACGCCGTAGGATGCCGTCGCCACCGGTGAGAAATCGCTGGCATCGAGCCAGCGGATGACGAAGGGGACCAGCGACAGCCAGAACAGCAGGAACAGGTTGGCCCACAGCACCCGCCCGTCGATGCGCGTGGTCGCTTGCAGCAGATGGTGATGGTTGTTCCAGTAGAGCCCGACATTGATGAAGGACAGCACATAGGCCAGCAGGATGGGGACGCGCTCCGCCAGGGCGGCGAGGCTGCCATCCTCCGGCACCTTCAACTCCAGCACCATGATGGTGATGGCGATCGCCACCACGCCATCGGTGAACGCTTCCAGCCGGCCGGCCTTCATGGTCCGAACTCCTGTCTTTGCAGAGGACTCCGCACCGGGGCGGCAAAGCCCCGGCACGAAATCGCCCTGGTACGAAATCGGGGGCGTCAGGCGGCATCCACCATGACGATTTCGCTGTCCTCCAGCGCCGTCACCGTCAGGGTGTCCAGATCGGCGATGGCCGCACCGTCGCGGGCATTCACCCGCACCCCGTCGATCTCGACCGCACCGCTGGCCGGGACCAGATAGGCGCGGCGGTCCTTGCCGAGCGGGTAAGTCGCCGTCTCGCCGGCCTTCAGCGTCGCCCCCAGCACACGGGCGTCGGTGCGGATCGGCAGGGCGTCGCCGTCATCGGAATAGCCCGACGCCAGGGTGACGAAATGGCCGCTGCGGTCGCCCTTGGGGAAGGGCTTGCTGCCCCAGCCCGGCTTCTCGCCGCTGCGCGTCGGCATGATCCAGATCTGGAAGATGCGGGTGGTGACATCCTCCAGATTGTATTCGGAATGTGCGATGCCGGTGCCGGCGGACATCACCTGGACGTCGCCCGCCTCGGTACGGCCCTTGTTGCCCAGATTGTCCTGGTGGGTGATGGCACCCTCGCGGACATAGGTGACGATCTCCATGTCGCGGTGCGGGTGCGTCGGGAAACCGGTGTGGGGAGCGATGGTGTCGTCGTTCCAGACGCGCAGGTTGCCCCAGTTCATCCGCTTGCGGTCATAGTAGTTGGCGAAGGAGAAGTGGTGCTTGGCATCCAGCCAGCCGTGGTTCTCGCCGCCCAGGCTCTCGAAGGGACGCAGTTCGATCATGGTCCGTCTCCTGATTTTGCGACCGATGGGTCCTTGCCGCATCGGCCGCCGTGTTTCGCTTGAGAGGACAATAGCCCTGGTCTCCTTTCAGGTTTACCCCTATAAATCGCCGCAAGATGTTCAAGAAAGTTGAACGATGAGCAGCGTCGGCACCCCCAGCTTCGACCAACTCAGCATCTTCCTTGCCGTGGTGGATGCCGGCAGCTTCGCCGGGGCGGGACGGCGGCTGAACCGGGCGATCTCCGTCGTCAGCTATGGCATCGCCAACCTCGAAGCCCAGCTCGGCCTGGCCCTGTTCGACCGCGAAGGGTCGCGCAAGCCGACGCTGACCGCCGCCGGGCGGGCGCTGCTGGCCGAAGCCCGGACGATTGCGCAAGCGATGGACGGCTTGCGCGCGAAGGTGCGGGGCCTGCACGAGGGGCTGGAGGCGGAGGTCGATCTCGCCGTCGACGTGATGCTGCCGGCCGACCGTCTGGGCCGGGTGTTGCGGGACTTCGCGCGCAGCCATCCGACGGTTTCGCTGCGCCTGCATGTCGAAACCCTGGGCGCGGTCGCCGCCCTGGTGCTCGACCGCCGGGCGGTGCTCGGGATTTCCGGCCCGGTGGCGGCCGGCATGGACGGGCTGGACCGCACGACCGCCGGATCGGTGCCGATGGTGCCGGTCGCCGCCCCCGACCATCCGCTGGGCCGCATGGCGCAGATCGCCCCCGGCGCCGGACGCGACCATGTGCAGCTGGTCCTTACCGACCGGTCGCGGGCCACCGAGGGGCAGGATTTCTCGGTGATGAGTCCGCGCACATGGCGGCTCGCCGACCTGGGCGCCAAGCATGCGCTGCTGCGCGAAGGAATCGGCTGGGGCAACATGCCGCTGCCGATGGTCTCGCCCGATCTGGTCGCCGGCACCCTGGTGCGGCTCGCCATGCCCGACCATCCGGGCGGCACCTATCGCTTCTCCGGCGTCTGGCGGCGCGACACGCCGCCCGGCCCGGCCGCCTCCTGGCTGCTCGCCCAGTTCGTGCAGTTGGGAGCCGGCGACCGTGAGGAGGACGGCTTCACCGACCTCTGACGGACGGTTCCCGAAATCAGGCCGCAACCGGTGCGGTCGAGGCCGGGTGAAGTGCGCAGAACGCGGTGCCTGCCAGCACCAGCGCGCCGACGACGACCAGGGGCAGGACCAGCCCGCTCTGCATGACCATGACGGCGCCGAGCGCGGCACCGAGGAAGATCGCCGCCACGCTGGCCATCCGGCGTCGCGCATTGGTGTTCGCCCCGCCGGCAAGGCCGGAATCGGCGGCCAGTCCGGTCAGGGTCAGGGTGAGGACCGTCGTCGTCAGGTCGGGAACCTTCATCTGCCGGACCGTGGCGTTGCGGAATCCCATGGCGAAACCGGTCAGGACGATGATCGCGTAGAGGGCGGCCGCCGGAGCCTGCGTCCCGACATCGAAACCCGCGGCGACGGCGGCGGCGATCCAGAACAGGGCCGTTTCGAACAAAGCGGCGGTCAGCAGCCAATGCCGCATCGGCCGGCCGGCGAATGTCCTGCCGAGCCGGCCGGCGATCAGGGCGCCGCTCAGGAAGGACAGCAGCGCCGCCACCGCCGGCAGAACCCGGAAGCCCGGCGTACCGACGACGGCGAAGCCGAGGAAGACGATGTTGCCGGTCATGTTGGCGGTGAAGACCTTGCCCAGGCCGAGCACGCTGACGGCATCGACGAGCCCCGTCGTCACCGACAGCAGCAGCAGGAGGATGGGCAGTGGGGAGGTGCCGGATGCGGCCGGTGCGGACATGGCTGTCGTTTCCTGCGGTTTCTTCGGGCGAAGGGTCAGTATCGGCGACGGCGGCCGGCATGGTCTTGTCGCATCGGCACGACCTTGGACCATTCTGGACCTTCCGACAGATCTGGCCACAGATCTCCAGCCGCATGGCGAACAGCCTCGACAGGATGGACGGATGGGTTAGGCTGCCGGACCTCCCGGTCGTCAACAGCCGTCATCGCGATGAACAGCAGCGCCATCCGCTTTTCGGACTCACAGCTGGAAGAGCGCCGCCCGGTCTGGGAAGCGTTGTCGACGATGTATCTGGACACGGACGTTTCGCTGTCCCGCGCATGGCGGGTGCAGGTCCTTTCGGCCTCGCCCTACAGCTTGGAGGAAATGGACGCCATCCTTAGGGACGAGATCCACCCCGTCTGCTTTTCGAACCTGCTCCAGCCTGCCGGCGAATGGGCCGGCTTCGATCCCTCCAGGCTCGAGCAGGCAATCCGAGGTCGCCGGACGCGCTGGCGCTCCAGGCTGCTGACGAGGCTCAGCCTTGCCCTGCCGGGGTGCTTCCCGACGGAGGAATGGACGGTCACGCGCCGGGAGATCGCTTGTCGGCGCAGCCAGCACGGAGTATCGCAGACGTGAGCGGCACCATGCAGCGGCGCACGGGCAAGGCCGGGCACCCGCGAAACGTCCGCATTCACCTATCACGCGCGTAGCTGAACAACCCGCCTGCCGCAAGCCGGCAGCGATGGCATCAACCTGCCGCCGGGGCCGCCCCCGTCACTCCGGCACGGAGCCTTTCACCACGACGCGCATCAGCACGCGGCGGTGCTTGCCCATCTCGTAATTGGCGGTGGCGCGGTGCAGCAGGCAGCGGTTGTCCCAGAAGACGAGGTCGCCGTGCCGCCAGCGGTGGGTGTGGACGAAGCGGTCCTGCGTCGCATGCTCCAGCAGTTCCTCCAGCAGGGTGCGCCCCTCCTCCTCCGGCATGCCTTCGATGTGGGAGCTGTACATGCCGATGTAGAGGCTCTTGCGCCCGGTCTCGGGATGGGTGCGGACCAGCGGATGGGCGATGGGCGGAGCGGCGGCGATGTCGTCCTCGGTCGGCGGGGCGCTGCCGGTGTAGCGGCGCATGAACTCCAGGCTCTGCACCGACTTCAGCCCGTCGATCCGGCGGCGCGTCGCCTCCGGCAGCGCATCGTAGGCGGCGGTCATGTCGGCGAACTGGGTGTCGCCGCCGTCGGGCGGCAGCTCCACCGCCTGCAGCATCGTCAGCAGCGACGGCTCGCGCAGGAAGGACTTGTCGGTGTGCCAGAAATAGTTGGAGCTGATGAAGGGCTTGGCCACCGGGTTGCCGGCGGCGTCCAGGTTGGTGATGGTGTGGACCGCATCCCACTTCGACCCGTCGGCCAGCCGGATCATGTGGCCCTCGATGGGGCCGAACAGTTCGGCGAAGCGGTACATGCGCTCCTTGTCCAGCGACTGGTTGCGGATCACCAGCAGGTGATGGTCGCGGAAGGCCGTCCGCACCGCATCGACCGTCGCGTCGTCGAGCGGCCGGGACAGGTCGAGCCTGTCGGTTTCCGCCCCGATGATGCCGTCGAGCGGCGTGAACAGGGGAATGGTCGCGGAAGAGGCGGCGGAAGAGGCGGCTGGCGCATGGAGGCTGGTCATCGGGACGGTTCCTCGTGCAGGTCGGTTGGTTTTCAAAGCGGTCGGCGGCAGGCCCAGAGGGCGGCGCGCGTCAGGATCTGGCGGTGGACGGGGTGTTCCAGGGACGCGCGGTCATGGCCCAGCGTGTCGGCCACCACCCGCCCCAGCCCGGCGTCGCGCGCCCACAGGGCGGGCCAGGCGCGTCCCCCTTCCGGCGCCACCAGCGCCAGCGGCCGGACATCGCCGGCCAGATCGAAATCGCCGTATGCCTCGTCGGTGACGGTGAAGGGCGACAGGCCGGCGGTCAGGGGATGGGGAAGGTCGGTGGGGACCAGGGTGACCGGACCGCGCGGCGGATGGGCGGAGCGGCCCCACACCCAGGCGCCGCCCAGCAGTTCCTTCCAGTCCGGCCAGTCGTCGAAGCAGATCAGCGCGGTGTGCAGGCCCAGCAGCCCACCCCCTCCGGCGACGAAGTGCGACAGCCTCCGCCGTCCGTCCGGCGACAGCGAAAAGGCCCAGCGCTCGCGGTGGGGGGCGTATTTCTCGCTGCCCAGCATCCGCCAGCGCAGCGCATAGACGGTGAGCAGGTCGAAGCCGCCCTGCTCCAATGCCGCCAGCCCGCCTTCGATGTCGTCGGTAACGGTCGAGACGACTCCCGCACCGGCCAGAACTCCTTCTAGCGCCGGAGCGGCGTCGGCGAAGGGGTGGCCAATGCCGCCGGTCAGGATCAGGTTGCGGACCGCCCCGCTCATCGGTCGCCCACCAGGGGCTTCACCGCCGGGGCGCGGCGGGGCAGGTGCATCTTCAGGCTGAAGGACACGCCGCCATCGACCATGAGATGCTGTCCGTGGATGTAGCGCGCCCGGTCCGAGGCCAGGAACAGCACCGCGTCGGCGACATCGTCGGCGGTGCCGAGCGACCGGGCGGGGACGGCGGCGCCGCGCACCGCGCGCACCTCCGCATCCGCATAGATCGGCGCCGACATGCCGGCGTCGATGAAGCCGGGGGCGACGGCGTTGACCCGCACGCCGCGCGGCGCCAGCGCCAGCGCCAGATGCTCGGTCAGCAGCGCGACCGCCGCCTTGGTCGCCGGATAGGCCCCGGCGTCGGGGCTGGGGGCGACGGCGTTCAGCGAGGTGATGTTGACGATGGCGCCCGACCCGCGTTCCGCCATCCG
The DNA here is from genome assembly GCF_049472615.1 of Azospirillum sp. 11R-A. Lineage (NCBI taxonomy): Bacteria > Pseudomonadati > Pseudomonadota > Alphaproteobacteria > Rhodospirillales > Azospirillaceae > Azospirillum > Azospirillum sp. 11R-A. The sequence continues at coordinate 83,349 of NZ_JBCEBL010000012.1, read as the reverse complement.
CCGCGCGACGGCGCGGGTGACGATGAAGGTGCCGGTCAGGTTCACGTCCACCACGCGGCGGAAATCGGCGACGCTGTGCTCCAGCAGGTCGCCGAAACGGACGATGCCGGCATTGTTGACCAGCAGGTCGGGGCCGTCGCCGAACGCCTCGGTCATCGCGGCGACCACCGCGTCGATCTGCGCCTCGTCGGTCACGTCGGCGGTGAAGGCCAGGGCGCCGGGAATGCGCGCGGCCTCGACCTCCAGCCCGGCGGCATCGAGGTCGAGCAGCGCCACGCGGTATCCGTCGCCGGCCAGACGGCGCGCGATGGCCGCGCCCAGCCCGCCGCCGGCTCCGGTCACCAGAGCGGTCTTGGTCATGCGATCCTCCCGGAAAAACGGGTTTCGAAGGTTGACGGGTCACTCATTACGGGCGCTCTGCACGATGCCGCCGAGCACCGGCGCGACCTTGCCCTTCAGTGCCATATCCATCGCTGTGGTCTTCCTTGTTCCGGATGCGGCGGCCCGTCAGCCGCGCGGGCGCCTGCTGACGACGGTTCCGGCCTCGGGCTGGAAATAGCTGCGCTCTGGCTTGTAGGTTCCGCTCGCCACGGTGATGCCCCAGCTTCCCGGCGCCAGTGCCATGAAGCCGTGGATGTCGGCGGGCGGGGCGATCACCACGCTGTCGCCCGGCTCCAGCACGCGGTCCTCGACCATTGTCAGGTCGGCCTTGCCGGGAACCGAGCCGTCGTCGCGCCGCTCATAGACGGTGTGCTTCACCCGCCCCCGGTAGATCGCCATGCTTTCCCAGTTGCCATGGTCGTGGACGGCGATGGGCTGGCCGTCGGGCAGCTCGAACAGCAGGATCGACAGGTCGCCGTCATAGTAGAGGTACTGGGAATTGGCGACGTGGTTGCCGATGCGCGGCACGCCGGCCGTGCACAGGTCGGGCCGGGCGGCGAGTGCTGCCAGCGGTTCGCGCAGCGCCTCCGTCAGGCGGGCGGTGTCGTGTCCGTGCGTCTCGATCGCCCGGATGACCGCCTGGGCGCAGGCGCGGATGGCGGTGCCGGTCTCGGGGCTGGCGGCCATGATGGTTCCTCCTGGGTGGGCGGTGGTCAGAGCGCCGCCAGCAGGCGGCGGGTGGCGGCGACGGCGCGCACCACGCGGGCCGGCGCGTCCATCGTCCGCGCCAGGGTGGCGGTGGGGATTTCGAGGGCGAGCGGCAGGCCGGGCGGAAGCGCGCGCAGCAGCCCGGTCAGGTCGATGCCGCCGTCGCCGGGAAACAGCCGCTCCTTCACCGCGGTGTGCAGCAGGGACTCGCGGTCGGTCCCATGATCGCGCGGGGCGTCGCAGAGATGCATGTAGGCGAACAGGCCGGGCGGGATCGCCGCCACCTCGGCCGGCGTGCCGCCGGAACGGTCGTAATGCAGCGCGTCGAGCGCGATGCCGATGTTCGGACGCTCCACCCGGCCGATCAGCCGGGCGGCGGCGGCGGCGCTCGGCACGCTCATCCAGGGCACGAACTCGAACTGCACGCTCAGGCCGAAGCCGGCGGCATCGTCGCACAGCCGCCCCAGCCTTGCCGCCAGCCGCCCCTCGTCGGGGTCGTCGCCGGTCGCCAGAACATGGCGGGCGCCCAGCTCGGCCGCGGCCTCCAGGAAGGGGCGGAAAGCGTCGAGGTCGGTGTGGGGCAGGACGCGGGCGGTGTTGGCGTCGAGCGCCGTGACGCCGCGGTCGGCCATGCACCGCTTCATCTCGCGCCTGAGTGCGGGGTCGGCCAGCAGCGGCATCGGATCGCCGTCGGGCTGGCCGCCCAGCAGGCGCAGGCCGACATGGGCGCAGCCCTGGTCCGCCGCCACCGTCACCATGTCGGGCGGCGACAGCTCCGGCACCGTGTAGTAGGAGAGCGACAGCGGGTTCACGCGGCACCTCCCGCCGCCTGGAGGGCGGAGGGAGCCGGACGGACGCCGCCATACTGCGCCCAGGTTCCGGCGACGTGCCATCCGGCATCCACCACCAGATTGACGCCGGTGATCGCCGACGCCCGGTCGGAGGCCAGGAATTCGATGCTCTCCGCCACCTCGCGCGGCTGCACGATGCGGCCGAGCGCGGTGAATTCGGCCGGATCGGCGGCGTAGCGGCCCGACCGGATCCGCTCGACCACCCGCGGCACCAGCGTCGAGCCGGGCGAAACGCAGTTGACCCGGACCCCGGCGCGTCCCCATTCCCCGGCGAGGTTCAGCGTCAGGCTGACCACCCCCGCCTTGCTCGACGCATAGGCATGGACCGGCACCGAACCGATGGCGGCAATCGACGCGATGTTGACGATGCTGCCCCGCCCCTGCCGCGCCATGCGGGTGCCGAAGGCGCGGTTGGCGTAATAGGTGCCGGTCAGGTTGACGTGGATTGTGCGCTCCCACACCTCCAGCGGCAGCTCGGCCGGCGGCAGCACCGGCTGGAAGACGGCGGCGGCGACCACCAGCGCGCCGACCGGACCATGCGCCGCCTCGATGGCGGCAGCCGCCCGCTCCACCGCGCCGGCATCGGCGATTTCGAGCGCCAGCGCGGCGCCGCCGAGATCGCCGGCCACCCGTTCCGCGGCATCCGGGTCGAGGTCGGCGACCGCCAACCGCCAGCCGCGCGCCACCATCAGCCGGGCGGTCTCCTCGCCGATGCCGTTGCCGCCGCCGATGACGACGGCCAGCGCACCGTCCGTGGCCGGGGTCTGCTGCGTCATGGCGGGGTCCTCCGTCACTTGCGCAGGTCGGCGGCGAGGAAGGAGCTGTCCAGCACCTTCGACCAGTCGACCGGGCCGGACCATTCGCCCATGCGCTCCATGCCCTTGACCCAGATGTTCAGGGCGTCCATGTCGAAATCGCCCTGGCTCCAGTACTTGATCGCCGCCATGCGCTTCATCGAGGCGGTGGCGACATCGACCGGCAGCGTGTCGCCATAGCGCCTGGCGACCATCTTCGCGGCCTCTTCGGGGTTCTCGTAGATGAAGTTCACCGCGGAGCGCCAGGCGGCGAGCAGCCCGCGCAGCTGGTCCGGGCTCTTGCGCATGAAGTCGCCGGTGGCGACGCCGACGGTCGGCGTCATCGACGGCAGGTTCTCCAGCGAGAAGGCGACCTTGTAGCGGTCCTTGCGGGCGCTGTAGAGCGGCTCCAGGATCAGCGCCGCATCCACCCCGCCCTGCTCCAGCGCCGACAGGCCCGAGCCGACCGATCCCAGCGCCACCATGTCGGCCTTGCCGGGATAGCCGGCCGCCTCGAAGGCCATGACGACCATCAGCTCGCTCGACGATTTCGGCGCGGTGATGCCGACCTTGCGGCCGACCAGATCCTTGACCGACGACACGCCGCTGTCCGGCCGCGTCACCCACAGCAGGTCGTCCACCCGGCGGATCGCGGTGTGGACGATGCGGATGTCCATGCCCTGCCTGATGCCGGCCAGCGCGGTGGAGGTGCTGACGATGCCGTAGCCGAGCCCGCCGCCCACCATGTTGCGGATGCCGGTGCCGCCGCCGACCGAACTCATCACGTCGGTGACGTCGACGCCGTTCTTCTTGTAGTCGCCACGCTCCAGCGCCACCGCGATGGGGGCGGTGTTCAGCAGGGCGCCATAGTGGGACGCCATGATCTCCAGCGCATGGGCCTGCGGCGCCGAGGCCAGCAGGCCGCCGATCAGCGGCACCGCCGCCAGCGCGCGGGTCAGGAAACGGGTGATGGTCATGGCGTCCCTCCGTTGTAAGTTTTGTCTTTTCTCAGCAGGCGGCGGGCGTTGCCGGCCAGGGCGGGCGACACGGCGCCGTGATGCCCGTCCTCCGGCTGGTCCCAGCCGGCGAAATTGGTGCCGAAGACCAGCCGGTCCGGCCCCACCACCTGCGTCAGCAGCGCCAGCGCCCGGTCGTCGTTCAGGTGCGTGTCGAACCACAGGCGCGACAGCATCTCCTCGAAGGCGCCGTCCTTCTTCATCGACTGGCTGGCCCACGGGCGCTTCATGCCGGCCTGCGCCAGCCGCCCGGCGGTGAAGGCGGCGGCCCCGCCGCCATGGCTGATCCAGACGTCCAGCCGGGGGTGGCGCTCCAGCACGCCGCCGAAGATCAGGGTGGCGACGGCGATGGTCTCCTGCGCGGCGAAGCCGATGATGACGTCGAGGTCGAAACGCTTCAGCGCCGGGTCGCCGGGCGGCCCGTCGATGCCGGCTGGGGCCGGATGCAGGAACAGCGGCACGTCCAGCCGGACGAACGCCTCGTAGAGCCTGTCGAACTCCGGGCTGTGAAGCGGCTCGCCCGCGAATTCGGTGCCGGTCGCCGCCCCCCACAGTCCCAGCTCGCCGACGGAGCGCTCCAGCTCCTCCGTCGCGGCGCGCGGATCCTGCATCGGCAGGGCGGCCAGCCCGCCCAACCGGTCGGGATAGCGCGCGACCAGCTCGGCCAGCGCGTCGTTGTGCCGGCGGCAGAAGGAGACGGCGGAGGGCACGTCGATGTGGTGGAAGTAATTCAGCGGACTGGCCGACAGCACCTGGAAATCGATGCCGGACCGGTCCATGCGGCGCAGCCGCAGCTCCGGGTCGGTGAAGGGGCTGTTCAGGTGGCGGACGCCGCTCAGCCGGTAGTTGCCGACGCGATACCAGGGCTGGCCGTTCTCGTCGACGCCATGCTCCGGCCCGTGGATGCCGGCGGCGCCGTTGGTCGCCTCCAGGCGGACATGGGCATGGACGTCGATCAGCGTCGCGGTTTCGATGGGCATGGGAAGGTCCTTTCCGCCGGGCGGGCCGGCGGCCGGGAAGGAAGGGGCTGGCGAAGAAGGCGTTCGAATGCGGGCGCCGCTCAGGCGGCCCGGTGCATCCGGTTGTCGAGCGCGAGCAGCGCGCTGTTGACCGCCAGGGCGAACAGGCCGATCAGCACGGTGACGCTCATCATCGTCGCGGTGTCGTTGACGCTGATGCCGTTCATGATCATGAAGCCCAGCCCGCGCTTGGACGCGAACATCTCACCGACCATCACGCCCAGCAGGGTGATGGAAAAGCTGATGCGCAGGCCGGTCACGATCTCCGGCACCGTCGCCGGCACCAGGACCGCGGTCAGGGTCTGCATCCGCGTCAGCCGCATGGCGCGGGCCGAGCGCCGCAGCACCGGGTTCATGGCGCGGATGGCGCCCATGGTGACCAGCATCATCGGGATGAAGCCGTGCAGCGTGCCGAAGGCGACCTTCGCCGGCATACCCAGCCCGAACAGCAGCAGGATCACCGGATAGAGCGTGACCTTGGGAATGGCGTAGAGGGTGACGAACAGCGGTTCCAGCACGTCCGACAGCGACCGGTTGGCACCGGTCAGCACGCCCGCCAGCCCGCCGCCGATGCAGGAGATCAGCAGCGACAGCCCCAGCGCCTTGGCGGTCTCCGCCACATTTTCCCAGAAGGACGGGTTGCCGAACAGGACAACCAGCCGGTTCAGGGTGACGGCGGGCGAAGCCAGCGCCTCGTCCCCGGCGAGCCCGTGGAACAGCTGCCAGCCGCCCAGGATCAGCAGGGCGATGACGGCGGCCGCCGCCAGCTTCTCCCCCGCCCCGGCGGTGTCGCGGGCGGCGCCGACGCGGCCGGCGCCGGAGCGGTGGCGCACCCGCTGTTCCGCCCAGTGCAGCAGCACGGTCAGGCTGGAGACGAAGACCACGACGAACAGCAGCAGCGCGTACATCGTCCGGTCCTGGAGATTGTTGTACGCGAAGGCGATGGAGTAGCCGAGCCCGCTGCCGGCCAGGATGAACTCCGCCCCGATGACGCCGGTCACCGAATAGCTCAGCGCCAGCTTCACCCCGGTGAAGATGTGCGGCCCGGCCGCCGGAAGCTGGATCAGCAGCGCGTCCTGGACGCGGTCGAGGCGGTAGGTGCGGCCGACCTTGCGCAGCACCGGCGGGATGCGGTCCAGCCCGGACAGCGTCGCCGTCACCATCGCCATCACCGCATAGAGGAAGCCCATGGCGATGATCGGCAGCGCGTTCATGCCGAGCAGCACGATGAACAGCGGATACAGCACGAAGAACGGCAGGGCGTAGTAGCTGGCGATCAGCGGCTCAACCGCCCGGCGGACCCGCGGCAGGGCATGGAGCGCGACGCCGCCGGCAAAGCCCACGACCATCGCGGCGACGGCGGCGGCCAGGATGTTGCGCAGGGTGAAGCCGATCTGCGACCAGAACCCGTCGGTTCCCATCAGACGGAGCAGTTCGGCCAGCATCTCCGACGGCGGGATCATGGTGGCGCGCCCGACATAGCCCAGGCGGCAGGACGCCTCCAGCGCCAGGACGGCCGCGGCGGTGATCAGCAGGCGCTGGATGCCGGCCCGCGTCATCCCGCAACCCTCCGCTGGCTGGCCATCGCCTTCAGCGACTCTTCGCGCAGCGTGTTCCACAGCCGGGTGGTGACCTCGCCGAAGGCGGGCTCAGCGGCGATGGCGCTGGTGCGGTCGCGCGGCCAGCCGGTTTCGACGATCTCGATGAAGCGCCCGGGGCGCGACGACATCACGCCGATGCGGTCGGACAGCATCGCCGCCTCGTCCAGCGCATGGGTGATCAGCAGGACGGTCGCCCCGCTGGCCCGCCACAGCCGCAGCAGCTCGTCGCCCATCAGCAGGCGCGTCTGCTGGTCGAGCGCGCCGAACGGCTCGTCGAGCAGCACGAGGCGCGGACGCATCACCAGCGTCCGGGCGATGCAGACGCGCTGGCGCATGCCGCCGGACAGCTGGTTGGGATAGGCGTCGGCGAAATCGTTCAGCCCCATGAAATCAATGGCATGGCGAACGCGCTCTTCCGCCTCCGCACCGCGGAAGCCGGCGCGGCGCAGGCCGAAGGCGATGTTGTCGCGCACGGACAGCCAGGGGAACGACGCATCCTCCTGGAAGACCACGCCGACCCCGTCGGGAACCGTGCCGCGCACGCGCTTGCCTTCGAAGGCGATGGTGCCGTCGGTTGGGCTGCTCAGCCCGGCCAGCACGTCGAGCAGGGTGGATTTGCCGCAGCCGGACGGCCCGACGATGGAGAAGAACTCTCCCCGGCGCAGTTCAAGATCGACCGGACCCAGCGCATGGACCGCCGATCCGAAGATGCGGGTGACGCCGGCCATCACCGCGTGGGCGCCGGCCGCGAGGCCGTTGGAACTCTGGGCACCGTTTGGACCCTGGGCGCGGCCGAAGGGAATGGGCTGCGCCGGATGGGACGCGCCGGCCGGACCCTGGGAGGGATCCTGCGGGATCGGTGCTCTTTCTGACGATAGGCCACGCATGGGCTGCATCTCCCTCCCGGTGTCGGGCGTTCGGCGTTGCGCCTGAATTCTGTTTGTTTTGTAAGCATACAAATGCAGCCCGCCGGCCCTGTCTAGGACAGCTTTGGACCACCCCCATACAAAAATTGTTTGCCCTCCCCCGCCACCGATGCGAGGCTTCCGTCCCTGCCGGTGGCGTGCCCCACGGCTGCCCCACTGGGCCGCAACGATGGATCCCGACCGATGCGCAGCCGCCAGTTGGAAAGCTTCATCCTCGTCTGCGAACTGGGCAGCATCAGCAAGGCGGCGCTGGCGCTGAACATCGCGCAGCCGGCGTTGGGGGTACAGATCAAGGCGCTGGAGCGGGAGTTCGGCGTGCCGCTGCTGGTCCGCACCGTCACCGGAACCCACCCCACCCCGGCCGGCCTCCTCTTTCTGGAAGAGGCACGGCTGATGGTGCGGCGCCTGCAGGATTTGAAACGCTCGCTGCGCGAGGTCGCCGGGCAGGTCCCGAGAACGCTGGCCGTGGGACTGACCCCCAGCCTGTCCGGACTGCTGGCCGGCAGGCTGATGGAGCGACTGCACGGCGCCCTGCCGGGGGTGGAACTGAAGCTGTTCGAAGAGCTGAGCCATGCCCTCATCGGCCATGTCTCATCGGGCAAGCTGGATCTGGCGCTGGCCTACACGGTGCCGCGCAGCCGCATGCTGCACCGGGAACCGCGGCTGAACGAGGCGCTGTGCCTGATCACCCATCCGGGTTCGCGGTTCGACGGGACCGGACCGCTGTCACTGGCGGCCATCGCCGACGCCGAGCTGGCGATGCCCAACGAGGGCGATCTGGTCAGGCGTCTGGTCACCGACGCGATGACGGCGCGCGGGCTGGTGCCGAACATCGCCTTCTCGCTCGAATCGATGCAGGCGATCAAGGACATGGTCCGGCGCGGGCTGGCCTGCGCGATCCTGCCGCACAGCGCCGTCGCGGAAGACATCCAGTCCGGCGCCCTGGTGATCCGGCCGATCTGCGACCCGGCGCTGATGCGCACGCTGTTCCTCATCCATCCCGCCGGAACCGAAGCGAATGCCGCCACGGCAGAGGCGCTGCGCATCATCGACGGCCTGCTGGACGAGCTGAGGCGGAGGGACCGGAACTTCACCGTCGCGACGGAAGAGGATTGATCGTTTCTGTGATCCTGCTGCCGACGCGGAAGAGCCGGCGGTCATTCGGCCGCTTTTCGATGCTGCAACGCCCCGAGCACGCCACGCTCCGATTGCCGCAGATACGCGTCGAGCGTCGTCATCGATGCCGGCCGGTCGCCCGTCTCCAGCGCAAGAAGGAGGGTGTGGTTGAGGTCGATGTAGGGTTCGTGAAGATGGGCCGTGTCCTTGAGCTGCCCGAAGGCAAGCCGGAGTTCGGCGAGCACGAGGTCGAAGCTGGCGCTCAGCCGGGGGCTGTCGCACAGGCCGACCATGGCGCGATGGAACTCCATGTTGTTCGTGCCGACCTTTTGCCAGTCCTGTTTGGCGCCAAGCTCCCTGCCCTCTTCGACCAGGGCCCGCATGCGGGCGAAAGCAGGATGGCCCCGGCTCGCCGCTTCGACGGCGCCACGCTGGATCACCGCGCGGACACGGTAGATGTCGATGATCGCAGCCTCGTCCGGCACCGTGACGAAGACGCCGCGGTTGGGAATGTAGGTGAGCAGACGCTGACTGGTCAGGAAGCGGAACGCCTCGCGCAACGTGTTCCGGGACACCGCGAAATCCGCCGCCACCCGCTGTTCCGAAAGCTTCTGGCCGGGCTCGAACTCACCGGCGATCAGCATGTCGCGGATACGGATCGCCACCGCGCCGGCAAGGGATGCCTCGTCGGCTTCCGTCGTCGTCCTGATCGTCATCGGCACCTCCCAAGAACCCGGCGCTGCCGGATCGAATCCAGATTGTTGAACAATATTTTTTGTGATACTCAACAATCTATAGTCAGTCGTTGAGCAGGTTACCGCATGGCCGTCATCGATCTCAATGATGATCCCGGCGGTGACCGCGGCGGCCATTCTGGTGAACCGAACGGAAAAGCCAATGAAGCCCACCCCCATCACCGCGCCCCCCGCAGATGCCGCTGCACGCAAGGCGGTCAGGCCGGTCATCTGCTATCCGACGCAGAGCCTGCCGCGTGCCGATCTGGCGGCATACCGCGCGGTGCGGGACGGGATGGAGCTGGTCGGGACGGTGGTGGTCCCGCCGCGCGATGCGGCCAGCTGGACCGTGCCCGCCGGCCATTTCTGCCGCATCGTCTCGACCGAGGGCGCCCAGGTCGGCGACCTCAACCTCTTCAACGCCAACGATTTGAAGGAGCGGCTCTACACCGGCAAGACCCGCGCGCTGAATGGCACCCATGTGGGGCTTGGCGATCAGCTGTTTTCCAACTTCCCCTATCTCCGCCCCATCGCCACCATCACGCACGACACGCTCGACTGGTACGGTTTCGACGAATTCGGCGGATCGGTGCATGACGTCATCGGCACCCGCTGCGACCCCTACACGCACAACCTGCTCAGCGCCGGGGACCATTACCACCACTGCTGCCATTCGAATCTCACCCGCGCCCTGGCGAAAGCCACCGGCATGACCCTGCCCGAGGCCGAACCCCACATCCACGATGTGCTGAACGTTTTCATGTGCACGGGCTTCAGCCGGGACACCGGGCAGTATTTCATGAAGGCCAGCCCCGTGCGGCCGGGCGACTACCTCGAGTTCTTCGCCGAAGTCGACCTGCTCGGCTGCATGTCCGCCTGCCCCGGCGGCGATTGCTCGTCGGAGCATTCCTCGGACGCGGCCAGTTGCCATCCGCTCCTCGTCGAGATCTACAAGCCCGCCCGACTGCCGGAGGGATGGCGCGCACCGGCCATCAATGGCTACGACCGAAGCCACGGCTGCTGAACGGCTCCGGACATCGCAGATCGCACTTGCACCGCGGCCGATCCCAATGACTCATGGAACGGCTATCGAGCGGAGTGACGGACACATCATGCGTGAAATCTTGAAGATGGGCGATCCCCGGCTGCAGCGGGTGGCGAGGCCGGTCGAGGATATCCACGACCCGGCGGTGACGTCGCTGATCGCCGAGATGTTCGAAACCATGCATGCCACCAACGGCGCCGGGCTGGCCGCACCGCAGATCGGCGTCGACCTGCGGGTGATCGTCTTCGGCTTCGACGCCAATCCGCGCTACCCGGACGTGCCTCCCGTCCCCGTCACCACGCTGATCAATCCCTGGTTCGAAAAGCTCACCGAAGAGGTGGAGGAATCCTGGGAGGGCTGCCTGTCGGTTCCGGGACTGCGCGGGATGGTTCCGCGCTGCACGCACATCCGCTATGGCGGCACCCTGGAGGACGGCACGGCGCTCGTCCGCGAAGCGACGGGCTTCCACGCGCGGGTCTTCCAGCACGAGTTCGACCACCTCGACGGCTTCCTCTATCCCCAGCGGATCGTGGACATGTCCAAGTTCGGCTTCATCGACGTCCTGTTCCCGGAGTCCGGACTGGCCGATCTGGAAGCGCATTGACCCGATCCAGGCGGGAGATGTCCTCGGCCCGCCCCCCCCCAATCCTCCAGGACGCTCCGCGTGTGCTAAGGATGCTATCGCCACAGGGATGACGATCGGCGCCATCGGGTTCACGCGAGTTCACGCCGCCAGCAAAGCCCCGAGGCGGCGTAACCCCGGTTCGATCCGGTGGGCGGCAATGGAGGTGAAGCCCAGCCGGAAATATCGGCGGCCCTCGGCGGGGTCCAGAAAGAAGATATCGCCGGCTTCGATCAGGACGCCCTGATCGCGCGCCCTGCGAACCAGATCGCGGCTGTCCAGCTCGGGCGGCCCTTCGATCCAGAAACTCTTCGCGCCGAAGTCGCGGCGGGACCGGCAGCCGGGCAGAAGCTTCGGCAGCAGCCCGGCGATCAGCTCGGCCCGCTCCTCCAGCACGGCGGCGGTCCGGCGCAGATGCTGGCGGTAATGGCCGAGCTGGATGAAGGTGGCGAGGCTGCGCTGGTTGTTGGTCGGCGGGTGGCGCAGCATCAGCCGGCGCAGGACGCGCAGCTCGTCGATCACCGGCTTCGGCGCCACGACGTAGCCGATGCGCAGGCCCGGCGCCAGGATCTTGGAGAAGCTGCCGGTGTAGATCACCCGGTCCGCCCGGTCGAGGCTCTTCAGGCAGGGCAGATCGGCATCCCCTTCCACCGACAGGTCGGATTCGTAATCGTCCTCGATCAGGACGACGTCGTGGCGGGCGGCGGCGTCCAGCAGGGCGCGCCGCCGCCCCATCGGCATCACGGCAGTGGTCGGACACTGGTGCCCCACCGTCACGAAGGCGACCCGGCGGCTGGCGAACACCGCATCGGGTAGGACGCCGAAGCCGTCGCAGGTCAGCGGCCTTATGTCCGCCGTCGCCATGCCGACCATGTGGCGCACGTCGGGATAGCCCGGATTCTCGATCCCGACCGGCGTGTCGCGGCCGACCAGCAGCTGGACCAGCATCGACAGCGCATGCTGGGAGCCGATGGTGACGATGATCTCGCCCGGACCGGCGAAGATGCCGCGGCGGGGCAGCACCTTGTGGCGCAGCTGGTCCAGCAGGTCGGGGTCGTCGTCGTCGATCATGTCGCGGGCCCAGCGGGTGATCTCCTGCACGCTGGACGCCGCCTTCACGCTCTCCCGCCACGGGTTGGTCGGGAACAGGCTGGGATCGAACTGCCCGAACAGAAAGGGATAGGGATAGTCCGTCCAGTTGCGCGGCTTGGTGATCTGCGGCAGACGCGATGGCCGGATGGCGAAGCGCGCCGCCCAGCCGCCGGCCTTGTCCGCCGCGACGCCGGCATCCATCCGCTCCGACGCACGCCGGTCGTCCGACGGGGCAACGAAAAAGCCGCTGCGCTCCCGCGCGACCAGCAGACCGTCGTCGATCAGATGCTGATAGGCGGCATTGACGGTGTTGCGCGAGATGCCCAGCGCCTCGGCAAGGCTGCGGCTGGAGGGAACCCGCATGTCGGGTGCCAGCAGGCCAGCCTCGATGGCGTCCGCGACGATGCCGCGGACGCGCGCGCTCAACCCCTGCGGGTCGCGCTCCATCCCGCCGAAAAGAAGCCGCCAGGCGGTGTCGATCTGCATGGTGCAACCGTCCTTCTTTCCCCAGGGCCATCACGGCGGCCATCAGGTCGGCCATCACGCCGGACTGCCTGCCCCGGTATGCGGAAAAGCAAGAAGGGTGCCGGCCGGTGGCGGGCGGAAAGGCGTCGATTGCGGCGGCCGGGATGGTCACCGGACGGGCGTCTGCCCAAACGGGCGCCACATGGCGCGGGATGTGGCAGCGGATCGGACGCCAGACCAGTCACTGCCGCAAAGCGGGAGGATCTGGACCTTTCGGCGGGGACGGCGGCTGGGTCCTAATGGCCGCATCGGCCCAATGGTCGCATCGGCCCAACGGTCGCATCGGATTGACCGGCCTCGACGGAGACCCCGCCATGACCTTCAGCAAGACCCTGCTCGCCACCGCCTTCGTCGCAATCGGTGCGCTGTTCGGGGCCTCCGCCCCGGCCGTGGCCGCGGAGAAGACCGTCACCTTCGCCTATCAGGATATGATGACGCCCATCCGCGTCCTGATGGAAAGCGGCGATCTGGAGAAGAAGACCGGCTATGCCGTGAAATGGGTGAAGTTCGGCGGCGGCGGCGACGTGATCCGCGCCATGGCGTCGGGCAATGTCGACATCGGCGAAGCCGGTTCCTCCCCCATCGCCGCAGCGGCGTCCCAGGGTCTTCCCATCGCGCTGTTCTGGATCCTGGACGACATCGCCAACGCCGAACAGCTGGTCGCCCGCAATGGCAGCGGCATCAAGTCCATCGCCGACCTGAAGGGCAAGACGGTGGCCGTGCCCTTCGTGTCGACCTCCCACTACCAGCTGATGTACGCGCTGCAGGAGGCCGGGCTGTCGGGCAAGGACGTGAAGCTGCTGAACATGCGTCCGCCGGAAATCGCGGCGGCGTGGGAGCGCGGCGACATCGACGCCACCTTCATCTGGGCGCCGGTCCTGACCGCCGCGAAGAAGAACGGCACCGTCATCGCCAGCGCCGGCGATTTCGCGAAGAAGGGCAAGGCGACCTTTGACGGCATCGTCGCCACCAAGGCCTTCATGGCCGCCAACCCCGACTTCATGACGACCTTCGTCAAGCTGCTGGCCGCCGCGGACGCCGATTACGCGAAGACCGGGGACGGCTGGACCGCGACCTCGCCGCAGGCCGCCGCCATCGCCAAATGGACGGGCGCCGCCCCGGCCGACGTGCCGGACGGGCTCGCCGCCTACCGCTTCCCGACCCTGGAGGAGCAGGCATCCAAGGAGTGGCTGGGCGGTGGCGCCGCCGAGGCGCTGAAATCGACCGCCGAGTTCCTGAAGAGCCAGGGCCGCGTCACCGAACTGGCCCCCGACTACGGCCCCTTCGTGACCGCCGACGTGGTCAAGGCGGCGGCCAAGTAACGGTCCTCCGGTCCGCAGTTCCCTCCCCCCTCAAGCCGGGAAACCAGCCATGCTCGAAGTCCGCAATGTCAGCGTCCAGTATGGCGGCGGGGAAAGCGCCACCGTCGCCTTGTCCTGGGTCGATCTGACCATCGAACCGGGGGAATTCGTGGTGGCGCTCGGTGCGTCGGGCTGCGGCAAGACGACCCTGCTGTCCTGCATCGCCGGCTTCCTGCCGCCGACGGACGGGGAAATCCTGCTGGACGGCAAGCCGGTCACCGGGCCGGGGGCCGACCGCGGCGTGGTGTTCCAGCGCCACGCCCTGATGCCCTGGCTGAGCGTGGCCGACAATGTCGCCTTCGGCCTGAAGATGCAGGGCATGGGCAAGACGGAACGCGGCCGGCGCGCCCGCAGCATGCTGGAACTGGTCGGGCTGGCGTCCTTCGCCGACAAGCGGATCTACGAGCTGTCGGGCGGCATGCAGCAGCGCGTCGGCATCGCCCGTGCGCTGGCCGCCGATCCGCGCATGCTGCTGATGGACGAGCCGCTGGGCGCGCTCGACGCCTTCACCCGCGAACAGATCCAGGAACTGATCCTGCGGGTGTGGGCGGAGACGCGGAAAATGGCCTTCTTCATCACCCACGAGGTGGAGGAGGCGATCTTCCTGGCCACCAAGCTGATCATCATGACCCCGCGCCCCGGCCGGATCGCCGAAACGATCCCGCTGGAGTTCAGCCGGCGCTTCCTGGCCGGGCAGGATGCCCGGTCGGTCAAATCCTCCCCCGATTTCATCGCGATGCGCGAGCGGGTGCTGGGCTTCATTCACGAGCGCAGCGACCACGGCAGCCACGCCGCCACAGGAGAGGCCGCATGAAACCCACCGCCACGGAGCAGGTGCGATCCGCCAAAAGCCCAGGCGCCGGGCTGGCCGGCATTCCGTCCGGGATGGTGCCGTTGAACCGGCTGCGCCGCCGGATGCAGGGATTCCGGTCGCAGCCGGTGCTGATCAGCATGGCGGCCATCCTGGCGGCGCTGGCGCTGTGGGCGGCGCTGACCGGCCAGGGCGTGGTCAAGCCGCTGTTCCTGCCGAAGATCGGGACGGTCTTCCAGGCCTTCCTGGATGCGGTGGACGGACGGATCGACGGCGCGCCGCTGACCGAACACATCGCCATGAGCCTGGTGCGCGTGGTCAGCGCCTTTGTGCTGGCGGCATTGATCGGCATCCCGGTGGGGCTGGCGACGGGCCTCAGCACCACCTTGCGCGCCGCGCTCGACCCCTTCATCGAATTCTACCGGCCGCTGCCGCCGCTGGCCTATCTGCCGCTGGTCATCATCTGGTTCGGCATCGGCGAGACCTCGAAGATCCTGCTGATCTTCTTCGCCTGCTTCGCCCCGGTGGCGCTGGCCGCCCGGGCCGGCGTGTCGGCCGCCGCCGCCGATCAGGTCAATGCCGCCCGCGCGCTGGGCGCCAGCCGCTGGCAGGTGGTGGTGCATGTGGTGCTGCCGGCGGCTTTGCCCGACATCCTGGTCGGTCTGCGGATCGGCATGGGGGTGGGCTGGACGACGCTGGTCGCCGCGGAGATGGTCGCCGCCTCCACCGGGATCGGGCAGATGGTGCTGAACGCTTCCAACTTCCTGCGCACCGACATCGTGCTGATGGGCATCTTCGTCATCGGCGCCTTCGCCACCCTGTTCGAGTTCGGCATGCGCTGGCTGGAACGCCGCCTGGTGCCCTGGAAGGGCAAGGTCTGAATCACTGAGGGAAGGTTGCGAAACCGATGTCCATGCTCCTTTTCGGGGGCGTGACCTTCCTCGCCGCCGCGTTTCGCGGAGTGACGGGGTTCGGATACGCCCTGATCGCGGCGCTGGGGCTGCTGTTCCTGCCCTCGCCCGCCGCCGGCATCCCCTTCATCCTGGTCAGCGACCTGCTGTTGACCTGTTTCCTGCTGCTGGACCGCGAACAGGGGGCGGTGGATTGGGCGGTGGCGCGGCTGATGCTGGCGATGGGCTTCGCCGGGGCGCTGTGCGGCAGCCTGATCGCCGCCAGCCTCGACGACGGCACCTCGCGGCTGCTGGTCGCGGTGACGGTCTTCGCGGCGGCCTGCGTCGCCCTGGTGCGGGAGCCGCCGCTCTGGCTGCGGCACCGGACGGTCGGGGCCGGCATCGCCTTCGTCGTCGGTGTTCTGCTGGCCGCCTTCGCCGTCGGCGGACCGCTGATCGCGGCGTGGCTGCTGGCCGGCGGGCGGGACCGGCGGACCGTCAAGGGAACGCTGGCGGTGTTCTTCGGCGCGGTCGATGCGCTCAGCCTTGCCGGGCGCGCCATGGTCGGGGCCATCGACCCCGGCGTGGTCGGTCTGCTGGCGACCTTCATCGGTCCCACGCTTGCCGGGTTCGCCGCCGGCCGGTTGCTGTCCGCCCGCCTCAGCCTCGACGGCTGGCGGCGGCTGGCCTCCGGGGGCCTGTTCGCCGTGGCGGTGGCCGGCCTGATCCAGACCGCCGTCACCCTGGGCCTGAACTTCACCACTCCGTCATGAGGAAAGATCGAACGATGTCTAACACCGCCGCGAAGAGTGCCGGCCCGAAGATAGCAATCGTCACCGGCGCCACCTCCGGCTTCGGCGACGCCATCGCCCGGCGGCTGGTGGCGGAGGGCTGGCGGATCGTCGCCACCGGCCGGCGCCAGGACCGGCTGGACGCCCTGGTCGAGGCGCTGGGCGTGCCGGATGTCGTCCATCCGCTGTGCTTCGACATCCGCGATGAGGAAGCGACGCGCGAAGCCCTCGCCACCCTGCCCGACGCCTTCGCCGACATCTCGGTGCTGGTCAACAATGCCGGGCTGGCGCTCGGCACCGGGGCGGCGCAGGACTGCGACCTGGAGCAGTGGCGCACGATGATCGACACCAACGTCACCGGGCTGGTGACGATCACCCGGCTGCTGCTGGCCCGGCTGATCGCGCAGCGCGGGCTGATCGTCAACCTCGCCTCCATCGCTTCCAACTGGCCCTATCCCGGCGGCAACGTCTATGGCGGCACCAAGGCCTTCGTGAAGCAGTTCTCGCTCGGCCTGCGCAGCGACCTGTCGGCGCAGGGCGTGCGGGTGACCTCCATCGAGCCGGGCCTGTCGGAGAGCGAATTCACCTTGGTGCGCACCGGCGGCAACAAGGCGGCCTATGACGCGCTCTATGGCGGCGCCAACCCGCTCCAGCCCGAGGACATCGCCGAGACGGTGCGCTGGGTGGTCTCGCTGCCTTCCCACGTCAACATCAACAGCGTCGAGATCATGCCGGTCAGCCAGTCCTGGGCACCGTTCAAGATCCACCGCGACACGCTTTCCTGATCCCGCCGTAACCGGCACCGCATCCCACCCCTAGGAGATGACCGATGGATGACGTCCTTCGGAACGACGCGTCACGCGTCAACGACATCCGACATGTGATCGAGGCCGACCGCGCCCATGTCTGGCACCATCTGACCCAGCACAAGGGGTTCGAGACGACCGACCCGCGCATCTTCGTCGAAGGCAAGGGGATGCGGGTGTGGGACGCCGCCGGGCGCGAATATCTCGATGCGGTGTCGGGCGGCGTGTGGACGGTCAATGTCGGCTATGGCCGGGCCAGCATCGCCGACGCGGTGCGCGACCAGCTGGTCAAGCTGAACTACTTCGCCAATTCCGCCGGGTCGATTGCCGGCGCCCGCTTCGCCGAGAAGCTGATCGGCAAGATGCCGGGGATGAGCCGGGTCTATTATTCGAACTCCGGTTCGGAAGCGAACGAGAAGGTGTTCAAGATGGTGCGCCAGATCGCGCACCGGCACCATGGCGGCCGCAAATCCAAGATCCTCTACCGCGAGCGCGACTATCACGGCACCACGCTCGGCACGCTGGCGGCGGCGGGGCAGGCACAGCGCCGCGCCCAGTTCGGCCCCTTCCCCGAGGGCTTCGTCGAGGTGCCGCATTGCCTGGAATACCGCAGCCAGTACGGCGCGGTGGAGAATTACGGCGAGCTGGCCGCCGACGCCATCGAGGCGGTGATCCTGCGCGAGGGGCCCGACACGGTCGGCGCGCTGTGCCTGGAGCCGATCACCGCCGGCGGCGGCGTCATCACCCCGCCCAAGGGCTATTGGGAGAAGGTGCAGGACATCTGCCGCCGCCACGAGGTGCTTCTGCACATCGACGAGGTGGTCTGCGGTCTCGGGCGCACCGGCACATGGTTCGGCTACCAGCATTACGGCGTGCAGCCGGACTTCGTCACCATGGCGAAGGGCGTGGCGTCGGGCTATGCCGCCATCTCCTGCACCGTGACGACCGAGCCGATCTTCGAGCTGTTCAAGGACGACCCCGCCGACCCGATGTCCTTCTTCCGCGACATCTCGACCTTCGGCGGCTGCGTCGCCGGGCCGGCGGCGGCGCTGGAGAACATGCGCATCATCGAGGACGAAAATCTCCTCGCCAACACCCAGGCGATGGGCGAACGGCTGATGTCCGGCCTGTGGGAGCTGTCGGAGCGCCACCGCGCCGTTGGCGACGTGCGCGGCAAGGGACTGTTCTGCGGCGTCGAGCTGGTGCAGGACCGGGCGACGAAGGAGCCGGCGGAGGAGAGGCTGGTGCAGGCGGTGGTCGCCGACTGCATGGCGAACGGCGTCATCATCGGCGCCACCAACCGCTCGCTTCCCGGCCTGAACAACACGCTGTGCCTGAGCCCGGCGTTGATCGCCACTGCCGATGACATCGACCGCATCGTCGCGGCCATCGACGGCGCCTTGTCGCGCGTCTTCGGCTGAAGGACGGCACGTCCCCAAGCCCGAGTTGCCTGTGCTCCGCCGGATGCGGGGCACAGGCTCGTGCCCGATCCGGGGCGTCGCACCGGACCTACCGCGGCTTGCGTGCGTGGACCTCCAGCAGGCACTCGCGAAAGGCCCTCGCCACCCGCGACAGCACGCTTTGTGGAAGATGGGCGAGGCAAAGCGGGATTTTGAAGCTCAGCAAATCCGGCCGCAATGCCCGCATTTCGCCGCGTTCGACATAGCGCTGCGCGAAATGCCGCGGCAGAAAGCTGACGAACCGGCCGCTCAGGATCAGATGCGCCTGACCTTCCATGTTGTAGGCCGTCGCGCTGGGCGCATGTTTGAAAAGCGTGTTGTAAGCGGTCGCCACGGCATAGCCGCGGCGCGCATAAGCCTGCTCTGCGATCAGCTCCAGCGACAGCCGCGCCGTGTCCGTCTCAAACAGCGGATGGCGCGCGCCGCAGAACAGGTTCTGTTCCTCATGGAACAGCTGCTGCAATTGGACCGCACCGTTCATCGGCTGGTTCGGAACGATGGCGATCTCCATCTGCCGGCTGAGCAGTTCGGTTTCGATCTGGTTGGGCGAGATGACCGTCAAGGTCAGATGGACGTTCGGCACCCGCTCGTTGAATATGGCAATCGCCCGGTCGAACGCGCAATTCGGGTTCTCGACGACCGCGTCGACAATCCCGATCCGCAGGTCCCCGACCAGGCTGCCGCGCATGGCCCCGACTTCGGTGCGGAAATTGTCCATGGCCGCGAAGAACTTGATGGTCTCCGTATAGATCTTCTGCCCATGTTCGGTCAGCGCGAATCCTGAACGGCCGCGCCGACAGAGCGTAAGCCCGAGCCGCGTTTCGAGCGCCGCCATCTGCGCGCTGATGGTGGAGCGCGAAATGCCGAGTTCACCCTGTGCCTGGGTGAACCCCCTGCTCTCCACGACAGTTCGGAAAATGCGGAGCTGACGCAGATCCACGTCGCTGAGCGGCGGCAGAGTGGGCTGCATGATAGGTTGGCATCGTCGGACGTTTAGATTTGAAATCTGATATTATTGGACGTTTCATCCTATGGCAACGTTGCGGTCATCGATCCCCTGCGGAGACCGCGATGCCCTTGAAATCCGACGGTGAAAAGCCCCTGCCGGGCGCCTCGCCGACATTCTTCCAGCCGGTGTCGGCGTTCGACCTGCCGCGCTATGCCGGGCTGCCCAGCTTCATGCGGCTGCCCTATCTCGGGCTCGAAGATCCCGCCACCGCGGAGGTGGACATCGCCATCGTCGGCGTGCCCTGGGATGGCGGCACCACCAACCGTCCCGGCACCCGCCATGGTCCCCGCCAGCTGCGCGACCTCTCGACCATGATCCGGCCGGTCCATCCCGTCACCGGCATGAACCCGTTCAGCCTGCGCAACGTCGCCGATCTCGGCGATTCACCGGTCAATCCGGCCGATGTCGCCGACGCGCTCGACCGCATCGCCGGCTTCTACGGCACGCTCAAGAGCCGCGGGATCGCACCGCTCAGCGCCGGCGGCGACCATCTGGTCTCCTACCCCATCCTGAAGGCGCTGGCGGCGGACGGCCCGCTCGGGATGATCCATTTCGACGCGCACACCGACCTGTTCGACAATTACTTCGGCGGCTTCAAATACACCCACGGCACGCCGTTCCGCCGCGCCATCGAGGACGGCTATCTCGATCCCCGCCGCGTCGTGCAGATCGGCATCCGCGGGACGATGTATGACGGCGCCGACGTCGTCTGGGGCCTGGAGCAGGGGGTGCGCATCATCCGCATCGAAGAGGTCGAGGATCGCGGCATCGCCGCCGTGATGGAGGAGGCGCGCGCCATCGTCGGCGACGGTCCCACCTATGCCAGCTTCGACATCGACTGCATCGACCCGGCCTTCGCGCCCGGCACCGGCACGCCGGAGATCGGCGGCCTGACCACGCGCGAGGCGCAGCGCATGGTGCGCCTGCTGTCCGGCCTCAACCTCGTCGGCGCCGATCTGGTGGAGGTCTCGCCGCCCTTCGATCCGTCGGGCGGCACCGCCTGGGTCGGCATCTCGATGATGTTCGAGCTGCTCTGCGTGCTCGCCGCCTCCCCCCTCACGCTCCGCCGCCGGACCTGATCCGTCCGAACGCCTTCAAAGAATAGAGAGACCGAAGCATGAAGCAGTTCCTTTCGCGACTTCGCGGCCCGGCGCTCGCCCTTCTCGCCGCGTTCGGCGGTCTTGCAGCTCCCGCCGCCATCGGCGGCCTGGCCTCAAGCGCGTCGGCGGCCGAGCTGACCGTCGCCCATTCGACCTGGGTCGGTTACGGCCCGCTCTACATCGCCAAGGAGAAGGGGTTCTTCAAGGACGAGGGGCTCGACGTCAGGCTGGTGCTGATGGAGGACGTCAAGACCCGCATGCCGGCGCTGACCGCCGGCCGCATCGACGTGGCGGTGACGACGGTCGACGCGGTGCTCGGCTTCACCTCGGCCGACCGTCCGCTCACCTACCTGTTCGCCGTCGACGACAGCCGCGGCGGCGACGGCATCGTCGCCAACAAGGCGATCAAGGACATCGCCGGCCTGAAGGGCAGGAAGGTCGCCTTCACCGAAGGCTCGGTCTCGCAGTTCTTCCTCAGCGTGCTGCTGAAGGACGCCGGGCTGAGCGTCAAGGACGTCGAGGCGCTGAACATGACGGCCGGCGATGCCGGTGCCGCCTTCGTCGCCGGCAAGGTCGACGCCGCCGTGACCTGGGAGCCCTGGCTCAGCCGCGGCAAGGCCACGTCGCATGGCGCGCTGCTGGTCGACAGCTCGGCCAAGCCCGGCCTGATCACCGACGTGATGGTGACGACCAAGGCCAAGCTGGAGGCGCGCCGGCCGGAGATGGTCGCGCTCTACCGCGCCTGGAGCAAGGCGGTCGACTGGCAGAAGGCCCATGCCGCCGAAGCCGACGCCATCATGGCGAAGGGCGTGGGCGGCTGGCTGGAGGATCCGGCGGTCTTTGCCGAAACCCGTGCCGGCATCGCCTTCTACGATTCCGCCATGAACGCCGCCTTCATGGATCCGGCCAAGCCCGACGGCATCGCCGCCACCATCGCCAACGCCAGGACGCTCGGCGAGGCGGCCGGCCTGTTCAAGCTCGACGCCGATCCGGCCGCCATGGTCGCCACCGGCATCGTCAAGTGACCCACGGAGCAGGCACCATGTCGACCCGTTCCCTGTTCGCACCGAAAGTCGATATCCCGCGCGGCGCCAGCCTGGCGCTCGGCACCGGCTCTGTCGCCGTCCTGATCGGCTTCTGGTGCCTGCTCACCTATGGCGGCTTCACGCCTCCCGACTTCCTGGCCGCGCCCGACAGGGTGCTGGCGGCCGGGATCAAGCGGATCGGCGACCTGTCGCTGTTCCGCCACATCGGGTCGAGCCTGACCGTCATCCTGTCCGGCTTCCTGCTGGCCTCCATCCCGGCGGTGCCGCTCGGCATCCTGATGGGCAGCTTCCGGGCGGTGCAGGCAGCCGTCGAGCCGATCACCGGCTTCATGCGCTACATCCCGGTGTCGGCGCTGATCCCGCTCTTGATCCTGTGGATCGGCATCGGCATCGAACAGAAGATCATGGTGATCTTCCTCGGCACCTTCTTCCAGCAGTTGATTCTGATTTCCGACGTGTCGGCCCGCGTGTCGAAGGATCTGATCGACTGCGCCTACACGCTGGGCGCCAGCCGCCGGCAGGTGGTGCAGCGCATCCTGTTCCCGGCTTGCATGCCCGGCGTGCTGGATAATCTGCGCGTCACCATGGGCTGGGCCTGGACCTATCTGGTGGTGGCGGAGCTGGTCGCCGCCGACAGCGGGCTCGGCTACATGATCCTCAACGCCATGCGCGGCCTGTTCACCGACGTGATCCTGCTGGGCGTCTTCACCATCGGCGTCCTCGGGCTGATCACCGATTTCCTTTTCAAACTGCTGCGCCAGCGCCTGCTGTCCTGGTCCGCCGATCTGTAAGGAGCGCCCAATGAGCCTGCTCGCCCTCGATCACATCACCGTCCGCTTCCAGCCCAAGGGCAAGCCGGAGGTGACGGCCCTCGACGATGTTTCGCTGCGGGTCGCCCACGACACCTTCGCGGTGATCGTCGGCCCGTCCGGATGCGGCAAGTCCACCCTGCTCCGTCTCGTCGCCGGACTGGAGACGCCGACCTCCGGCAGCATGACGCTGGACGGCCAGCCGATTGCCGGCCCGTCGGCCGACCGCGGCATGGTGTTCCAGAGCTACACCCTCTTCCCCTGGCTGAGCGTGCGCGAGAACGTGATGTTCGGCCCGAAGCTGAAGGGGCTGCCGAAGGCGGAGTGCGAAGACATCGCCGACGACCTGATCCGCGCGGTCGGACTTTCCGGGTTCGAGCGGTCCTTTCCCAAGGAACTGTCGGGCGGCATGCGCCAGCGCGTGGCCCTGGCACGGGCGCTCGCCAACGATCCGCGCATCCTGCTGATGGACGAGCCGTTCGGGGCACTCGACAGCCAGACCCGGCAGCTGATGCAGGAATTGCTTCTCGAGGTCTGGCAGGCGCGGCGCAAGACGGTCCTGTTCATCACCCACGATATCGACGAGGCGATCATCCTCGGCGATACCGTGCATGTGATGACCGCGCGGCCGGGGCGCATCAAACGATCCATGTCCATCGATATTCCACGTCCCCGCAACCTCGATGCCCTGACCTCCACGGAATTCATGCAGTTCAAGCGGGAGATTCTGCACCTGATGCACGACGAGGCGGTGCTCGCCGCCCGCACCTGACGCGGACGCCGCCGAGCGTTCCGGCAGGCCGGTGCGGGTCGGCTGCGGGCACTCTCTCAAAGGCAGTTTCTCAAAGAAAGAACTCGTCGATCTCGCCGCTCTGCTCCTGGCCGACTTGCTCCCGTCCGCCTTGCAGGCCGCCGAAAAGGTCGGAGTGGATGCTTCTCTCCCTTTCCGCGGTGTACAGCGACGCGAAGAGCCGGTTCAGGTCGTCGGAAATCCCCGGGGCATGGATGTCCCCCCGTCCGGCATAGGGCTGCATCCGGTCGACGAAGCGTTGGGTGAAGCCTCCGAGCCGAAGCTCCATGCCCAATCGGCCGACCGTGCCGGTCAGCACCTTGGAGGCCTCCGCGCAATCGCCGGTCATGATCGACAGCGAGCGCATCTGATCGGCGTGCAGCCGCTTCAGGCAGTCCATGGAGCCGGTCATGGCATCCACCAGCTCCATCGCCACCCGATGGTTGGTGCCCGACCGCCGGTCCAGCCCGTTCGCCCGGTCGGTGGCCGCATGGATCGCCTCGGTGATCGCCTTCGACATGTCCTCGGTCCGGCGGCTGCACGCGCGCAGCTCCTGTGCAACCACGCCCAGCGCCCGCCCCGCATCGCCAAGCCGCGCGCATTTCAGCGTCGTGTTCAACCCCATCAGCCGCATGTCGGTGTCGATGGAACGGATGGCGAGAACGTCCCGTCCCATGGCGACGAACCCGCCCGAGACTTCGCCCACCTGCCTGCGGATGATGTCGTCGGAGCGGCGATAGTGATGCAGCAGCTCCAGGGCCCGGTCGACGTCACCCGCGACATCGTGCAGAACGGACCGCCCTGCCGGCCTGCCGGCGGCCGGGATGTCACCGCCCGACCCGAACAGCTCCCGGGCTTCCTGCGCGATGCTGTCCGCATCGCGGGCAAGCGCTTCCAGATTGTCCTTCAGCGACGCCACCTGACTGGCGAAATCGGCGCACGCCTCGACGCACTGGCGGATTTCGAGGGTGCAGATCGCCGCCGACAGATCCTGACGGTGTCCCAGGTCCAGCCCGGCGAGCCATCGCAGGTCCCGTGCCAGGGCGGACGCCGGGGGCGGGTCCGCCAGCAGGGCCAGCACATCCATGGCCACGCCGATATGGGCCAGCCGCTGGCAGGTGAAGTCGCCGACCTGAAGGTCGCTGATGCAGCGGGCGATGCGCCGGCCGATCTCCTCGACACGGCCGACGAAGCGCTGCGAGGCAGCCTGCGCGGTGTGGCGGTATGCCGTCAAGCGGTCCAGGCTCGCCTGCAGACGGCTGCCGACATCGTCCAGGCGGGTGCGGTTGTCGCGCTCGAACGCACTGGCGCCGTCCTTTGCCGCGGACATGGTCGTGCGCAGATCGGCGAGACGTCCGATCGCCTGCGTTGTCGCCGCCTCGGCCAGACGGTGGAGCCGGTCGATTTCCCGGTTGAACACGCTGAAATCGTCGCTGCCGGTGCGGATCTGCACCGATTGGACCTTCGCGTTGATCGCCAGGGCGGTGATCTCGCCGATGATCTTCGCCAGTGTGGCGAGCAGGGCGGCCATATCGGCCCCCGTCCCATCGAGATCGGTCAGATCGGTCAGCGTTTGCCGGAGGTTGCCCGCCAGACCGTCGGTCACGCTGCGGACGGTCCCGAGCCGCCTGCAAGCCTCGGCGCCATCCTCGCTGTCGATCAGCATGGACAAGGCGCTGAAGCGGCCGCCGATGGCCGTCATCCGCTCCAGCGTCTGCGACAGCGTTTCGCCGACCGCCAGGAAGGTCGTCTCGATCGGCGCCGATGCGGCGCGCAGTTCGGCGCTCAGCGAGCGGATCAATCCCGTGTCCGGGCCCTGGGGGGAACCGGATAGATCCGGGCCGGACCGATCCGGGCCGGGCTGGGGAGCCGCCGGGAAGGCGCCGCCCGGACCGCCGATGGCCGCTGCGTCAACGGTGCTGTACATGCCGGAAGCCTTTTCCAAACGGATGCGTCAGGGGAAGCGGATGACGTCACGAGCGGTCATGGCGCAGGATCTCGCGCGGGATCGACGAAAGTCCCACCACCTTGTCCACCCCGCCGCGCGCGATGGCCTCCTTCGGCATGCCGAAGACGACGCAGCTCTCCTCGTCCTGGGCGACGGTGAAGGCGCCGGCCTGCTGCATCTCGCGCATCCCGGTGGCGCCGTCGTCCCCCATTCCCGTCATGATGACGCCGACGGCATTGCCGCCGGCGCAATGGGCGGCCGACCGGAACAGCACATCGACCGACGGCCGGTGCCGCGACACCAGCGGCCCCTCCTTCACCGCCACCAGATACCGGGCGCCGCTGCGTTGCAGCAGCATATGGCGGTTGCCCGGCGCGATCAGCACCTGCCCGCGCAGCACCGTATCGCCGTCGCGCGCCTCGCGCACCGTCATCTCGCACAGGCTGTCGAGCCGGCGGGCGAAGGCGGCGGTGAAGCTTTCCGGCATATGCTGGACGATGACGATGCCGGGGCTGTCGGCGGGCAGCGCCTCCAGCACCTCGCGCAGGGCCTCGGTGCCGCCGGTGGACGCGCCGATGCAGATGACGCGCTCGGTGGTGCGGGCCATCGCCCCGCCGCTGGGGGCCGGCATCATCACGTCGGCGCTCAGCTTCGGTTCCGGGGCGCGGGTGCGGCCCAGGGGCGTGGCGAGGGGAGTGCCGTGGGGAATGGCGGCGGCGGATGCCGGGCGCGCGGGGGGGCGCGCGCGGGCGCGGGCCGCCGCCTTCACCGTGTCGCAGATGCGGACCTGGGCGTCGAGCAGGCTCTGGCGGGTGTCGATCCGCGGCTTCAGAATGACGTCGACGGCTCCGGCCTCCAGCGCCTGCATCAGCGTCTCGCTGCCATCCTCGACCAGCGAGGAGCACATCACCACCGGGATCGGGTGCTGGCTCATCAGCTTGCGCAGGAAGGTGATGCCGTCCATGCGCGGCATCTCGACGTCGAGCGTGATGACGTCCGGCGCCTCCTCCGCGATGCGGCGGACGGCGGCATAGGGATCGGCGGCCGTCCCCATCACCTCGATCTGCGGATCGGACGACAGGATGCCGGCCAGGGTCTGGCGGACGGTCGCGGAATCGTCGACGATCAGCACGCGGATCTTCTGGCCCATCGTTCAGCTCCGGACGAAAATGGCGGAACCCACCTGTTTCACGGGCAGGTCCATGTTGGCGATGGTCTCGCTGTGGCCGACGAACAGGTAGCCGCCGGGCCGCAGATGGCCGCACAGCTTCTCCAGCACCTTCTGCTGCGTCTTCTTGTCGAAATAGATCAGGATGTTGCGGAAGAAGACGACATCCATGTCGGTCGCCATCGGATAGACCGGGTCCATCACGTTGAGATGGCCGAAGCGGACCGACTGGCGGACCGGCGGCACCAGCCGGACCGTGGGATTGCCGTCGTCGCGCGACCGCATCAGATAGCGTGACGCGAAGGGGGCGGGCACCATCTTTGCCATGTCGAGCGGGTAGACGCCGCTCTTCGCGGCGGCCAGCGCTTCCGTGCAGATATCGGTGCCGACGATCTCGTGGCGGATCGGCGCTCCGGTGCTGGCACGGTCGAGCATCAGCATCGCCACCGTGTAGGGCTCCGCCCCGGTCGAACAGGCCGCGCTCCAGATCTTGAGCGGGCGGTCCTGGCCGGGCCGGTGGGGGAGACGGGACAGGGCCGGGATGGCGGTGCCCATCAGATAGCGGAAATGCTCGATCTCGCGGAAGAAGTCGGTCTTGTTGGTGGTGACGGCATCGATCAGGTCGATCATCTCGCCGTCCAGCCCGCCGTCGTCCAGCACATGGCGGCAATAGGCGTTCATGTCCGGCAGGCCGAGCGCCCGCAGACGGCGGCGCAGCCGGCCTTCCACCATGGTCCGCTTGCTGGGCGGCATCCGGATGCCGGCATGGCGTTCGATGATGACGGCGAGCCGGGCGAAGTCCCGCTCCGACAAGGTGTCGGAGGACGGCCGCGACCGCCCTTCGTCTGGCTGCGGATCGTCGGGATCGATCATGACACCCCGTCCGCCATCAGGCCCGCCATACCGTTCGCCATGCCATCGGCCATGTCCAGCAGAGCCACGTCGTCCTCGGCGAACAGACGGGCGATGTCGAAGACGATGACGAAATTGCCGTTGGAGCGGCCGATGGCCTGGATGCAGTCCGAACGCCAGCGCCCGCCGACCTGGGGCGGCGTCTCCAGCCCGCGCTCGTCGAGCGAGGTGACCTCGAACACCCGGTCGGCGATGACGCCGACGGTGATCGACTGCCCGCGCTGCGGCACGTCGAGCACGACGATCCGGGTGTTGGAGGTGGGCTGTGCCGCCGGCAGGCCCAGCTTGACCCGCAGATCGACGGTGGGCACCCCCTGGCCCCGCACGTCGATCATGCCGACCAGGAAGGACGGCGCGTGCGGCAGGCGGGTGATCGGCTGGAGATCGAGGATCTCGCGCACGATGGCGACCTCTATGGCGAACACTTCGCGATCGATGCCGATCGTCACATATTGCGCCGGTTC
Source organism: Azospirillum sp. 11R-A (assembly GCF_049472615.1). Classification (NCBI taxonomy): domain Bacteria; kingdom Pseudomonadati; phylum Pseudomonadota; class Alphaproteobacteria; order Rhodospirillales; family Azospirillaceae; genus Azospirillum; species Azospirillum sp. 11R-A. The sequence continues at coordinate 55,554 of NZ_JBCEBL010000012.1, read as the reverse complement.
GCGGGGCGCGGTCGCGCTGGTCATCTGCGGCTTCCGGTTCGGGGGACGGAACGGCGGGATGGCGCTGCCAGCACCATCCCCTTGGGCGTGAAGAACGGCCCGGCGATCAGAACGCGGTGTAGCGGGCGTCGAGCGCGTCCGGGCCGCTGCCGCCTTCCAGCGCGATCTTCACGCCGCGGTCCCTGCCGTTCAGCTTCGCCGCCGGCTTGTGGGTCAGGGTGACGGTCGTCGCCGGACGGCGGGCGGCCGGAGTCGCGGGCTGAGCCTGCGCCGGCCGGGCCTGAGCGGCCACGGCGACCGGGCTGCGGGCGGCGGAGCGAACGGCGGCCTTCTCCTCCACCGTGAAGTAGGAGATGGTGTCCTGAAGCTGCGTCGCCATCGACGACAGCTCTTCCGAGGTCGCAGCCATCTGTTCCGACGCGCTGGAGTTCTGCTGCGTCACCTTGTCGAGCTGCTGGATCGCCTGGTTGATCTGCTCGGCGCCGATGTCCTGCTCGCGGCAGGCGGCGCTGATCTCCTCGACCAGTTCGGCGGTCTTGCGGATGTCGGGCACCAGCCGGCCCAGCATCTGCCCGGCCTCCTGGGCGATCTTGGTCGATTCCGCCGACAGGGAGCTGATCTCGGCCGCCGCCCCCTGGCTGCGCTCGGCCAGCTTGCGCACCTCCGAGGCGACCACGGCGAAGCCGCGGCCATGCTCGCCGGCCCGCGCCGCCTCCACCGCGGCGTTCAGTGCCAGCAGGTCGGTCTGGCGGGCGATCTCCTGCACGATGCTGATCTTCTCGGCGATGGTCTGCATCGCCTGCACCGCCTTGTTGACCGCCTCGCCCGACGCCTGGGCGTCCTTGGACGACTGGCGGGCGATCTTCTCCGTCTGGGTGGCGTTCTCGGCGTTCTGCTTGATGTTGGCGGCCATCTCCTCCATCGAGGCCGAGGCCTCCTCGGCGGCGGACGCCTGCTCGGTCGAGCCCTGCGACAGCTGCTCCGAGCTGGCCGACAGCTCCTGGCTGCCCGCGGCCACATTGTCGGAGGCGGACAGCGCGTCGGTCACGACGCCGCGCAGCTTCTCCAGCATGGTTTCCAGCGCCAGACCCAGCGTGTCCTTGTCCGACTGCGGACGGGCCTGGACGGTCAGGTTGCCACGGGAAATCTCGTCGGCGACCTCGGCGGTCGCCCGCAGGTTGGCGGTCATGCTGTTCAGCGCCGTCACCAGATCCTTGATCTCGTCGTCGGTCGACACCTCCACCTTCTGGCCGAGATCGCCGATGGCGACCGCATCGGCCAGACCGACCGCCTTGCCGAGGCCGCGGGCGATGGAGATGGCGATATAGGCGCCGGCAGCGATGGCGACCAGCAGGGCGATGGCGACGGCACCGATGGTGACGGCGCGGATCTGGGAATAGGTGGCCTCCGCCGCCTGCCGGTCCTGGGTCATGCCCTTCTCGGCGTCGGCGACGAGATCGTTGGCGATCGTCGCCAGCTTGGTGGCGGCGGTCCGCACCTCGCCGACGGACAGCGCCAGCGCCTTCACCTCGGTGTTCTTGCGGGCCAGGGCCACGACGTCGTCGGTCAGGCGCAGATAGGCCTGATAGCGCTCAAGGAAGCCGGCGAACACCCGGATGTCGTCGTCGGCGGTCAGACGGGCGCGGATCTGCTCCTGCTGCTGGGCAATGCGCTTCAGCAGATCGGGCAACGGCTTAAGCGCGGCTTCCGTCGATGCGTCGTCGGACACCAGAAGCGCATTGCGGATAATCACGCGGGCGGCCATCCAGTCCGTCGTCATCCGCCGGACCAGATGGGCGATGGCGACCTGCTCGGCGCTGGCCTGAGAGCCGTTCTCCACCCGGTCGAGCAGCGGGCGCAGGGCCTCCTGTGCAGTATTGACCGTCTCGTTGGCGGTGCCGGTCAGCAGTTCGGCGCCCTTGCCGTTGGAATGGACGCGGCCCACGGAGCGGACCTTGTCCTGGGCGGTGGTGAACTCCGCCATCACGGCTTCGACCTGGGCCAGCTTGCGCAAGGTCTCCGTATCGGCAACGCGCCGGTACTGCTCCAGAATGCCCTTGAATTCCTCCCGGCGCGCCAGGATCGCCTTGTCGAAGCGGTCCATATCCTCCTCGCTGCTCGACAGCAGGAAGTTCTTCTCCTCGCGCTGGATCAGATAGACCGTCGCCGGCATCTGACGCGCGATGTCGATGCGCTGGGCCGAGACGTTGACCAGTTCCTCGATCTTCTGGTTGAGGTCCGACAGCCCGTTCAGGGCAATGCCGGCGGTGGCGGCGGACAGCAGGATGACCGTGCCGAATGCCGCGACGATTTTGGCTTTGATGGAAATGCGCATGGCCGTTCCTTGCTCCGCGGACCTGGACGGCCTGTCCCAGGAACGGGATCGGGCCGGCCGGTTTGGTTTCCGTTGACCGGGTTTCAGTGGGTCGTGAAGATGCGGACGATGTCCGGAATGACGATGAAGTCGTCGCCGCGCTTGCCGATCCCCTTGATCAGTTCGGGGTTCCAGCGCATGCCGATGTCGGGCGTATCCTCGATGGAGGCGCCGGCGATGCCGGTCACCTCATGGACCTTGTCGGCCAGCAGCCCGACCACCGTCGGCTCGTCGTCCAGCAGGATTTCGACGACGACGATGCGGGTGTCGATGGTCGGCGGCGTGCGCTCCATGCCGAAGCGGATGCGCAGGTCGGCGAGCGGCACCACCTTGCCCCGCACGTTGATCAGGTGGCCGACCAGCGGCGGCGCGCCCGGAACCTCGGTCTGGGGAACGATGTCCAGGATCTCGTGGACCGAATTGGCGTCGATGGCGAAGATCTCGCCGCCCAGCCCCAGGGTCAGCGCTTCGAAGGTCTCTGTCCCGGTGACGGCCATGCCGGCCTCCCTGTGACGTCTGTCGGTGGAATCGGTGCGCTTGTGAAGGCTGCTCAGCAGGCTTCGCGCCGCAGCTCCTGCGTCTGGCCGGCGGCCACGATCTGCGCGATGTCGAGGATCAGCGCGACCGAGCCGTCGCCGAGGATGGTGGCGCCGGAGAAGTTGGCGACATCGGCATGCAGCTTGGACATCGACTTGATGACGGTCTGGTGGTCGCCCAGGACCTGATCGACCACCAGACCGACGCGCTTGTCGCCGGAGGAGATGATGACGATCTTCTGATAGGGATCGGGCGGATGACGCACGGCGAAGCTGTCGCGCAGACGCAGGAACGGCACCAGCGCACCGCGGATGTTCAGGAAGTTGCGGTTGGCATGGCGGCGTTCGACATCGGCCGGCAGTTCGACGCATTCCTCCACCGCGAACAGCGGGATCACGTAGCGCCCCTGCCCGACCCGGACCAGCAGCCCGTCGATGATCGCCAGCGTCAGCGGCAGGCCGAGCGTGATCTCGGTGCCGCCGCCCGGCAGGCTGGACACCTCGATGGTGCCGCGCAGCCCATCGATCGTGCGCTTGACCACGTCCATGCCGATGCCGCGGCCCGACACGCTGGTCAAGGTCCGCGCCGTCGAGAAGCCGGGATGGAAGATCAGCTGGAACAGCTCGGCGTCCGACAGCTTGGCGCCGGGCAGGATCAGTTCGTGTTCCTCGGCCTTGGCGCGGATGCGGTCGCGGTCCAGCCCGCGCCCGTCGTCGCGGATGGTCATCAGCACGCGGGTTCCGGCATGGCGGGCCGACAGATGGATGCGGCCCTGCGGCGCCTTGCCCGCCGCCACGCGCTCCGCCGCCGGCTCCAGCCCGTGATCCAGGCTGTTGCGGATGATGTGGACGAGCGGGTCGTTCAGCCGCTCGATCATCGTCTTGTCCAGCTCGGTCTCCTCGCCGGACATCGTCAGCGCCACGTCCTTGCCCAGCTCCTGCGAAAGGTCGCGGACCAGCCGGCGGAAGCGGCCGAACAGCGATTCCACCGGCACCATGCGGATGCCCATGGTGATGTCGCGCAGCCCGTTGGACAGCCGTTCGATCTCCTCGGTCACCGACTTGATCTGGAGATCGACGCTGTCGGAGATCAGCTGCTTCAGGCGGGCATGGGCGATCACCAGCTCGCCGACCTGATCCATCAGATCGTCGAGCCGCTCCGCCGGCACGCGGATCGAGTTGGCCGCCGGCTGCGCCCTGCCCTTCTCGGGCGCTCCGTCCGCCTTCGGCAGGGCCGGCTCCTTCGGCGGGACAGGCCCGGCCGCCATCGCCGGCACGGGCACCGGTTCCTGCTCCGCCCCCGGCTCCGGCAGCGCCGACACCGGTTCGATGGTCAGTTCGGTCTCGTCGATCACGAAGATGAACACGTCTTCGATGGTCGAACGCGGATGTGCGGTGGTGAGGATCAGCTCCCAGCCGATGTGGCAGCGGGTCGGCTCCAGCTCGCCCAGCGGCGGAACGTCGTCGGTCAGGGCGACGATCTCGGCCTCGCCCAGCCCGCGCAGTTCATCGAGCAGCAGCAGCGGGTTGGTTCCGCGCTCCAGCGCGTCGGGAGCGAGCCGAAAACGGACACGCCAGGTCGCCCGGCTGTCCTCGTCGTCGCGCTCCCGGTCACGGGGAGCGGACATCGCGGCACTGCCGCTCAGGTCCGCCAGCCGGGCCAGGATGCCGTCGGCTACGGCAGGGTCGGCACTGGCGGGATCCTCGATCAGGATGCGGATATGGTCCTTGGCGGCAAGGGCGATGCCGATCATCGCCGTCGTGGCGGCCAGTTCGCCCTTGCGCATCCGGTCGAAGGCGCTTTCCAGATGATGGGTGAAGCTCGCCGCAGCCTCGAACCCGAACATCGAGCCGGAGCCCTTGATCGTGTGCAGGGCACGGAACGCGGTGTCGAGCGGCTCGCGGTCGGTGGGGCTCTGTTCCAGATGGAGCAGTGCGGATTCCAGATCGGCCAGAAGCTCCGCCGCCTCTTCGCGGAAGACCTGGCCCGGGTCGCCGCCGGTCATGTGCCGACGATCTTTCGGACGACGCTCAGCAGCTGGTCCTGCTGGAACGGCTTGACGATCCAGGCGGTGGCGCCGGCCGCCTTGGCTTCGGCCTTCTTGCCGGCGTCGGATTCGGTGGTCAGGAAGACCATCGGGATGCCGCGATAGGCCGGCAGCGTCCGCAATTCGCGGATCAGCGTCAGGCCATCCATATTCGGCATGTTCAGGTCGGTCAGCACCAGATTGAAGCTGCCGGACTTCGCCTTGACCAGAGCGTCACGCCCATCCGCGGCCTCCACCACCTGATAACCGGCGGAGGACAGGGTCAACTTGACCATCTGGCGCATGCTGGCGGAATCGTCGACGGCTAGTATGGTCTTCGCCATGATATCAGGGCACTCCAATCCAGAATTCATCCGCCTTGCGCGTCGGTCCGGACAGACCGACGAAGCCGCCCCGTTCGAGCGCATCGCGCATCGATGCGGAGATCGGCTGCTTGAGATGCAGGCCGACGCCCCGCCCGGCTGCGCTCGTGCGCGCCGCCAGCAGAAGTTGTATGAAGCAGATCGATGTCTCTCCAACCTCACTGCAATCGACATCGACCCGGCCAGCCGAACTCAGCGAATCCAGAAGCCTGTCGCGAACGTCCTCGACTTCGATGAGCGTCATCGGGCCAACGCACTCCACAACAACGCTTCCACTGAGATCAGCCATTCGTTTTCACCGCATTCGCCGCGTCATCGCAGTCGCCATGTCGCCGCAAGGCACATGTTGAAATTTTATATCTTGTTGGTCTGCGTAATTGAAATTCGGGATATCCCCACCCCCGGTTTCATCGCAACTTAATGGCCGCGAAAGATGATATAGCGTCTACATTAGATTCTTCGCTGGCACCGGGCCGGTCGCACCGGGCCGCCGGTCACTTTGCGCCATGCGCATGCCTTTCTTCGGCAGCGTCCTGCCGGCGCGGCCGGCGGCGCCTTCCCCTCCCCTTCCGGTCACGGCCGGCAATCGTGTGCGTGTTTGCGGCCCCCCCCGCCTCTTGGTAGTCTGGGGCTGGACGACCGGAGAGGCTTTCGTGGCGAACGGCGGGCAGCGGGGCGGGCAGCGGGGCGGGTGGCCGGAAAGAACGGGGCCGGAGGGCGGAAGGCCGGCACGGGCAGGTCTGAGCGAGGCGATCCTGACCTTCCTGGAGCGTGGCGTCAGCTTGGTCGTATCGTCGAGCGATCGGGCGAACCGACCGCGGGTCGGCCGGGCGCTGGCGGTGCAGGTGCCGGCCGACGCGGCCTGGATCGGCGTCTGCCTCGACCGGACGGCGAACGCCGCCCTGCTCGCTGCGGTTGCCGAGACCGGACGCTTCGCCCTGGCGGCGACCGAGCCGAGCACGCATCTCTCCATCCAGCTGATCGGCGATGATGCCACCGTCACCGCAGCGGATGCCGAGGCGGCGGCGCTGGCCGCACGCCACGTCGACGCCTTCGCCGCCGAACTGGCGCTGATCGGCTACGGCGACGCCTTCACCCGCGCCCTGATGGCCCATGACCCGGCCACACTGGCAGTGGTCCGCTTCTGCCCGTCGCGGCTCTACGACCAGACACCAGGCCCGAAGGCCGGTAGCGCGGTGCCGCCATGAGTACCACCATCAGTGCCGCCAACAGCGCCTCCCTGACGCTCGATGCGATCCGCGCCTGCCTGGAGGGGGCGGTGCCGGCGACCATCGCCACCTGCGCGCCGGACGGAACGCCCAACGTCTCGCTGCTGTCGCAGGTCCATTACGTCGATCCCGACCACGTCGCGCTGTCCTACCAGTTCTTCAACAAGACGCGCGCGAACATCCTGGCCAACCCCATCGCCGTCCTGCAGGTGATCGACCCGCCGACCGCGGCGCAGTACCGGATGGAGCTGTGCTACCTGCGCACCGAGACCACCGGGCCGCTGTTCGAGAGCATGAAGGCCAAGCTGGCCGGCATCGCCTCCCACGTCGGAATGCAGGACGTGTTCCGGCTGCTCGGCGCCGACCTCTACCGGGTGACGGCAATCGAGGCGGTGCCCGGCGGCGCGCCCCTCCCCGCCCCGGTCGCCCAACGCAGCCTCCTGTCGGCGACCCGGCGGGCCTGCGAGGCCTTGCGCGGCTGCGCCGATCTGACGGAGTTGCTCGACCACAGCCTGTGCGTGCTGCGGCGGCTGTTCGGGGTCGACCATGCGCTGATCCTGATGCCGGACGAGGCGACCGGCCGGCTCTTCACCGTCGCGGCGCTCGGCTACGATTCCTCCGGCGTCGGGTCGGAGGTGGCGCCCGGCGAGGGGGTGATCGGCGTGGCCGCGCGGGAACGGGTGCCGATCCGCATCACCCACATGACCAGCGACGTCGCCTACAGCCTGACTGCCCGCGACGGGGCGGAGGACGCCGGGCTGACCGGCGGCCCAGCCCGCGAGATTCCCTTTCCCGGGCTGGAACGGCCGCACAGCCAGCTGGCGGTGCCGATCCTGGCCGGGCGGCGGCTGGCCGGCGTGCTGTTCGTCGAGAGCCGGCAGGAGATGCGCTTCACCTACGACGACGAGGATGCGCTGGCGACGCTGGCGGCCCAGCTCGGCGCGCTGATGCAGGCCCTGCCCCCGGCGGAGGAGGTGGCGCCCGTTTCCGCGACCTGCCCGGAGGCCGGAGGCGCCCCGGTGGTGGTCCGCCACTACGCCGCCGACGACAGCGTGTTCGTCGACCACGATTATCTGATCAAGGGCGTGGCCGGCGCCATCCTGTGGAAGCTGGTGCGCGACCACACCACGCTCGGCCGCACCGACTTCACCAACCGAGAGTTGCGGCTGGCCCCCGACATTCCGCTGCCCGACTTCGCCGAGAATCTGGAAGCGCGGCTGATCCTGCTGCAACGCCGGCTGGAGGAGCGCTGCGGCGTGCTGCGCATCGAAAAGACCGGTCGCGGACGCTTCCGCCTAGTGGTGTCGAAGCCGCTTCTCCTCCAGGAGACGGCGTGAACGCCGTCCATCTTTACTTTCCGTCCCGACAGTTATCGGGCCAGAAACAGTTACGAATATTTTAGCATTCCGTTAGGCAACAGTTAGCAAGCCAACGGCGATTGCCTGCGTAGGGTCCGTTCCGCACACAACGTCACGGAGCCGACCGACATGACCGCCCTCCCTCCCGTGGAGGCCCTGGAGCGCATGATGCTGATCCGGGCCTACGAAGAAACCCTGGTCGACCTGCATGGCCGCGGCCGCGCCGCCGGAACCTGCACCGCCATCGGGCAGGAGGCGTCGGCCGTCGGCGTCGTCGCGGCGCTGACCCCCGACGACCTGATCCTCACCAACCACCGCAGCGCCGGCCATCTGCTGGCCCGCGGCGCCGACCCCGGCCGGATGCTGGCCGAGGTGCAGGGCAAGAGCGGCGGCTATTGCGGCGGCAAGAGCGGGTCGCTGCACATCTCCGCCAAGGAGCTGGGCGTCGTCCTGACCTCCACCATCGTCGGCGGCGAGCTGGCGCTGGCGACCGGCGTGGGGCTGTCGCGCTCGATGCAGGGCGGCCCCGGCATCGTCGTCTGCTTCTTCGGCGACGGGGCGGCCTGCGAGGGCCGCTTCCACGAATCGCTGAACCTCGCCGCGGTGTGGAGCCTGCCGATCCTCTATGTCTGCGAGAACAACCAGTGGCAGGCCTTCGTCCACCGCAAGGAGACGATGACGGCCGACGGCGTCGCCGGCCATGCCGCCGCCTACGGCATCGACAGCGCGGTGGTCGACGGCAACGACCCGCTGGCGGTGTTCGAGGCCGCCGCCGCCGCGGTCGCCACCATCCGCCGCACCGGCAAGCCCTTCCTGCTGGAGGCGATGACCTACCGGCTGCGCGGCCATTTCGAACCGGACGACCAGTCCTACGTCGACCCCGGCGAGCTGGCCCACTGGCGCGAGCGCGACCCCGTCGCCCTGCTGCGCCGCCGGCTGGAGCGCGACGGCCTGCTGGACGCCGCTGCCGCCGTCCGGATGGAGGAATCGGTCAGGACACGGATGGAGGCGGCTGCCGCCTTCGCCGAGGCCAGCCCGTACCCGGCGCCCGAAGAACTGACCCGCGACGTCTACGCCTGACCGAGGAGGCCGACATCATGACCCAGATGACCGTGAACGATGCGATCTCCGCCGCGCTGGCCGAGGAGATGCGCCGCGACCCCTCCGTGCTGATCTTCGGCGAGGGCGTCGCCACCAAGCGCCGCGACCTGCTGGGCGAATTCGGCCCGGCCCGCGTCCGCAACACCCCGCTGGCCGAGGGCATCATCGCCGGCACCGCCGCCGGGGCCGCCGCCACCGGCCTGCGCCCGGTGATCGACCTGCTGTTCGCCCCCTTCCTGTGCTACGCGATGGACGAGATCGTCAACAGCGCCGGCAAGCTGCGCTACGTCTCCGGCGGGCAGTTCAAATTCCCGATGGTGGTGCTGGCGATGACCGGCGCCGGCTGGGGCGTCGGCGCCCAGCACAACCACAACATCGAATCCTGGTTCGTCCACAGCCCCGGCCTGAAAGTGGTGATGCCCTCGACCCCCGCCGACTTCAAGGGGCTGCTGAAGGCGGCGATCCGCGACGACAACCCGGTGCTGGTCTTCGCCGACATCGCGCTTGGCTACAGCGCCGGCGAGGTGCCCGAGGACATCGACGCGATCCCGCTGGGGCAGGCCGCGCTGCGGCGGGAGGGTGACGACGTGACGCTGGTCTCCTACGCCAAGACCGTCGGCACCTGCCTGGCTGCCGCCGACCGGCTGGCCGAGTCCGGCATTTCCGCCGATGTCCTCGACCTGCGCAGCCTGAAGCCGCTGGACGAGGACGCCATCCTGCGGTCGGTCGCCAAGACCGGCCGGCTGGTGATCGTCCACGAAGCGAGCCGCCTGTGCGGCGTCGGGGCGGAGGTCGCGGCGCTGGTCGCCGAGAAGGCCTTCGCCAGCCTGCGGGCGCCGGTGCTGCGGCTGACCGGCCCCGACGCCCCGGCCCCGGCCAGCTTCCCGCTGGAGCAGGCCTTCGTTCCCCAGGCCGACGCGGTGGTCGCGGCGGTTCAGTCCCTCGTCCATGGCGCACTCGCCGCCTGATCATCCGGAGTTGCCGACTATGTTCCGCAAGACCCTGTATACCGCCCTCCTGCTGTCCGCCGCCGCTTTCGCCTTCCACGCCGATCAGGCCCGCGCCGATGAGCGGGTGGAGCGCGGCAAATACCTCGTCGCCCTCGGCGGCTGCAACGACTGCCACACACCGGGCAACTTCCTCGGCAAGCCGGATTTCGCCCATGCGCTGAGCGGGTCGGAGGTCGGCTTCGAGATCCCGGGCATGGGCGTGTTCCACGGCCCGAACCTGACGCCAGACAAGGTGACCGGGCTCGGCGACTGGAGCGAGGATCAGATCGTCACCACGCTGCGGACCGGCAAGCGGCCGGACGGGCGCATGCTGGCGCCGGTGATGCCGTGGATGGCCTTCTCCGTCCTGACGGACGCCGATGCCTACGCCATCGCCGCTTACCTGAAGAGCCTGCCGGCGGTCGCCAACAAGGTCCCCGGCCCCTTCGGCCCGACGGCGAAGCCGACCGGGTTTGTGATGCGGGTGGTGGCGCCGCAGAGCGAGTGAATCCGGCCTCCCGGCGGGTTCGCTCAGTCCTCGGCGATCGACACCAGCTCGGCCTTCCGGCGGCGCCGGGTGTCGGCCAGTTCCCTGGAATCGACCCGCACGAAGCTGCCCGGCGCCTGTTCGGCGTCGGCCGCACGGGCGATTTCCCGCCGGTTCCAGGCGGACACCCGATGCGCCTCGGCGATCTGATGCAGGAACAGGTCGGACGGACGCAGGCGGAAAATGATGTCGTCGTGCCGCTTGCCGACCTTGATGACCTCGCGTTCGACCTCCGCCAGAGCGCCGACCTTCTGCAGCACATCGACAATGTCGGAAATCCAGCGGAGCATGTTCGACCAGCGCGCCCATTCCGTCATGCCGCTGTCGCGCATGATCTCCCGCGCGGTGATCTCGATGCTGGACCGGTCCTGGTGATGGCGTTGCAGCAGCGTGAAGGCGACGCGCTTGAACAGCCAGCGCGAGAACGGATTGGCGATGCGCATCAGCCATTCATAGGAGATGCGCTGCTGTTCGACGCTGCGGATGGTGTTTTCCACCATCCAGTTGAACTGCACGGCGGTTTCGACGTCGGCCCGGCCGTTCTCGTCCGGCGAGCCGCCGGCGTTGACGTCCTGGTTGCGCATCCACAATTGCGGGAAGACGCTGGAATCGAGCAGGGCGTTCTTCCCGCCCTTCTCCGCGATGACGATGGTCGAGCGGCGCAGGACGAGAAGCGCTTCCTTGAGTTCCGGCAGGCTCAGCGTGTGCTTGACCCGCCGAAGCTCCTGCATGACCTCGTAGAGGGTGAATTTGAAGACGATGGAGTCCTTGTCCCCGGTCGACAGCCGGGCCTTCTCGGCCGCAAGCCGGCGGATGACCTCCTCGACGACCTGCTCCTTCTCGCCGGGGAACATGTCGATTTCCTCGACGACCTCGGTGGCGCCCTCCTTCACCCGGCGCTCGATGCGGGCCGGCAGGATCTTGAGCGAATAGCTCTTGTCGTTGAAGACGAACTCGCGCTTCACCTGACGCAGGAAGCGCGGCTTGGCCGGATCGGGCTCCGCGGCATCGACGGCGCCGGCGGAGCGCTTGCGGCCGTTGGACCGTGCGACATCGGAGGCGAAGAAGACCCATTTGGGCGCAACATCGTACAGACCGACGAAATGGGTCGTGCGTTTGGCGTCGTCGGGCTCGTCGATCTCGAACAGCGCGAACTGGAGCGGCAACGCCATCTGCTTCAAGTCGCCCTTTCCGCCCGGTGTGTTGCTCGACATCTTGGGGTCTCCAGCCACGTCTCCAACGACACACGCTATGGGGTCGGACGTCCGATGCGCAACGACGGATTTGGCATGCCCTTCTCCAAGCCGGTAGGTGCCGGGTGCAGATAGGCAGGTTGCGGGTGCAGAAGCGATAGGTGCCGGGTGCAGACCGGTAGGTCCTGGGTGCAGGAAACGCCGGGACAGGCAGCCAGACACTCCTTTCTGCACCCGGCACCTACCGGCAACCCGTCCGAATCGGCCTGGAATTGCCCGGCCGGCTTCCGGTGACGGCCCCTTGCAGCGCCCCCTGAGGCGCCAGGATCTCCAGCCCCCGCAGCGAACTGCACCCAATGCCTACCCATCCGCACCGGCACTCACGCCGGCAGGCCCCTTCCCCCGCCGCGCAGGCAGGCGAAAACCGCAAGCGGTCGATAGGTGCCGGGTGCAGCAGAGCCTCCGGCGCTTCCGGGATCGCCGGTTAACCTTCCCCCCTGGCGTGACGGTAGGCACCGGGTGCAGAAAGCGGATCATCCTCCGGCCCGTCCTGCCGCGGCAGAAGGGTGCAGAATCCCGCGCCGCCCACCGATAGGAGCCGGGTGCAGATGAGCCACTCCGATTCGCAGTGTTTCTGCACCCGGTGCCTATCCATCGGCACCTGCACCCTACCGGGCTGCATCCGGCACCTACGCATCTGCACCCGACACCTAACGGTGGGCGCCGGGTGCAATTTGGCCGATGCCCGTCCCTCGGAGAATCCTGCCCGCAGATCCGTCGGCCCATGCCGATTGCCAGACCTCGCAGGAGCACCCGATGCGCAGCTCGCCAACCGACAGCACCAGCCGCTGGGGCAGGATCCCCGCCTGGTGGCTCGACCACCCCGATCTCGACGCCGACGGGTTCGCCATCCTGGCGGCGCTCGCCACCTTTGCCGACGAGCACGGCGTCTGCTGGCCGTCACAGTCGACGCTCGCCGCCAAACTCAAGCGGTCGCGCCCGACAATCAACCGAATCCTGCAACGGCTGGACGACATCGGTCTGGTCCGCATCGAGCACCGCCGCGGCCGCGACGGCTCCCGGCTGTCCTGCCTGTACCGGCTGCGCGTCGAGCAGGACGGGGACAGGGCCGCGAAGGAGGCGCCGCGCCCTGCCACCGCCGGGGATGTTCATGCGGAGGACAGGGATGACTCGGTGGTGAACGCCCCCTGTCCACCAGCGAGTCAAAAACATCTCCATTCCGAACAGATTCCAGACTCGCTCGCCGCGGGCGGGCGCGGGCAGATGTCCGACGTGCCTGCGGATTGGATGCCGAGCGCCGACGACCTCGCCTGGGCCCGCAGCCGTTTCGGCACAGTCGATCTCGGTCGGCATGTCGAGGGCTTCGTCCTGCGCTGCCAGGCGCATGGCTACCGTTACCGCGACATCTCCGCGGCATGGCGCGCCTGGCTGATCCAGGATACCGCCGCCGACAAGGCACCCGCGGTCAGGAGTGCGGCGGCCGGCACCTCCCTTTCGCCAACCGCCCGGCCACGCGAAAGCGCTGCCGAACAGCGTGTCAATGCCTGGATGATCGTCGCGGCACGGCTGAGGGATGCAAAGCCCGAACCCCATTCCTGGCTGTGAGGAGAACCGCCATGTCAGCCGCCGCCGTCATACCGGTGCCGGAGCGTTTGCCGCTGCCCTTCGACCCCGCGATGCCGCCGGCAGACCGCCGCCGGCTGCTCGTTGCCGCCTTGCCGGAACCGCTGCGCGAGGTCCTGGCCGCCGGCCGGCTCGAACACCGCCCGCGCTTCGGTGACAATGGCTTCGACGGCCTTTCCGAGATCTGGTCGCCGCCCGCCACCGTCACCGCCCGGCAGGCCGCCATGGCGCAATGGGCGCTGGCCGACCTCGAAGGGTCGGTCATGGCTCCGGCGGAGCCCGAGCGGCTGCTCGGCCGTATCCTGGCACTGCTGTCGCATTACCCCGCCAAGGGGCTGACGCCCGAGGTGGAGCAGCTGGTTGCCATGGACTGGGTCGAGGATCTGGGGGAGTTTCCGGGCTGGGCAATCGATCAGGCGGCGCGCAGCTGGCGCCGGACACGGAAATGGCGGCCGAGCATCGCCGAGATGCGGACGCTGTGCGAGGAGGCCTGTGCGAAGGAGCGCCAGCTGGTCGAGTGTCTCCGCAAACTGTCGGGTGCCGCCCTGCCCAGATCGTCGGTTCCGGGTTTCACCCGGCTGGCCGAGGCTCCCTGCATCCGCCGTTTTCCCTGATCCCAGGCCTTGATCGCGGCGTTCACCGGTGTTGCCGAAAAGACAGGGTGGCGGCGAGACGCTAACGCGGGCATGGCAGCCCATCCGAACGGCGTTGACAGGTGTGAGTGTCTCGCACTATCGGTGACCCCGCTGGATTCGACGGATTGGGGAGGGGGCATGCTCGGCGAACAGTTGAAGGCGTACCGCGAGGCTCGCGGGCAATCGAGGGAAGACTTCGCGGCCTTTCTGAACGAGGGCCTGGACCGCTCCTACGACCGCCAGCGGATTTCGCGCTGGGAGAATGGCGGCGAGCGCATTCCGCAGGCCGTCGTCGGCTTCGTCCGCAAGCACCCGGTGCTTCCGGTCGAGAAACCCGGCCCGGCGCTTGTGGTGTCGCTGGCTAACCAGAAGGGCGGCGTCGGCAAGACCACCGGCTGCGTCAATGTCGGCCGCATGCTGGCCGACCGCGGCTATTCCGTCGTGCTGGTGGATTCCGACCCACAGGCCAACGCCGGCATCCATCTCAGCGTCGACGTCGTCGCCTGCGAGGACGCCGGGAAGACGCTCTACTATGTCCTCAAGGGAGCGGCGAAGGCGGAGGAATGTCTGGTCGAGACGCGCAACCCGCGCCTCCGGGTGCTGCCCTCCTCCCTCAAGCTGGCTGAGAGCGAGACGGAGCTTGCCGCCCAGCAGTTCTCGCACAACACGCTGCGCAGCCGTCTCGCCGAACTGCGCCGCAGCGTCGATTTCGTCCTCATCGACTGTCCGCCCACGCTGGGGCATCTGGTGACGAACGCCCTGGTGGCCAGCGACACGGTCCTGATTCCGTGCCAGACCCAGCCGCTTGCCTTCATGGGCATGGGCACGCTGCGCAGGCAGATCGACTTCGTGCGGGAACGCGGCAATCCCACCCTGTCGCTGCTCGGCATCGTCCCGACCTTCTATTCCGGCCGCACGACCCAGGACCAGGCCACCCTGAAGGACATGCACGACACCTACGGGCAGGAGGTTCACATCTTCCCGCCGATTCCCAACACCACGCTCTACCCGCAATCCTCGGCCGGCGGCGATGCGCTGGTCGCCTTCAACGCCAAGGCGCCGGGGATCGGAACCTTCGATCTGGTGGTGCAGACCCTGATCGCGGAACGCGACCGCCGCATCGTCCCGGCCGGTCATGGAGTGATGACGCATGGCTAAGGGCATTCCGCGCTCCAACATGGGGCTTATCACCAAGAGCAGCGATCAGAACAGCGCCAGCCCGGTGCGGCTCGACAGCAATGCGCTGACCGGCAAGGCGGTGCCCTTCGAGCGGCCTTTCGCCTGCGACATCGGGCTGGTGGTGACCAATCCCGACCAGCCTCGCAAGATCTTCCGGGAGGAGGAGCTGGCGTCTCTGGCCGCCTCGCTCGACCGGCATGGCCTGAAGCAGCCGATCGGTGTGCAGCAGCAGGCCAACGGCGAGTATCTCCTGGTGTGGGGCGAGCGGCGCTGGCGGGCCGCCCGGGCGCTGGGCTGGCCGACCATCACCGCGGTCCTGACCGCCGGCGATCCGCTCGAGGTGGCGCTGGTCGAAAATGTGCAGCGCGTCGACCTGTCTCCGTTCGAGCAGTCCGATGCGCTGCAGGGGCTGAAGGAGCGTCACGGCTATACGGACGAAGCGCTTGCCGGCATCGTCGGCAAGGACCGCAGCATGATCTCCAAGCTGCTCCGCCTGCAATCCCTGCCCGGGGTGATCCGCAAGGAATATGCCGAGCATGAGCCGACGCTCCGCTTTCTCCTGACCCTGAGCCGGGCGGCATCGGAAGCGTCCGCCCTTGCCATGTGGACCCAATGGAAGAGCGGTGACGGGCTGGGAAATCCCGATCCGGACGGCGAGCCGCCACAGCGGAAGAGCGCCGGCGATGAGGGCGAGCGCTCCCCCCAAAACCCCGCCGACAGCTCGCCGGAGATGGCGCTGAGCGCCCTGCCGCAGCGGGTGTTCCGCGTGCTCAACCGGGCTCAGGAAACCATCAGCGCGATGGTCGAGAAGCCGCGCCCGCTGACCGACGAGGATTGGCAGCGGCTGATGCAGATGCGGTCGCTGATCGACACGCTGCTTGAGCAGCGCAAGGCGTAAGGAAAGGGTTGTGCAATGGGAACGGTTCCCATTGCACGGCCTTCCCGGCTTTGGACGTGCCGATGACCGCCGACCCGGTCGAACGTCTGTTCCTGCCGGCCTGTTCGATGGGAACGGTTCCCATTGACCACCCCGTACCCCCGCCTTGCGCCAGGGGCAGAAGCGGTTCGCCGCCGTCTGCCAGGGACCGAACTGCATGCTTTGCCGGCCACCGAGCCCGCAGACCTGTCGGCTTAAGAGAGCCGGCGACAGGAGGGCATGGCCGCCCGACGAAACGGTGTTGTGAAAGGGAGATCCGATCACCACGAGCACGATACTCGTGGTGACGGTCCAAGCGCTGCCAGAGCGGTTTACTTTCATATACCTAGGCGACTCTAAGTGCGTTATTGTAACCTAGTGTCTCCTGTATATCTTGGCGGTCTTTCCAACGGAGGCATGTACTCTGATGACCGCTACTGATGTCCTGTTTCGTCCGTTCCGTATTGGCGCCATGGAACTGGCGAACCGCATCGTCATGGCACCCATGACCCGCAGCTTCGCAGTGGATGGGAGCCCCGGCGCGGCGCATGCGGCTTACTATCGCCGTCGGTCGGACGGCGGGGTGGGCCTCATCCTCTCCGAAGGCACGGTGATTGATCGGCCGGCGTCGCGGAACGACCCGGGCGTCCCGTTCTTTCATGGAGAGGCGGCACTGGCGGGTTGGAAGGGGGTGATCGATGCGGTTCATGATGGCGGTGCCAAGATGGGCCCACAGCTTTGGCACACCGGAGCACTCAAGAGCTTCCTGACGGAGTGGGTGCCGGACACGCCCGTCGAAAGCCCGTCCGGATTGCAGGCACCGGGCGTCGAGCGCGGCGTCGCCATGAGCGATGGCGACATTGCCGAGACGATTGCCGCCTTTGCCCGCGCCGCCGGCGAGGCAAAGCGTCTTGGCTTCGACACCATCGAGCTGCACGGGGCACACGGCTACCTGTTCGACCAGTTCTTCTGGGCCGCCACCAACCGTCGGACCGACCGATACGGCGGTGCCACGATTGGAGAACGTTCGCGCTTTGCCGCAGAGGTCGTCGCGGCGGTCCGGGCGAGCGTCGGCCCCGACTTCCCGATCATCCTGCGTCTCAGCCAGTGGAAGGTGCAGGATTTCACCGTGCGGCTCGCGGAGACGCCGGCTCTCATGGCCGACTGGCTGACCCCCCTGGTAGAGGCCGGCGTCGACGTGCTGCACTGCTCGCAGCGCAGATTCTGGGAGCCCGAGTTCCCGGACATCGATGGCGAGCAGGGCCTGAATTTCGCCGGCTGGGCCAAGAAGCTGACCGGCGCGGCTACGATCAGCGTCGGCTCGGTCGGCCTTGCGGGTGACTTCATAGGCGCGTTCGGCGGCGAAGGCTCGTCCACAGCCAAACTCGACAAACTCGTGGAGCGGATGGAGCGCGATGAGTTCGACCTGATCGCCGTCGGTCGCGCCCTGATCGCCGATCCGGCATGGGTGGAGAAGGTCCGGACCGGCAACGGCAGTGCCATGAAGGGCTTCGACGCAGCCGCGCTCGCGGAGCTGGTGTAGGACTTGGAAGCGGCGCCTGGCGTCGAGCGGTCCCCGCACGGCTGCGCGCCGGGACGCCAGCCTTTCGGAGACCGTCGCCGACAGTCCGGCGCGGATCGAGGCGCCCGACGAACAGCGCCCCGACCCATGAACGGTCAGTCCTTACTGGGGGACGAGTCCGGTCAGCCGAGGACGCCGAGCGCCTGGACGGACAACGCCCAGATCAGACCTGCGCCATGCCGCCGTCGACCGGCAGCTCGGCCCCGGTGATGAAGCTGCTTTGGTCGCTGGCGAGGAACAGCGCGGCCGAGGCCACTTCGTCGGCACGACCCATACGGCCGAGCGGGATCAGCGTCGTCAGCGTCTCGCGCACCTCGTCGGACGCCGCCGCCATCATGGCGGTGTCGGTTGGTCCCGGTGCCACGACGTTGACGCGGATGTTGCGGGGCGCCAGCTCGTTGGCCCAGGTCCGCGCGAATGAGCGCACGGCGGCCTTGGTCGCCCCGTAGACGCCATAGCCTTTGGTGCCGATTGCGCCGGCGATCGAGCCCACCAGTACGATCGAGCCGCCATCCGGCATGATCGCCGTCGCAGCCTTGGCGGCAAACAGCAGCGCGCGCACGTTGAGGCCGAAGGTCCGGTCGAAATGGTCCTCGCCGATGCCGTCGAGGGTCGCGAACTCGGAGATTCCGGCGTTGACGGCGAGCACGTCAACCCGCCCGGCCTCGCTGCCCACCGCCTCGAAGAAGGCGGCGAGCGCCGTCAGATCGGAAGCATCGACGCGGCGCGTGCGCAGCCTGCCGGCCCCAAGCTCGACCTCCCCCTCTTCGGCGCGACGGCTGGTGGCGTAGACCGTGGCGCCTTCCGCCGCGAACCGCTCTGCGATGGCGCCACCGATGCCGCCATGGCCACCGACCACGACGGCGATTTTTCCTGAAAGCCCGCTCATACGTCCTCACATCGCTGGTGATGACGAACAGCTATCATTCCTATATCTAATTACAAGAAGGTACCTGATGGTGCTCAGATACCGGATAGTGCTCAGATATTGAGGTGTATACCCATGGCCAGAGACGTGCTCGAACTGCCGCTCGATGTCACCGCGACGCGGCCCATCCTCGAACATATCGCCAACAAATGGACGGTGCTGATCCTGAGCGTCCTCTGCACGCAGCCGGCGCGGTTCAACGACCTCAAGCGCCGCCTCGACGGCATCACCCACAAGGCTTTGTCCGAGGCATTGAAGCGTCTGGAGCGCAACGGCCTCGTCAGTCGCAAAGTCCTGCCGACGCAGCCCATCGGCGTCGAGTACACGATTACCGATCTCGGCTGCTCGCTGCGCGAACCCTTCGCCGCCCTTTACAACTGGTCGCTCGCCAACGGCCCCGCGATGGAAAGAGCGCAGCGCGCCTATGACACATCGAGAGGGGAGGGAGGGGAAGAGGAGGAGGAGATCTAGCAGCCGGACGGCATGCGGCCTCCTTCGCACACCGTTCCGGAGCGCTGCTTTGCCATCTCTGCATTCGATCAGTTTTTATCGGCCTTCATCACCCTCGTATCGCTCCATGTCAGAACCCGCCCGTCTCCGCCGTGCAGTTCCAGACGGGCAACCGGGAGGCCCGTTTCGGCGGCGATCATCGAGGATCGCGGTTCATCGGGGCCATAGAGATGGTCTTCGCCCCACTGGCGCAGCGCGACGATGACGAGGAAAAGGCCGCGCCCTCTTTCGGTCAGGACATATTCCTTGTAGGCGCTGCCGTCCGAAGCCGGCGCGGTCTCCAGAATGCCGCGTTCGGTCAGATCGCGCAGCCGGGTTGCCAACATTCCCTTGGCAATACCAAGGCCGCTCTGGAACTCGTTGAACCGTCGCACTCCGTCGAAGGCGTCGCGAATGATCAGCAGCGACCACCAATCGCCGATGACATCGAGCGCCCGCGCCACCGGGCAACCCGCATCCCAAAGACTGACCCGCTTGACCATGCCACCGGCCTCCACCGCACAAAACTGGTCCTAACTTAGAACTAGATTTCTCCCCATACAAGTGGTCTCGATATGAAACCAAATTGGCTTCACGAACGGGATCGCCATGCAGAACGCAAGGGAATCGGGGAGACGACATCGGCCGGATGGCGGTCTATCAAGAGGTACGACGCTGATCTTTGCCATTGCCGCCGGCATCAGCGTCGCGAATGTCTATTTCGCTCAGCCATTGCTCGACGCGATCGCAAGGGATTTTGGAATTTCGCCCGCTGCGATTGGACTTGTCGTGACGCTGACCCAGGTCGGCTATGCACTGGGGCTGATCTTCATCGTTCCGCTCGGGGATATGCTTGACAGCCGTCGGCTTGTCATTGGGCAAGGCCTTTTGTCGGTCGCCGCGTTGGTCGCCGTTGCCACAGCGAAAAGCGAAGGGGTTCTATTCACCGGCCTTGCCGCGATGGGCCTGCTCGCCGTCGTGGTACAGGTTCTGGTCGCCTTTGCCGCGACGCTGGCAGCGCCTGCCGAACGGGGCAGGGCAGTCGGCACAGTGACAAGCGGCGTCGTCATCGGCATCCTCGCCGCCCGCTTTGTCGCCGGACTGCTCGCCGATGTCGGCGGCTGGCGGGCGGTCTATCTGACATCGGCCGTTCTGATGGCTGTTATGGTCGGGCTGCTGACGCGTGTTCTGCCGCGAAATCCGTTGCCGGGCAGCACCGACAGCTACGCGGAGACACTGCGCTCCATCCCCTCCCTGTTTTTTCGCGACCGGGTTCTGCTGGCGCGCGGTCTTCTCGCTCTGCTGATTTTCGCAACCTTCAGCACATTCTGGACAAGCCTGGTTCTGCCGCTCAGCACGGCTCCTTTCAACTATTCGCACACGCAGATCGGTCTGTTCGGGCTGGTCGGTCTGGCAGGGGTGGCAGCCGCGACAGGTGCGGGACGCCTCGCGGATCGCGGTCTCGGCCAATGGACGACGGCACTGTCTCTCACGCTCCTGCTGCTGTCGTGGGGGCTGATCGCGTTTCTGCCGTCGTCGATTCCGCTTCTGCTGATCGGCGTTGTCCTGCTCGATCTTGCCGTGCAGGCGGTCCATGTCACCAACCAGAGCATCATCGTCGCTCGCCACCCGACGGCACGCAGCCGTCTCGTCGGCGGATACATGGTTTTCTATTCGATCGGCAGTGCCATTGGAGCAAGTGCCGCCACCATGGTCTACGCCCATGCTGGCTGGCACGGCGTTTCCATGCTGGGAGCAGCATTCAGTGCAGCGGCAATGCTGATTTGGGCTGGCGCGCGCCACTTGTCGGTCGGTAGCGAAGCGACGGAATGTGCCAACGGACCCTGAGCTTCTGGTTTGCCGACTTCACCCTCTCTCCCACGCGAAACACCACCGTCGCCAGGCGTTTTCTGTCGAAGAGGATTTTTATGGCAGGCGATCTTCTTGCGGCTGGTTGGAACATGTGGCGCGGGACAGGATGCGGCGGGCCTTGCGCGCCATCGCTTCGTCGATCATGCGGCCATCGACCACCGCGACGCCCTTTGCACTTTCAGCCAGGATACGGCGGGCCTGGGCGATCTCGGCTTCGGTCGGGGTGAATGTCGCGGTGATGGTGGATATCTGGCCGGGATGGATCGCCGCCTTGGCGCCGAAGCCCAGCGACAGGGCGGATGCCGCTTCCCGTTGCAACCCGGCGCTGTCCGTCAGATCGAAGAAGGGGGAATCCACCGCTTCGATGCCCGCAAGCGCTGCGGCATTGATCAGCCGGGAGCGCGCCGACAGAAGCGGCTCCCACGCGGTGGCGCAGCCCAGATCGGCGGACAGGTCGGCGGCACCGAAGAACAGGGCGGCCAGCCGGGGCGATGCGCGGGCGATGTCCTCCACCGCCGCGATGCCGGGGGCGGACTCGATCAGCGCCACCAGCGGCAGGGGCCTGCCCGCGCCGCTCAGAAGCGTGTCGATCCAGCGGATCGTCTCGGGACTGTCGACCTTCGGCACGATGACGAAATCCGGCCCGCCGTCTTGCGGGCGGCGCATCAGGGCCAGCAGATCCTCCAGCCCCTCCGACGTCACCGGCGCGTTGATGCGCAGCGCCCGCAGGATCGGCGCGGCGGGCGCCGCCGCCAGGGCGGTCAGCGCCGCATCGCGCGCCATCGCCTTGTCGGCAGGCGGCACGGCGTCCTCCAGATCGACGATCAGGACATCGGCACCGGACCGGGCGGCACGGTCGAAGCGGTCGGGGCGCGTCGCCGGGGTGAACAGCCAGCTGCGCCGGGGCCGCCCGCTGGAAAATCCTCCGTCCCGAACCGGTTCATTCACGGTGTGTCCGCTCATGGCCTGTCTGCTCCCGGCGTGACCACGAATTCGGCCGTCATGGCGACCTGACCGTCCGGACCGACCGCCCATCCGTCGATCTCGCCATCCCCCCTAGCCGCCGCGTTCAGCGTGAAGGGTGCGGTGTCGAACAGCGGCCGGCGGGCGCGGAAGCGGAAACCGGCGACCCGCCGGCCATTGGCATCGTCGCCAAGAGTGCGCAGCACCAGATCCATCAGCAGGGTCGCCGTCAGCGGTCCATGCACCACCAGCCCGGGATAGCCTTCGGCCTCGCGGCAGTAGGGGCGGTCGTAATGGATGCGGTGGCCGTTGAAGGTCAGGGCGGAATAGCGGAACAGCAGCACCGGATCGGGGGTGACGCTGCCGGTCCAGTCGGCCGCAGGCAGGGGATCGGCGGATGCCGGGGGCGGCGCCTCGCCCGGCCTGGCGGCCTCGCGATAGACGATGTCCTGCTTTTCGCGGATGGCTATGCCGGCGTCGGTCGCGATCTCGTGCCTCACGCTGACGAACACCATTTCGCCCGACCGGCCGGCCTTGTGCTCCACCGATTCGATGGTGGAGGTGCGGCGCATCTCCGCACCGATGGGGATCGGCGCCAGGAAGCGCATGTCGCTGCCGGCCCACATCCGGCGCGGCAGCGGCACCGGCGGCAGGAAACCGCCCTTGTGCGGGTGGCCGTCCTCGCCGATGTCCCGCTGCGGCGCGTTGGGGAGGAAATGCAGCCAGTGGCCGAGCGGCGGCAGCTCCCCCGCCGGCCAGGGCGGGGTGTCGTGGTCCAGCGTTGCCGCCAGCCCGGCCAGCGGTGCGGCGATGGCGGTGTCCGTCCGCATCTCCACCCGGCCGATCCAGTCCTTCAGAGCGTCGAAGGTCATGGCGCCACCTTGGGGGCCACCGTGGGGGCGACCTCGGGGGAATGCAGGATCTTGCCCGGATTCATGAGGTTGTGCGGATCGAAGGCACGCTTCAGCGTCGCCATCATCTCCAGTTCCACCGGCGATTTGTAGCGCGGCATCTCGTCGATGCGCAGGCGGCCGATGCCGTGCTCGGCTGAGATCGACCCGCCGAGATCGACGACGATGTCGTGGACGATGGCGTTGACCGTCGCCAGCTTCGCCCGCCATTCGGCCGGGTCGCCGTGCTCCGCCTGGATCGGGTTGTAATGGATGTTGCCGTCGCCGAGATGGCCGAAGGAGAAGGGGCGGATGCCCGGACAGGCCCGTTCCAGCGCCGCGTCGGTGCGGTCGAGGAAGCGCGCGACGCGGGAGATCGGTACGGAAACGTCGTGCTTGAAGGACACGCCCTCGCGCTTCTGCCCTTCCGGGATGCCTTCGCGGATGCGCCACAGCGAATCGGCCTGGGCCTTCGATGCGGCGACCACGCCGTCCAGCACCTCGCCGGCCTCCATGCCCGCCTCCAGGATGCCCTCCAGCATCTCGGCCAGCCGGTTGCCGGAATCCTGGTCGGCCAGCTCCACCAGCACGTACCAGGGATAGCGGTCGCGCAGGGGATCGGGCACGTCCGGCACATGTTTGCGGGCCACGTCGATGCAGGCGCGCTGGATCAGCTCGAAGGTGACGATGCGGTCGCCGGCCACGCCCTTGGCACGGGTCAGCAGATCGACGGCGTCGCTGGGGGCCGACACGGCGACCAGGGCGGTGGCGGTGGCGCGCGGCAGCGGCGACAGCTTCAGCACCGCGGCGGTGACGATGCCCAGCGTGCCTTCCGAGCCGATGAAGATCTGCTTCAGGTCGTAGCCGGCATTGTCCTTGCGGAGGCCGCGCAGCCCGTCCCAGATCCGGCCGTCGGGCAGCACCACCTCCAGCCCGGCCACGAGGTTGCGCATGTTGCCGTAGCGCACGACCTGGACGCCGCCGGCATTGGTCGCGATGTTGCCGCCGATCTGGCACGACCCTTCGGCGGCAAGGCTCATCGGGAACAGCCGGCCGACGTCGCGCGCCGCGCTCTGGATGTTGGCGAGGATGCAGCCGGCCTCCACCGTCATCGTGTCGTTGTCGATGTCGATTTCGCGGATGCGGTTCAGCCGGTTGGTGGAGATGACGATCTCCGATCCGTCGGCATGCGGCTGGCTGGCCCCGGTCAGGCCGGTGTTGCCGCCCTGTGGCACGATCGGCGTGCGGGTTTCGGCGCAGATGCGGACCACGGCGGCGAGAGCCTCGGTGCTGTCGGGAAGCACCACGGCAGGTGACCGGCCGACCCAGCCGTCGCGCCAGGATTCCATGAAGGGCTTCATGGTTTCGGCGTCGGTGATCAGGCCGCGGTCGCCGACGATGGCGCGGATAGGGGCGAGCACGGCCGTCTCGAAGTCCGGCCGGAGGGTGGCTTGCCCGGTGGTCGGCCCGCTGGTCTGGATGTCGTTCGGCAAGGGAGCTCTCCCTGGGCTTCGGGCCTGCGTCACAGCGCGCGGTAGGCCGTCTTGATGATGGTGTAGAATTCGATGGCCGACCGTCCCTGCTCGCGCGGGCCGTAGCTCGACATCTTCCGCCCGCCGAAGGGGACATGGTAGTCGACGCCCGCCGTCGGCAGGTTCAGCATGGTCATGCCGGCCTGAATGTTGGCCTGGAAATGGCGGGCATGCTTCATCGAGTTGGTGATAATGCCCGACGACAGGCCGTAATCGGTGTCGTTGGCGACGGCCAGCGCCTCCTCGTAATCCTTGACGCGGATGACGCTGGCGACCGGGCCGAACACCTCTTCGCGGTTGATGGTCATGGCGTTGCCGGTTTCGGTGAACAGCGTCGGCGCCAGGAAATGCCCGCGCGTCGGCCGCTCCGGCCGCGTGCCGCCGGACGCCAGCCGGGCGCCCTCGTTCAGGCCGGTTTCGATGTAGTGCAGGTTCTTGGCCAGCTGGAACTCGTCGATCACCGGGCCGATCTGGGTCTCCGGCAGAAGGGCATGGCCGACGCGCAGGGCCGCCATCCGCTCGACCATCGCGGCGACGAAGGCGTCGTGGATGCTGTCCTCGACGATGAAGCGGCCGGTGGCGGTGCAGCGCTGTCCGGCGTGGAAATAGGCGCTGTTGACGCCGATCTCGGCGGCGCGCTCCGGGTCGGCGTCGCCCAGCACCACCAGCGGGTTCTGGCCGCCCAGTTCGAGCTGGACGCGGATCATGCGCTCGGCGCAGCGCACGGCGATGCGCCGTCCGGTGTTGACGGACCCGGTGAAGGACACCGCGTCCACCGCATCGACCACCGCGGCGCCGACGTTCGGACCGGCGCCGATCACCAGATTGAACAGGCCGGCCGGCATGCCGTGCGCTTCAAGCGCCGCCGCGATGATGCGGGTGACGGCGATGGAGATGCCGGGGGTCTTTTCCGACGGCTTCCAGATCACCGCGTTGCCGAAGGCGAGCGCCGGGGCGATCTTCCACATCGGCGTGGCGACCGGGAAGTTCCAGGGCGTCACCAGACCGATGACGCCGACCGGCTCGCGCGTCACGTCCACCTCGACCCCCGGACGCACCGAGCCCAGCGTCTCGCCCGGCGCCCGCAAGGCCTCGGCCGAGAAGAAGCGGGCGAGATGGGCGGCGCGGACGATCTCGCCCAGCGCGTCGGGGATGGTCTTGCCGCCCTCGGTGGCGGCGATCCGCGCCAGCTCGTCCTTGCCGTCGAACAGCGCGCGGGAGATGGCGTCGAGCACCAGGGAGCGCTGCTCCACTGTCGCGGCGCGCCAGTGCGGCTGGGCGCTTCGGGCGGCGGCCACGGCTTCGGCCACGTCGTCGGCGGTCGCCAACGTGTAGGAGCCGGCCAGCTCGTCCAGGTCCGACGGATTGAAGATGTCGAGCCGCTCGCGGCCCGGCCGCCAGTTTCCGGCGATGAAGTTGGTGTTTTGACTGATGTCGGAAGGCATGTCGGGTCTTCTCCGGAAATCCGTTCGGTCGAGGAGGGGCGGCGGCCTTTGAGTCAGCCCTTGGCTCAGCCGGCGCGGGCCACCCGCTCCTTCAGGGCGGTCAGCGCCCACAGCGTTTCGATGGTCGGCACCGGCACGCCGCGGCGGCGGGCCAGTTCGAGGACGGCGGTCACGATGGGGTCGATCTCCATGCTGCGCCCGGCTTCGAAATCCTGCAGCATCGACGGCTTGTGCCCTGGAACGCCGCTGCCGCGGCCGAGCCGCTCGTCGACGTCGTCGGGCAGGTCGACGCCCCAGGCGCGGGCCACGGCCAGGCATTCGCGCATCAGCCGGCCCTGGACGGCGGCCATGCCGGGGGCCTGCTCCATGGCGCCCATGGTGGCGCCGGTCAGCACGCTGGTCGGGCCGACCGCCATGTTGAGCATCAGCTTGCTCCACAGCGGGATGCGGATGTCGGCGGGCAGCCGGGCGGTGGCGCCGGCGGCGTTGAAGGACGCGGCCAGCGCCGCCAGCTTTTCGGCGTGGTCGCCGGGCCGGGGGCCCCCGAAGGCCAGCACCGGCATGGCGCTGTGGGCGACGACGCCCGGCTCGACGATGCGGGCGGGCAGGACCTCGATCACGCAGGCGGCGATCCGCTCCGGCCCGATGGCCACCCACAGGGCGCCGCCGGGATCGACCACCTCCAGCGGCTCCGCCGTCACGCCGTTGCCGGCACCATGCAGATACCACCAGGGAATGCCGTTCTGCGCCGCCACCACCAGCGTGTCCGGGCCGCACAGCGCCGGGAAGGACGAGGCCAGCGCCGGCAGGCCGTGCCCCTTGACCGTGACGATCACCATGTCCTGGTGGCCGAGGTCGCCGGCGTCATCGCTTGCCTGCGGCCGGCTGCTGAGCGTGCCCTTCGGCGTCTGGACGGTCAGGCCGCGCTCGCGGATCGCCGCCAGATGGGCGCCGCGCGCCAGCAGCGACACCTCGTGCCGGCCGGTCGCGGCCAAGTACCCCGCCAGCGCGCCGCCCACGGCGCCGGCCCCTACGACGGCGATGCGCATGTCGTCTTCCCTTCCTGTCTCACTTGAATTCCAGCGGCGGCAGCTCGTTGTCCATGCCGCTGCCCAGGCCCTGGAACTGCTCCTCGATCTGCTTGTCGTCCAGTTTGACCGCGGCCGACTTGTAGTGCATGACCATCTGCGGGAAGGCGATCACCAGCGCCACCATCACCAGCTGGATGACGACGAAGGGCACGGCTCCCCAGTAGATCTGGCTGGTCAGGACGGGCGCCGTCTCCTTCTTCGTCACGCGGTCGATGTAGGGCAGTTTCGGCGCCACCGAGCGCAGGAAGAACAGCGAGAAGCCGAAGGGCGGGTGCATGAAGCTGGTCTGCATGTTCACCGCCAGGATGATGCCGAACCACACCAGATCGATGCCCAGCCGGTCGGCCGCCGGAGCCAGCAGTGGGATGACGATGAAGGCCAGCTCGAAGAAATCGAGGAAGAAGGCGAGCAGGAACACCATCACGCTGACGGCGATCAGGAAGCCCATCTGGCCGCCCGGCAGGGAGACCATCAGCTCCTCGACCCAGACATGGCCGTTGACGCCGTAGAAGGTCAGCGAGAACACCCGCGCTCCGATCAGGATGAACAGCACGAAGGCCGCCAGCTTGGCCGTCGAGTAGGTGGCCTGACGCACCATGTCGAAGCTCAGCCGCTTCTTCATCGCCGCCAGCGCCAGCGCGCCGACGGCTCCCATGGCGCCGCCCTCCGTCGGGGTGGCGAGCCCGATGAAGATGGTGCCGAGCACCAGGAAGATCAGCGCCAGCGGCGGCACCATCACGAAGGTCGCCTGCTCCGCCATCCGGGAGATCAGCCGCCGACCGCTGGCCCGTTCCACCAGCGCCACGGCTAGGGCGTAGAGCGCGCCGGCCGCGACGGAATCGCCCAGCAGCGCCAGCGTGGTCGAGCCGTTCAGCGTCAGCCACGCCGCTCCCGCCGTCAGCACCGCCGTCACCGCGGCTTGCAGCGCCAGACGCTGCGCGCCGAAGGTCCGGTTGAAGGTGGCGGCCAGGAAGGCCACCGTCACCGCCACCGACAGCAGCAGCACGACATAATCGGCGCCGGACTTCACCCCGGTGCGCCCCATCACCCAATAGGCGACGGCGCCCGAGAACAGCGCCAGCACGCCGAGCTGCCAGACGCCGCGCGCACCATTGGGCTCGCGGTAGGCGATGGCTTCCGGCGGCAGGCCGGGGGCGGCCTTGGGCCAGATCAGCGAGACGATGAAGACGTAGAGGGCGTACAGGCCGGCCAGCAGCAGGCCGGGGATGAAGGCGGCCTCGTACATGTCGCCGACGGAGCGGCCGAGCTGGTCGGCCATCACGATCAGCACCAGGGACGGCGGGATGATCTGGGCCAGCGTGCCGGACGCGGCGATGATGCCCGACGCCAGACGGCGGTCGTAGCCGTAGCGCAGCATGATCGGCAGCGAGATCAGGCCCATGGAGATCACCGAGGCGGCGACCACGCCGGTCGTCGCCGCCAGCAGCGCGCCGACGAAGATGACGGCATAGGCGAGCCCGCCGCGGATCGAGCCGAACAGCTGCCCGATGGTGTCGAGCAGATCCTCGGCCATTCCCGAACGTTCCAGCACCAGCCCCATGAAGGTGAAGAAGGGCACGGCCAGCAGCACGTCGTTGTTCATCGTGCCGTAGATGCGTTCCGGCAGCGCCTGGAACAGGTCGGGGCGGAACAGGCCCAGTTCGATGCCGATCAGGCCGAACAGCAGGCCGTTGGCGGCCAGCGCGAAGGCGACCGGATAGCCCAGCAGCAGCATGACCACCAGCACGCCGAACATGATCGGCGCCATGTTGTGGCCGAACCAGCCGCGCCAGCCGTCCTGTTCGGCTAGCGCGCCGGCGCCCGGCACCGGAAGCACGTAGAGCGCCACGGCGACGGCGGCCAGCAGCAGCAGGGAGATGACGGACAGCCGGACGGTGCGCGGCGAAAGGGAGGGGGAGGTCGTGCTCATCGCGCGTCTACCGGCTGGGAATGGTGTCGGGAGGGGTGGCCCGCTCGCGCTCGGCGGCGAGCAGCCGCTCGGCCTCGGCCTCGGCGGCCGCCTGATGGCCTCCGGCCCGCTGGGTCCCATCCTCCAGATGGCCGGCCATGATAGCGGCGCGCTTGACCAGTTCCGACAGGCCCTGGACGAACAGAACGGTGAAGCCCAGCGGAATCAGCAGCTTCGCCGGCCATTGCGGCAGGCCGCCGGCGTTCATCGACTGTTCCTCGATGGCGTAGGAGGCGAGTGCAAAGGGCCAGGAGGTGATCATCATCACGAAGCTGAAGGGCAGCAGGAAGGCGATGTGGCCGAACAGGTCGATGCCGTCGCGTGCCCGCTTCGTCAGCATCGCGTTGACGATGTCGATGCGGATGTGCTCGTCCTCCCGCAACGTCCAGGGCGAGCAGAGCAGGAACACCGCGGCGAACAGCACCCATTGCAGTTCCAGCCACGAGTTGGAACTGACGTCGAACAGCTTGCGGATCACGGCGTTGACCGCCGAAACCAGGATCGCCAGCAGGATCAGCCAGGATATCGCCTTGCCCAGCCGCACGGTGACCGCGTCGACCAGCCGGCAGACCCCGACCAGGGCCGTTATCAGGGGGGAGGGGGGTGAGCTCGTCATGGAGGGCAGCTTCTCCCGGAAGGCCGATCGCGACCATCGCGACGATGCCAAGGGGCCGGGAGCGGCGGTGCCGGCACCCGGCCCCTTGGCTGGGGAATCGTGAAGGAGCGGCGGCCGATCAGCGCCGGGTCAGGCGGAGGGTCGCGCTGTCATAGGCATAGTCCGACGCCTGCAACCAAAGATTGGAATCATTCTGGAAGCGGCGGTAGCTCTCGTAGAACTTCTTGAAGGCCGGGTTCTTGTCCGACAGCTCGTCGTAAAGCTCCATCGCCGCCTTGTGGCTGGCTTGCAGCACGTCCTGCGGGAAGGCGCGCAGCTTGGCGCCATTGGCGACCACGCGCTTCAGCGCGGCCGGGTTCAGCACGTCGTAGCGCGCCACGCTGTCGATGTTCGCCAGCGCCGCCGCCGCCGTCATCGCCGCCTGATAATGCTTCGGCAGGTCGTTCCAGCGCTTGGTGTTGATGAAGAAATGCTGGAGCGAGGTGCCGTCCCACCAGCCCGGATAGTAATAGTTGGGGGCGATCTTGTAGAGCCCGAGCTTTTCGTCGTCGTAGGGGCCGTTGAACTCGGCGGCGTCGATGGTGCCGCGCTCCAGCGCCGGATAGATGTCGCCGCCGCCGACCTGCTGCGCCACCACGCCGAGCTTGGCCAGGATCTGGCCGCCCAGGCCGGAGATGCGGAACTTCAGCCCCTTCAGATCCTCGACGCTCTTGATCTCGTTGCGGAACCAGCCGCCCATCTGCGCGCCGGTGTTGCCGCCGGCCAGCGCCTTGAGATTGTAGCCGGCGTAGAACTCCTCCAGCAGCTTGCCGCCTTCGCCGTGATAGAACCAGGCGTTCTGCTGGCGGGTGTTCAGCCCGAAGGGCAGGCAGCAGCCAAAGGCGAAGGCCGGATCCTTGCCGACATAGTAGTAGGACGCGGTATGGCACATCTCGACCGTGTCGTTGCTGGCGGCATCCAGCGCCTGGAGCGCCGGGACCACCTCGCCAGCGGCGAAGACCTGGATCTGGAACTTGCCGTCGGTGGCCTCGGCGACGTTCTTCGCCATCACCTCGGCGCTGCCGTAGAGCACGTCGATGTTCTTCGGGAAGCTGGACACGCAGCGCCAGCGGATCGTCGGCTCCGACTGCGCGATGGCCGGAGCCGCAAGCGTGGAGGCACCGGCGGCGACGGCGGCACCCTTGAAGAATTGACGGCGCTTCATGCTGTTGTTCCTCCCGAAGTTCTTGTTGTGTGACGGCACGATGAGGGTTGATCGTCCACGACCGCTTTTTCCGGCAAGACATCCATCAGACCTGTTAAGAGAAGATGGAAATTATGGTTTGCGTCGTCTGGCGGTGGGTGCGACATCTCCTTATTCGCGGTGTCCGGGGAATTGGCGGCGGCTGGTCCCGGGGGCGATGGTGACTGTCCAGGAATTGACGGGTCGACGTGGTGACCCTGACAGTGGAGCAACCGTCCGCACAGAGGAATGTGTTTCGTGGGCATACCAGCCATAAGCTGGGCAAGCCATCAGTCACACGAACCGTTTCCGCCGGGGCCCGCAGCCCCCCGCGAAACCGGGGTAAATGCTGACGGTTTGCTATGCCCGCAATGAATATCTGTTACAGGCACGCCATGCGCTCCGCGATGCGAGGCTGACCGGTAGTCTGTGGGGAACTGTTCCCAATGCCTCAAACGACGGATGTTCAACCGCATGAACGGTAAGCGCCATGTCTAGGCCGTCCTCTCCGCTCAACGCCGCCGGGGCCGCCTATCTCGAAGCGTTGCAGGAGCGCTTCCGCGACGATCCCGCATCGGTGGATGTGAGCTGGCGCGCCGTCTTCCAGATCCTGGACGAGCTGGGCGCGGTCGCTCCGGACAAGATGACATCCGGTGCTTCGGCGTCCGGTGGGCCGGCATCCGGGCCGCTGTCGCTCAAGCACGAGGACATCCGCCAGCGCGGCCATGCCGCCGCCGCCCTCGATCCGCTGGGCCGCGCCTCACCTCCTCCCGGGCCAGCGTCCGGGGATGCGGAGACCATGAGGCTGCGCCGGCTCTATCAGGGCACGCTGACGCTGGAAACCGCCCATATCGACGATCCGGCCCTGCGTTCCTGGCTGCGCGACGCCTATGAGGGAGCGGCTGACGTTCCGCCGGCCGACGTCCGGCGCCGGGCGCTGTCGCTGCTGAGCGCGGCGGAGGAGTTTGAAAGGCTGCTCGGCACCCGCTACCCGACGAAGAAGCGGTTCGGCGCGGAGGGGATGGAGACGCTGATTCCGCTGCTCGACCGCATCCTCGCGGCGGCGGCGGCGGCGGGCGTCACCGAGGTGCAGGTCGGGACCATGCATCGCGGCCGGCTCAGCCTGATGGCCAACGTGCTGGGCAAGCCCCTGGTCGAGCTGTTCGCCGGGATCAAGGGCATGCATCCCTTCCAGGCCGACCCGCCGGTCCCCGCCGACGTCCCCTATCACATGGGGGTGGAAAGCAGCCTGTCCTTCGGCGACGGCACGCTGGCGCTGACCCTGTCCCCCAACCCGTCGCATCTGGAGGCGATCAATCCGGTCACTCTGGGCCGTGCGCGGGCGCGCCAGGATCTGCTCCGGGAGCAGGGCGGCGAGGCTCGCCGGGTGCTGTGCGTGCTGCTGCACACCGACGCCAGCGTGATCGGCCAGGGCAGCGTGACCGAGGCGCTGCAACTGTCCGGCGTCGCCGGCTTCACCGTCGCCGGCACCATCCATGTCATCGTCAACAACCAGATCGGCTTCACCACCGAAAGCGACGAGGCGCGGACCTCGCTGCATTGCACCGGTCTGTGGAAGGCGGTGGACAGCCCCATCCTGCACGTCAACGCAGACGATCCGGACGCGGCGCTGCGGGCCGCCGACCTCGCGGTCGCCTTCCGGCAGACGCACGGGCGCGATGCGGTGATCGACCTCGTCGGCTACCGCCGCAACGGTCACAACGAGATCGACGAGCCGCGTTTCACCCAGCCGCTGGATTACGCGGCGATCGACGCCCACCCGCCCGTCCGCGCGCTCTATGCCAAGCGCCTCGCCGCCGAAGGAGCGGTCGGGGAGGGCGACGTCGACGCGCTTGCCGCCGGTCACAAGGCCCGCTTCCAGGAGGCGTTGGCCGCTGCCGCCGATCACCGGCCGAACCATGACGGCTTCCCCGGCGGACGCTGGGCGCCGTTCGCCTCTGGTGGATCGGCTGCCGGCGGTTCAACAGCGGCCGAACCGGACACCGGCATCGGCACCGACCGGCTGCGGGCTCTGCTGGCGGCGCTGGCTGCCATTCCGGATGGCCTGACCGTCGACCGCAAGGTGGAGCGCGTCATCCGCCGCCGCGCCGAGGAGCCGCTGGACTGGGCGACCGGCGAGGCGCTGGCCTTCGCCACGCTGCTGGCCGACGGGGTGCCGGTGCGGCTGACCGGACAGGACGTGGTGCGCGGCGCCTTCTCCCACCGGCATTTCGCCCTGACCGATGCCGTCACCGGCAAGCGCCACGTCAGCCTGAACCATCTTGGCGTCGCCCAGGCCCGCTTCGACGTGGTCAACAGCCCGCTGTCGGAATATGCCGTACTCGGCTTCGAATACGGCTACAGCCTGGAACGGCCCGACGCGCTGGTGATCTGGGAGGCGCAGTTCGGCGATTTCGCCAACGGTGCCCAGATCCTGATCGACCAGTTCATCGTCAGCGCGGAAGACAAGTGGCGCCAGCCCTCCGGCCTCGTCATCCTGCTGCCGCACGGTCTGGAAGGGCAGGGGCCGGAGCATTCCTCCGCCCGGCCGGAGCGCTTCCTCCAGATGGCGGCGCGCGACAACATCCGCATCGCGCATCCGTCCACCCCGGCGAACTATTTCCACCTGCTGCGCCGGCAGATGCTGCGCCGCGACCGCAAGCCGCTGGTGGTGCTGAGCCCGAAGACCCTGCTGCGCCTGCCGGCGGCGGTGTCGGCGCTGGCCGATGTCGCGCCCGGCACCGGATTCCAGCCGGTCGTCGTCACCGCCGGCGAGCGCGTCGGCCGCATCCTGCTGTGCAGCGGCAAGCTGGCTTACGAGCTGGAGCGGGAGCGGGCCGCCCTGCACGCCGGGGATGTGGCGGTGGTGCGGCTGGAGATGCTGTATCCTCTGCCCGCGGCCGAACTGTCGGCTCTGTTCCGCCGGTGGCCGGACGCATCCTGCCTGTGGGTGCAGGAGGAGCCGGAAAACCTCGGCGCCTGGAGCTACCTCGACCGCCGGCTGGAGTCCTTGCGGGGAGCGGCCGGCTGCGCCGAGCCGCGCGTCGCCTGCGTGGCCCGTGCCGAAGCGGCCTCTCCCGCCGGCAGCTTCCACGGCGACCATGACGCCGACCAGCGCCGGCTGGTCGGGCAGGCCTTCGCCGGGCTCGCAGCCGCCCTGCCGTCCCGCGGAAAGGCCGCGGCGGAATGACGGGCCGTCCGTCCTCAGCGACGGTCGGACCCGACAGCAAACACCGAACACCGTATAACGGACACTGGGGAAACGCGCCGATGTCTTCCAGCTTGAGCACCGTCAGCCCGCCCGAAGCCTCTCCGCTTCTGCTCCCCGATCTGTTGCAGGCCACGGCCACGGCACTCGATGCGGTGGCGCAGCTGGCCGAGGCGGCGGAGCGCGGCGTCGCGGCGCTGGTGGCGCCGGATGGGCGCGTGGACGCCGCGCTGCTCGACCGCCATCAGGTGGCGGCGCATGGCTTCGCCTGGGTCGCGACCTATGCCGCGGCATTGCGCCAGATGCGGGGCTGGGCGGAACGGCTGGACCATGCCGGCCGGCTGGGTGAGCTGGAAGCGGCCATGCTCCAGGCGGCGTTCGGCGAATATCTGGCCCAGCTCGACGGCGGTCTGGCGATGAGCCAGGGCGAAATCGTCCGGCCGGCCGATTTCGGGCTGGGCGAGGCGGAGCGGGACGCCTTCCGCACCGAGGCGGTGCGCCGGCTGATCGCCGCCGGCAACGCCTCCGGCCTGCGGCTGCGCATCGCCGAGCTGCTGACCGATGCGCTGCATGGCGGTGGCTTCGGCGACGCGGCCCTGGAGGACGAGGCGCTGGACATGGTCCGCGACCAGTTCCGCCGCTTCGTCGCCGACGCGGTGGAGCCACATGCCCACGACTGGCATCTGAAGGACGAGCTGATCCCGCTTCCCGTCATTGAGCGGATGGCGGACATGGGGGTGTTCGGCCTGACCGTGCCGGAGGAGGACGGCGGGCTGGGCATGGGCAAGCTCGCCATGTGCGTGGTCACCGAGGAGCTGTCGCGCGGGTACATCGGCGTCGGCTCCCTCGGCACCCGCGCGGAGATCGCGGCCGAACTGATCCGCATGGGCGGCACCGCCGAACAGCGGGCGCGCTGGCTGCCGCGCATCGCGTCGGGCGAGATCCTGCCGACCGCCGTGTTCACCGAGCCCAACACCGGTTCCGACCTGGGCAGCCTGCGCACCCGCGCGGTGCCGGACGGCGACCTCTACCGCGTCACCGGGGCGAAGACCTGGATCACCCATGGCAGCCGGTCGGATTTGATGACGCTGCTGGTGCGCACCGATCCGGACGCCCCCGGCTATCGCGGCCTGTCGATGCTGCTGGCCGAGAAGCCGCGCGGCACCGAGGCGGACCCCTTCCCGGCCGAGGGGATGAGCGGCGGCGAGATCCCGGTGCTGGGCTATCGCGGCATGAAGGAATACGAAATCGGCTTCGACGGCTTCGCCGTCCCCCGCGGGAACCTGCTGGGCGGTGTCGAGGGCCAGGGCTTCAAGCAGTTGATGGCGACCTTCGAATCCGCCCGCGTGCAGACCGCCGCCCGCGCCGTCGGCGTGGCGCAGAACGCCATGGAGCTTGGCCTGCGCTATGCCCAGGAGCGCGTCCAGTTCGGCCGTCCGCTCGCCGCCTTCCCGCGCGTCGCCGGCAAGCTGGCCTGGATGGCGGTGGAAACGATGATCGCCCGCCAGCTGACCTATTTCGCCGCGCGGGAGAAGGACAGCGACCGCCGCTGCGACATCGAGGCCGGCATGGCGAAGCTGCTGGCCGCGCGCGTCGCCTGGTCGAACGCCGACAACTCGGTGCAGATTCATGGCGGCAACGGCTATGCCGTCGAATATCCGGTCAGCCGGGTGCTGTGCGACGCCCGTATCTTGAACATCTTTGAAGGGGCGGCGGAAATCCAGGCCCAGGTCGTCGCCCGCGGTTTGCTGTCGCGCCGCAATTGAGGGGTGCCGGCCGGGCGGAACTGACCTGTCGCGACCACGCTTGTGCCATACCGGCGTATTCGCTATCGGACGGGGAGGACTGAAAGGACAAGGCCGCCCGCGATGGAACTTCTGGAACTGCGCTATTTCGTTCAGGTGGCCGATCTTGGCAGCTTCTCCAAGGCCTCGGTCAAGCTGGGCATCACGCAGCCGGCGCTGAGCCGGCAGGTCCAGAAGCTGGAGCACGAGCTGCGCACGAGCCTGTTCTACCGTCACGGCCGCGGCGTCTCGCTGACCCAGCAGGGGCGCAAGCTCTACGACGTGGTGCGCCACCTGCTGGGCGCGCTCAGCGAGATCAAGGAGGAGATCCAGGACCAGTCGGAACGGCTGACTGGGACCGTCACGCTGGGGCTGCCGCCATCGATCTGCGCCACGCTTGGCGCTCCGCTGGCCCGCCGCTTCCACGAGAACTATCCCGACGCGACCCTGCGCATCCACGAGGTGTTCAGCGGCACGCTGCTGGAATGGGTGGAAGGCGGGCGGCTGGACCTCGCCGTCCTCTACGACGCGCGGCGCGGACGCAGCATGCTGTCGTCCCCCCTGCTGGTGGAAAGTCTGCAGCTGGTTCAATCGGCCAAGGACGCGGCGGCCGGCGACGATGGGCCGGTCGGGGTCGAGATGCTGGCCGACCTGCGGTTCGTGCTGCCCGGCCTGGAAAACGGCCTGCGCCGGGTGGTGGATGCGGCGGTGCGCCGGGCCGACATCGATCTGCAGGTCGATATGGAGATCGACTCCGTCACCGCCATCAAGCAGTTGGTGGAGGAGGGAATGGGGTCGACCATCCTTCCCTTCGGCGCCGTTCATCGCGAGGTGCGCCAGGGCCGGCTGATCGCGCGCGAGATCGCGTCGAAGGACATGCACGCCATGCTGGTCACCGCGACGCCGCTGCACCAGCCGGTGTCGAAGGCGACCCGTGCCCTGCTGCGGCTGATCCATGTCGAAGTCGTCAAATGCGTCGCCAACGGCGTGCTCAAGGGCAAGGTCGTCGCGCCCGGCAGTGCCGGGGAGGACAGCGCGCCTTGATGGAGTCTCTTTAAGGCGCCTGGGGCCGTGCTCCGCCCCGTTATGCTTTGGCTGCTGATAGCAGTTATGACGGATGGTCCATAGCACGGCCGGTTCGGCGCGGATAGCCTCCCCCCATCACCACAGAATTCCCTGGGGAAGGAACCGAGAATGACGAAGCGCCTGGACGGCAAGGTTGCCCTGATCACCGGGGCGGCGCAGGGCCTGGGTCTTGCGATGGCCGAAACCTTCGTGCGCGAGGGCGCCCGCGTGGCGGTCGTCGACATCAACGGCGACGCCGCCCATGCGGTGGCGGAGCGGCTGGGCGAGGCCGCCATCGGCATCAAAGCCAACGTGACCAGCACCGCCGATGTCGAGATGACCATCGCCGCGACGGTCGAGAAATTCGGGCGTCTCGACATCCTGGTGAACAATGCCGGCTCCACCCACGCCAACGGCCCGTTCGAAAACGTGACCGAAGAGGAGTTCGACCGCGTCTTCGCCCTGAACGTCAAGTCGATCTACCTCTATTCCAAGGCGGTGGTCGCGACGATGCGGGCGCAGAAGTCCGGCGTGATCCTCAATCTCGGCTCCACCGCCGGGTTGCGCCCGCGTCCGGGCCTGGTCTGGTACAACGCCACGAAGGGCGCGGTGCACAACATCACCCAGTCGCTGGCGCTGGAACTGGCTCCCGACAACATCCGCGTCTGCGCGCTGGCTCCTGTCGCCACCGAAACGCCGCTGCTCGCCACCTTCATGGGCGGCGACACCCCGGAGAAGCGGGCGCGCATGCTGGGCATCGTTCCGCTCGGCCGCCTGGGCCAGCCCTCCGACGTTGCCAACGCCGCGCTGTATCTCGCCTCCGACGAGGCGGCCTTCATCACCGGCGTGGTGCTGGAGGTCGACGGCGGCCGCTGCGTCTGAGGACGGGCCGTGCAAGGCCGGGGTTACGTCCGCGCCCCGGCCCGACCGAACCCCGCCGCTCCTCTGCATCCACCCCCTAGAGTTTGTCCGATGCTTATTGAAGCAGCAGACAAACTCTAAGCTTTTGATTTTTCGTGCGATTCACGCTTCAAGCGATTCCGCTTGAACCGATCGCACTCTAGCGGAATCCCTCCCCCATGTCCTCGCTCCTTTCCGATCTGCGCATCGTCGAAGTCTCGGCCTTCGTCGCGGCTCCGCTGGGCGGCATGACCCTGGCCCAGCTGGGTGCGGAGGTGATCCGCATCGACCCCATCGGCGGCAACATCGATTACCGCCGCTGGCCGCTGGCGCCCAACGGCACCAGCCTCTATTGGACGGCGCTGAACAAGGCGAAACGGTCGGTCACCCTGGCGCTCGACAAGCCGGAGGGGCGGGAGATCGCCCAAGCCATCATCACCGCGTCGGGCGAGGATGCCGGCTTTCTGCTGACCAACCTGCCGGCCAGCGGCTGGATGGGCTACGAGGCGCTGTCCGCCAAACGCGACGACCTGATCATGCTGCGGCTGACCGGCAATCCGGACGGATCGGCCGCGGTGGATTACACCGTCAATTGCGCCGGCGGATTCCCGATGGCGACCGGCAGGGGAGGGGAGCCGGTGAACCATGTCCTGCCGGCCTGGGACGTGGCGGCCGGCCTCTATCTCGCCACCGGGCTGCTGGCGGCGGAACGGCAGCGGCGCCGCACCGGCCGGGGGCAGGAGGTGACGGTGGCGCTGGCCGACGTGATGCTGGCGACCGTCGGCAATCTCGGCTACCTCGCCGACGTGCGGGTGAACGGTGCCGTGCGCCCGCCGATGGGCAACGACCTGTACGGCGCCTATGGCCGCGACTTTCCCACCGCCGATGAGCGGCGCGCGATGGTCGTCGCCATTTCCAACCGCCAGTGGAAGGCGCTCGGCAAAGCGACCGGGCTGGCCGACAGGCTGGCGATGATCGGCCCGCTGATGGGCGTGGACATGGATGACGAAGGCGGACGCTTCCAGGCCCGCGATGCGATCTCCGCCGTGCTCGCTCCCTGGTTCGCCGCGCGCACGCTGCCGCAGGTGGAAGGCGCGTTCGCCGGCTCGGGCGTGCTGTGGGGGCCCTACCGCGATTTCGGCCAGCTCGTCGCCGAGGATGCGCGCTGCTCCACCGCCAACGCGCTTTTCCGCGAAATCGACCAGCCCGGTGTCGGGCCACTGCTGGTTCCCGGATCGCCGCTCGGCTTTCCCGGCATGGGCGAGCGCACCGACCATCGCCCGGCCCCCGGCCTGGGGCAGGACACCGACGCGGTGCTGGCCGACCTGCTGGGGCTGCCGTCGGCGGAGATCGGCCGCCTTCACGATGCCGGCATCGCCGGATAAGGCGGTCTGGCGGAACCCGTCCGGCGAGGCCGCAACGGTTCACTCGGCAAGCCGCGGCGCCGCAGTCGTTCCAATCGTCAAAGTCGCGGACATGCCGACACGGATGCGTTGTTTCTGCGCGTCGGACAGGGGCGGCAGCGCCACGCGAACGGCGAAGGATGCGCCGGTCGACGCCCCCCCGTCGCCGGCCGTCGCCTGCTGCGCGACCCAGGCAACCCGTCCGGACAGCCGATTGTCTGGAAAGGCTTCGCCGGTCACGTCGACCGGCTGACCGACGCGCAGGCTGTTGATGTCCATCTCGTCGACCTGCGCCGTGACCGCCAGCCTGTCCATCTCGGCAATCAGGAACAGGCTTTGGTTCTGGGACAGCCCGGCCCCGACCTCGACCGCAGCGACGCCGGGCGTACTGGCCGAGGAGGCGGTTGGCGCCTTCATGACCATGCCGGACGCCGGAGCCCTCACCACCGCACGCTCCACTTGCCGGCGCAGATCCTCGACCTTCGCCAGGGCGCCGGCATGCTCCAGTTCAGCCATGCGGAGGGCATCGCGCCCGCCCCTTTTCGCGGTGGAGGCCAGCTCCTCTTCCGCCGCCTGACGGTTGAGCGCCTGTGCTTCGGCCTGCCTCAGCAGATCTTCATACTCCTGCCGCGGAATGATGCCCTGGGCGATCAGGGGCTTGGCATCCTGGACACGGCGTTGCGCCTGCTCGGCCTCCCGCCGCGCGGCGGCCACCTGACGCTGCGCACGTGCCATCTCCGCGCCGGTCGCCCAGTTCCTGACCTCGTCCAGATGCTGCGCGGTCTTGAGACGGGCAGCCTCCGCGTCGCGCGCGCGCATATCCATATCGAAGCCGTCGATGACCAGCAGGACCTGACCGGCTTCGACCTGCTGGCCATACTCGAACCGCTTTTCCTTCACCGATCCGGCGAAGGGGGCCACCACCGCCACCGTGCTGCCCGGTTCGACCGTTCCGGCCACCGACAGGACGGGAAGGGACAGGACGGGACTCTGCCCGGCCATCTCCGGTTCAACCGCCCGAGGCGTCGGCGCGGCCCTGTCGGCCGGGGCGTGGCTTGCCGACAGCTTTGCCTGCGCATCGTCGAACCAGGACGGTCCGCTCAGGGCCAGGCCGGCGCACAGGGCGCCGCCGCAGAACCACGCCAGCCTGTCCAGGGCCCGCCGCCGCGATCCGCCGCCCGCCGGTCGCGGTGCCTGCACGCTCATCGACCCACTCCCTGCATTCCTCTCGACCGCATCGGCGTTCACTCCCCGCGCAACGCCGCGACCGGCTCCAGGCGCGACGCCTGCATCGCCGGGTACAGCCCGAAGAACAGCCCCACCCCGCTTGACATGCCGAGCCCCAGCGGCAGCGACGGGACGGACGGCGCGAACGCCCACCCCGCATTCCAGGCATAGACCGCCGCCGCCGCGAGGCCCAGGAGGGCGCCCGCCATCCCGCCGCTGAGCGAGAGCGCCAGCGCTTCGGCCAGAAACATCGCGCAGACATCGATGGGCCGGGCGCCCAGGGCCATGCGCAAGCCGATTTCGCGCCGCCGCTCGACCACGCCCATCAGCATCACATTCATCACGCCGACCCCGCCGACAATCAGCGACACGCCGCCGATGGCGGCCAGCAGCAGGGTGTGAACCCGCGCCTGATCGCTCATGGCGACGATCAGCTGGCGGGCGCTCTGCACCATGACCGGGCGGGGATGGGCGCCGCCGGAGAAATGGCCGGTCATCGATTGCCGCACGTCCTGATCGGCGGCAACCGACATCTTGCGAACCACGAGGTTGGTGATGTCGCTGTTGGCCGACACTCGCCGCGCGCCGGACAGTGGCACGAAGGCCGTGCTGTCGACATCCAGCGGCAACACCGGGTTCGGCGTGCTGCCGGCGAGAACGCCGACCACCGTATGGTTGTATCCCCCCATCCGCAGCAGGCTGCCCGGCACCGGGGGGTGGCCGTCTTCCGCCAGCCGGCGCGCCAGCCCTGCCCCGAGAACGACGACGGTCGCGGTGCGGTCCCCCTCCGCCAGCGTCCGGCCCTGCGCGGCTTTGGCCTGGACCAGCGCAAAGAATTCCGGCGTGACGCCGGTGACGGCGCTGGGCAGGCGGGTGCGCCCCTGGCGGATCTCCACCCCCAGCATCGCCAGCGGCGCGACCTCCTCGACGCCGGGAAGCGCCCGCAGCCGGTCGACATCGGCACGGGTCAGGGCCGCCGGCCGGCCGGACAGGCTGAAATCCTTCTGGACCGTCAGGATGTCCGCCCCCATGGCGAGGAACTGGCGCATGGAGTGTTC
Source organism: Azospirillum sp. 11R-A (assembly GCF_049472615.1). NCBI lineage: Bacteria > Pseudomonadati > Pseudomonadota > Alphaproteobacteria > Rhodospirillales > Azospirillaceae > Azospirillum > Azospirillum sp. 11R-A. Next base: position 14,199 of record NZ_JBCEBL010000012.1, on the reverse strand, counting down.
CCTGGCATTCTCGCCGATGGAGATCAGGGCGACCACCGCCGCCGTTCCGATGGCGATGCCGAGCAGGGCCAGCAGCGAGCGCTGCCGCATCGCCCCGAGGTTGCGCAACGCGTCCGCCGCCAGCGCCCGCCACCGGCGCCCGCCGCTTTCCCCATCATCCATCGGCCTCCCGGGCCCGACGCGCCTCATGGGGCGGCCCCGTGCGCCGTGCCATCCAGCCGTCCGTCCCGCATCACCAATCGACGCCCGCAGCGCGCCGCGATGGCGGGATCATGGGTGACGAGCGCCACGGTCACCCCCAGATCGGCATTCAGGGCGAAGAACAGGTCGATGATCTGGCGCGCGGTGGCGCCGTCCAGATTTCCCGTCGGCTCGTCGGCCAGCAGCAGGGCGGGATCGCCGACCACCGCGCGGGCAACGGCGACGCGCTGGCGCTGGCCCCCCGACATCTCCTCCGGCCGGTGATGCAGCCGGTCGCCCAGCCCGACCCGCTCCAGCATCGCCGCCGCACGGTCGCGGCCCAGGCGCGGCGGCACGCCGCGGTACAGGAACGGCAGGGCGACATTCTCCAGCGCCGTCAGCCGGGGCAGCAGATGGAAGGACTGGAAGACGAAGCCGATGCGGCGGTTGCGCAGTGCCGCCAGCCGGTCCGCCGAGGCCGCCCCGACCTCCTCCCCCTCGAAGCGGAGCCGCCCGGAATCCGGACGGTCCAGCAGCCCCATCAGCGAGAGAAGCGTCGATTTTCCCGACCCCGAAGACCCGACGATGGCGCAGACCTCGCCCTGCCGGATGTCCAGCGACACGTCGCGCAGCACCTGCACCGCGCCTGCCGCGCGGCCATGGCTCTTATGCACGCCGTCGAGAGCGAGGATGGTCATGCGGGGCCTCACGGACCGGCGGCGGGCGTGTTGTCGGGCGACATCAGCCGGAGGGAGACCCCCGCCTCCCCGGTTGGGCGGGCATAGGCCGCCAGCGGCAGAGCGTCGGTGGAAGCCGCCAGTGCCGGCGCCGCGATGTCCGGCGCCGCGACGGGGGGAAGCGCGATCTCGGGCGGCGCGCAGCAGCCGGCCGCCAGCGTGCACAGCAACGCCGGGAGCAACGCCGTTCTGGGCCGGAGGGTGGGGATGGGGGAGCGCATCATGGCGGCGGATCGTTCAGCTGGATGCCCCAGGTGTCGATGGTGGTGCCGACCTGCAGGTCCAGCAGGACGAGCGCATCGAGATAGGCCACCAGCGCCGCCAGCTCGCCGCTTTCGGCGGAGCGCAGCTGGTCCTGGAACGACACGACCTGGAAATTGCTCGACCGTCCGGCGCGCAGCTTGGCCATCTCGCCGGCCAGCGTCCGTTCGCCCAGTTCCCGCACCTGCCGGCTGAGCGTGTATTGACGCCACATGGCGTCGACCGTCCGCACCCCGTCGCGCACCTGCTGATCGACCTGGGCGCGCAGTTGTTCCAGCACAACCTCGTTCTGCCGCAGGCCGACGCTGGCCTGGACCTCCTGCTGTTTCAGGGACAGGTCGTTGATGGGGATGTTGAGCTGAAGCCCGGCCCGCAGGTCGGTCTTGGTGGCGGGCAGCTTTTCCGATGCCCGCCAGCCGCTGCGCCCGGCCCCCGGCACGCTCACCCCGGCGACCACCGAAACATCCCACAGCCGTTGATTGCGGGCGACATCCAGCCCGATGCGCGCGCTTTCGATGGCGATCAGCTGCGACAGGTAATCCGGGCGGTTGTCGAAGGCCAGCGCCCTCACCTCGTTCACGTCGATCCGCACCGGCTTCGCCGTCAGCCGGTCGGCGGGAACGACCCGCGTGTCGAGATCGAGCGCCAGCAGCGCCAGCAGTGCGAGCCGCGCGGCATCGAACGCGCTTTGCGCCTGCAACAGCGCCAGTTCCTGGGCCGCCGTGGTCGCCTGGGCCTGGAACAGTTCGACCGCGGCCATCCGTCCGGCGGCGATCAGGGCGCGGTTGGTCGCCTCCAGATCGCGGGCGCGTTGCAGGGCGCCGTCGGCCAGGGCGATCTGCTGGCGGGTTTGAACGAACTGGTGATAGGCGCGGGCGATGTCGGTCACGGTGTTGGCGACCGCGGTCTTCAGGCGAAGCCGGTTGTAGCGCTCCTGCAACCGCGCGATGCGCACCGGGGCCATCGTGGTGTCGTAGCCGGCCCCCTTCAGCAGCGGTTGGATGACCGACAGGGTGAGCGCCGACTCCCCCCGCGACAGCCCGTCGTTCGGTTGCCGCCGGCTGCTCTGCCGCAGGTCCCAGCCGAACGCGATGATTGTTCCCAGCGGCGTCAGCGTTTGCACCGTCGGCGTCAGGTCGATGGCGACCCCGCGGCTGCCGCCGGTGCGGTCGGCATCGATGGTGGACAGCAGATTTCCGCGGGGGGTGAAGGCGGATTCCGCGACATGCAGGTTGTAGGCGTCGAGAACCCGTTGCAGATAGGCCGTCCGGACCCCGTTATTCCGCCGCAGCCCGAGATAGACCGCCTCAGGCAGGGTCAGGCGCAGTTCGGGACCGGTTGCCGGCGGCGGCGGTCCGGGGCCATCATGGGCATAGCGGGGTTGCGGAGCCATCTGCGCGTGTGCGCCCTCCGCACCGCCAACGGCGGTTCCCAGAGCCAGGACGACCGCCATGCAGCGTATGATCGCAGGACATGCGTTCATGGCACTCGGAACCGCCACAGAGACACCTTTGACACAACCATAACTGTCCATATCATACGCAATGTGCCATGGACAGGAAAAGGGCGGGCGGCACGGGCGACGATGCCGATCCTCGCCACCTGGGTCGGGCCTCGGATGCGGACATCCGTCCCGCCGGCTGGCTTCTTCCCTCCGGTCGGGGCCGTGTTCAGGTTTTCAGATCGACGGGCTTGTACGAGGGCGGAGGCGACGCTTTGTCTGCGGTCTGGGCGGAGGACTTGTCGGCGGCGGGATCGGTGAGGGAAGAAGCCAGCCAATGCGCAGGGCCATTCGCCCCCGACTGGTTGCGCCCGGTCACGCCCTTCAGCAGCCTTTCGGCCAGTTGCGCCGCGTCCTCGCTCCGCGCCTTCATCCGGTCAAGCCGCGTACCGTTACCAGACGCCGGAGAGGACGCATCGCCTTTCTCCCCACGCAACTCTCTCTGCTGAGCTTCGTAGGCCGCTTTGGATTCTTTTATGCCCTGAACGACCTTTTCATACTGATCTGGTGGAAGATTTTCTTTTGCCCACCGAAGATCTTCTTCTTCTGTCGTATGGCCAGATTTTGTGCCGAGACTATCATTCGTTTCAGATATTTTTGAGACAAAATTATCGACATCTTCTCCGTTACTGGTTACGCCAATTATGCTTTGACTCCCAGCAACCTGAGTTCCTTGATCATTTGTATCCAAGCTGTAAAATAAACCGTATCCCGAGCGACCACTGGATTCTACGATAGGTTTTGATGTGATATTTATAGATATTTCGCCGTTTGCCGATGTAAATCCTGCTTTGAATCCCTCAACACTTCCGGTCTCTTCAATTTTCTTCTTGGCAGCAGCAGCGGCTCCTTCCATGAATTTCTTCAGAGCGGAACCGCCGGCAAGCGTGACGTTGGGACCATTATACGTCGTGATCGCTCCAGCCATTTTTCACGCTCCGTTATTGGGATGATCGACCTACACCGCCATGTGAGGTGCGACCGATGCCTTTTGTGTCGGGGGGTAGGGGAAGAGCGTGGATGCGTTCAGGAAACAGATACCGAACGCATGAGATCATTTACACCGTCAGGTCTTCAGATCGACGGGCTTGTACGAGGGCGGAGGCGACGCTTTGTCCGCGGTCTGGGCGGAGGATTTGTCGGTGGCAGGATCGGTGAGGGAGGAAGCCAGCCAATGCGCAGGGCCATTCGCCTCCGATTGGTCGCGCCCGGTCACGCCCTTCAGCAGCCGCTCGGCAAGCTGCGCCGCATCCTCGCTCCGCGCCTTCATCCGGTCAAGCCGCGTGCCGCCGCCAGACGCCGGAGAGGACGCATCGCCCTTCTCCCCTCGCAACTCCCTCTGCTGAGCTTCGTAGGCCGCTTTGGATTCCTTTATGCCTTGAACGAATTTTTCGTATTGTTCTGGCGGAAGATTTTCTTTTACATATTTAAGCTCTTCTTCTTCTGTCATTTTCCCAGATTTTGCGCCAACTGAGTCATTCATCTTACCTACGGTCGATACAAACTGATCGATATCATCTCCACTGTCGGCGACGTTACTGCCACCTTCGCCGCCACCAACTTGAACGCCTTTATCTGTTGTCTCCAGGCGATAGGATAAGGCATAGCCAGACTTTCCATTCAAATCAGTTCCAAAATCTGATGTGATGTTTACGGAAATCTCGCCATCGGCAGACCTGAAGTCTGCTTTGAATCCCGCGACGCTTCCGGTCTCCTCGATTTTTTTCTTGGCGGCAGCGGCGGTGTGTTCCATGAATTTCTTCAAAGCGGAACCGCCCGCAAGCGTGACGTTGGGGCCGTTGTAATCCGTGATCGCTCCAGCCATTTTCGGCACTCCGTCAGCGGGATGACTGGCGGGCATCACAAATGGATGCCCGCCATTGCATGTTACTGGATCGTGAACTTCACGTTACCCGAGCAGGTGGGAGAGGGCTGCTGGCTCACCACCACATTGTTGCAACTCCAAGAGCCCACTCCAAGCTTCGTCGAGAAACTTGTCAACGTTCCGCAGAGCGGGCCGTTCTTGACCTGCTGCCCCGGCCGCGACCACGAGAAGCTGCAAGACTTCCCGCCCCCCGACACGGTCAAGACGCCGCTGTCCGGCTGACCAGAGGAAAAGCTGGATGTGCCCGTTCCCGAGGCACCGTTGTTGATCGAACTCGGCAGGCCGATGCTGGTCCCCGACACCGTGACGGTTTGGCCGGACAGGTTCTGCACGACGACGCCGGTGCTTCCCGCCAGAGCCGGCACGGCGAACAGCAGGGAGGCCGCAAAGCCCATTGCTCCGGCAAATTTGACTGACATTAAAAGTCCTCCAGTTTTTGGTCTCAATGCCCAAGACATCCCGGCATGGTAGTGTCGCAGGCAGATGACAACACCTATATAGCGCAATTCTATGCCGCAAGACAATGCATGAAGGTGGAAAAATAGAATCCAATAAATCCTTAGATAGCGAATTTAGTATTTCTGCTCCCGTCCTCCACAGGGTCTGTTGCAAGGCTTGCCGGCAGGCACGGGATGATGGTTACGGGCATCCCGTGAGGTCCGACACCGATTGGCTTCCTCCAGCGCCCAGCCATTCCGCCGCCTGCCGGCAGACCTTGCAACAGAGCCGGAACGCGTCCCCGGACGTCGGTGCGGTGCTTGCGGGACGAAGGACGCTACCCTCCCGGCACCGGCCCGGACGCCTCCGGCACGGCCATGGTCTCACCGTTTCGTCGCCATCTCGCTTTGGGCTGCCGTTGCCTATGCAGACTGCGACGCCGAATCCGGGTAATGTCCGCCCAGCGTCTCCGACAGGCGGCTGCCGGCGGCCAGCAGCAGGGGCGCCATCACCGCCACCCGCTCCCCGGTGAAGCGGGTCAGCGGTCCCGACAGGGTCAACGCGCCGACCAGCCCGTCCCGTTGTGAAAAGACCGGCACGGCGGCGGCCCCGGTCTCGGACTCGCGCTCGCCGAAGGAGAGCAGAGGCAAGGCGGCGAAGTCGGCCGCCGATCCCTGCCCGGCGAAGCGGGTGAGCACATGGCCGGCGGCACCCCGGTCCAGAGGCAGGCGGTCGCCTTCATGAACGTGATCGCGGATCGCCTGCGTCGAATCTTCGCGGAAGGCGCAGATGCGCCACGCCCCTTCGCGCCGGAAGAAGGAGGCGCTTTCCCCGCTCTCCCGCATCAGCTGGCGCAGCACCGGCCGGACATGGTCCTCCAGCCGCAGCGAGCGCTGGTAGAGCCCCCCCAGCCGCATCAGCTCCGGGCCGAGCCGGTAGGACTTGTCCTGGTGGCGGACGAGATAGCCGGCCCTTTCCAGCGACACGGTCAGCCGCAGGATGGTGCTCTTGTAGAGCCCGGTGCGCGCCGCGATCTCGGTCAGGCTCAATGCATGATCGCCCGCCTGAAAGCAGCCGACGATGCTCAATGCCCGGTCGACGGACTCAACTCCCCCGGCGGATGCGGCGGTCGTGGTCGGCTTCGCATCGGTCATGTCGTACCCTTCATTGGCAGCTTCGGCGTGCATTCTTCCTCGACACCGCCATCGGCCGTCAAGGACGGCCCGAACAAGTCCCGGGCGTGAGAAAAGTGCGGAGGCAAATGGTTCAGGCTTGACGCAATTTGCCTTCGTATGTTCTCTTAGATGAAACATAGTTCTATCTAACAGAACTTTTGCGAGGCGAAGGGTGGAACGCTACAAGCTGTTCATCGACGGGGACTGGTGCGATCCGGTTTCCAACGAGTGGTTCGAGACGACGGAGCCCTTTTCGGGGCGGGCCTGGGCGGAGATCCCGCGCGGCACGCAGGCCGATGCCGACCGTGCGGTGGAGGCGGCGCACCGCGCCTTCCTGTCGCCGGACTGGGCCGGGCTGACGGCGACCCAGCGCGGCGCGCTGCTGCGCCGGCTGGCCGGGCTGATCGAGGACAATGTCGACCGGCTGGGCGCCATCGAGCAGCGCGACAACGGCAAGCTGATGGCCGAGGTCAGCGGGCAGGTGCGGAACGTCGCCCAATGGTTCCATTACTATGCCGGGCTGGCCGACAAGGTTCAGGGCGCCGTCGTGCCGATCAACAAGGCCGACGTCTTCAACTATGTGAAGTACGAGCCGCTCGGCGTCGTCGTCGCCATCACGCCGTGGAATTCGCCGCTGGCGCTGACCACCTGGAAGATGGCTCCGGCGCTGGCGGCCGGGAACACCATCGTCATCAAGCCGTCGGAATACACCTCCGCCTCCATCCTGGAACTGGCGAAGCTGGCGCATGAGGCGGGTTTCCCGCGCGGCGTCGTCAACGTCGTCACCGGCTTCGGCGGGGAAGTGGGCGAGCCGCTGGTGCGCCATCCCCTGACCGCCAAGATCGCCTTCACCGGCGGCGACATCGGCGGTCAGCGCGTCAACGAGGCCGCGGCGCCGGGCCTGAAGAAGGTGACGCTGGAGCTGGGCGGCAAGTCGCCGAACATCGTCTTCGACGACGCCGACCTCGACCAGGCGGTGAAGGGCGCCATCTCCGGCGTGTTCGGCGCCTCGGGGCAGACCTGCATGGCGGGTTCGCGCCTGCTGGTCCAGAAGACCATCCACGACGCCTTCGTCGCGAAGCTGGTCGCGGCGGCGGGCGAGGCGCGCATCGGCGACCCGTCCAGCATGGACACGCAGATCGGCCCCATCGCCACCCGTCCGCAATGGGAGAAGATCCTGCGGATGATCGACATGGCGAAGCAGGAAGGCGCGGTCTGCGCGCTCGGCGGCCATGCCCTGTCGGGGCCGGACTACGGCCAGGGGCAGTTCGTGGCGCCGACCATCTTCACCCAGGTGCGCAACGACATGCGCATCGCCCAGGAGGAGGTGTTCGGCCCGGTCCTCTGCGTCATCCCCTTCGAGGACGAGGACGATGCGCTGCGCATCGCCAACGACGTCGAGTTCGGCCTGGCGGCCGGCGTGTGGACCCGCGACCTGCACCGCGCGATGTACTGCGTCGACCGGCTGCGCGCGGGGACGGTGTGGGTGAACAATTACCGCTCGACCAGCTTCACCACGCCTTTCGGCGGCTACAAGCGCTCCGGCCTCGGCCGCGAAGGGGGCGTGGAGGCGATCAAGGAATATCTCCAGACCAAGTCCGTCTGGATCACCACGAAACCCAACCGCGCCAACCCCTTCGTGCTCGGTTGAGGCCGGGCCGGCGCGGCGAGTCCTCCGGGAGCATTCCCATGCCCGAAATTCCCATCTCTGAAGCGACCATCGACAGCGCCGCCGGCTGGTGGCGGACGTCGATCATCGACATCCATCCGGGTTCGATCCGGGTGCGCGGCTATGCCATAGAGGAGCTGATCGGCACGATCGGCTTCCCCGACATGGTCTGGCTGATGCTGCGCGGCGAATTGCCGACACCGGCGCAGGGCCGGTTGCTGGGGGCCGCGCTGGTGGCGGCGGTGGATCACGGGCCGCAAGCGCCGTCCATCGCCACCGCCCGCATGGCCGCCACCTGCGGCGTCGGGCTGAACAACGCCATGGCGTCCGGCATCAACGCGCTGGGCGACGTCCATGGCGGCGCCGGCCAGCAATGCATGGAGCTCTACGCCGCCGTCGCCGCCCGCATGGCCAATCACGGGGCGGGCGGCATGTCCGTGGCCGGGGCGGCGGATGAGGAAATCGCCGCCCGGCTGGAACGGCGCGAGCATATCCCCGGCTTCGGCCACCGCTTCCATCCCGTCGATCCGCGCGCCGGCCGTCTGCTTGCCCTGGTGGAGGCGGCGACGGGGGAGGGCGCCGTGACGGGAGAGGCCGCCGCCATCGGCCGCGCGGTGGAGGACGCGCTGGCCGCGCGCAAGGGCAGGCGGCTTCCGATGAACATCGACGGCGCCACCGCCGTGGTGTTTGCCGAACTCGGTTTCCCGTCCGGGCTCGGGCGCGGGCTGTTCGTCCTGTCGCGCTCGGTCGGCATCATGGCCCACGCCTGGGAACAGTCGCAGCAGGGCGGCCGCATCAAGGGGCCGATGCCGCCGTCCATCCCCTACCGATATGACGGGGCGTCGCCCCGTCCGGTTCCAGCAGAGATTCCGGGAGACGGAGCATGACCGACCGATCCCCCGCCGATTCCCCCGGCAAGCCGCTCCCCCTGGCCGGCGTCAAGGTCGTCGATTTCGGCCATACGGTGATGGGGCCGTCCTGCGCCATGATCCTCGCCGACCTCGGCGCTGACGTGGTGAAGGTCGAACCGGTGCCGAATGGCGAGCCGACCCGCCATCTGAAGGGCTTCGGCACCGGCTATTTCGGCTATTTCAACCGCAACAAGCGCTCCATCGCCGTCGATTTGAAGACGCCGGAGGGCCGTGACATCGCGCATCGTCTCGTTGCCGAGGCCGACGTGCTGGTGGAGAATTTCGCCCCCGGCACGATGGAGCGGCTGGCGCTGGGCGCCGACGCGCTGGCCCGCGTCAACCCGCGCCTGATCTACGCCAGCCTGAAGGGGTTCCTCGACGGCCCCTATGCCGGCCGCCTCGCGCTCGACGAGGTGGTGCAGATGATGACCGGGCTCGCCTACATGACCGGCCCGAGCGGCCGGCCGCTGCGTGCCGGCACCTCGGTCGTGGACATCACCGGCGGCATGTTCGCCGTCATCGCCATCCTGGTGGCGCTGCGCGAGCGGGAACGGATCGGCAAGGGCCAGACCATCGAGACCGCCCTGTTCGAAACCACGGTGTTCCTGATGGGGCAGCATCTCTGCTACGCCGCCCAGGCGGACGGGCCGATCCCGCCGATGCCGGAGCGCGTGTCGGCCTGGGCGGTCTACGAGACCTTCCGCACCGCCGACGGGCGGCCGATCTTCGTCGGCATCACCACCGACAGCCATTGGGAGCGCTTCTGCGCCGTCATCGACCGGCCCGACCTGCGCGAGGATCCCGGGTTCCGCACCAACAACGACCGCATCGCCGCCCGGCCGCGCCTGCTGCCGCTGCTGACGGCGCTGTTCGGCAGCCTGTCGATGGAGGAGGCTGTGTCGGTGTGCGAGCGCGCCCGCATCCCCTTCGCGCCCATCGCCCGGCCGGAGGATCTGTTCGAGGATCCGCACCTGCGGGCCACCGGCGGGCTGATGCCGACCACCCTGCCGAACGGGGTGCGGACCGCGCTGCCGCGGCTGCCGATCCAGGTGGCGGACACCGATTTGACGATCCGCCGCGACCCGCCGCGCGTCGGACAGGACACCTGCGCGGTGCTGGCCGAACTCGGCTACGGCCCGGCGGCGATCGAACAGCTGACGGGGGCCGGAATCGTCGTGGCCGACAGCGAGCCCGACGGCAACCGGCAGCGCCTGGCGGGATGATGCGGGACAGGTCTGGAGACGAAAGAAATGACGGAGGAAACACGGATGTCTGAGCACCCCATCGGCGATCTGGCCATCAGCGATCTGGTCATCGTCGGCTGCGGCATCGCCGGGCTTTCGGCGGCGGTGACGGCGCTGCAGGCCGGCCTGTCGGTCACCCTGCTGGAGCGGGCGCCCGAGGAGGATTTCGGCGGCAACTCGCGCTGGACCGAAGCCTATATGCGGATGAAGAACGATTCCGAGATCTCCGACGATTTCGAGGAGCATTTCGCCGCCAATGCCGGGTTGAACATCGACCCCAACGTGCTGGCGGCCGCCGCCGAACCGTACGAGCATTGGCCGGACTATGTGAAGGCCCACCCCTTCCCCGATCCGGAGGTGATCTCCCGCTTCGCCGAGCGGGTGCCGCCGACCATCGCCTGGCTGAAGGGCTTCGGCCTGCGGTTCGAACCGCAGCCGATCTATCTGCTGACCCAGAACACCCAGCGCATCGCGGCGCAGGGCGGCGGCCTCGCCCTGATCGAACGGCTGATGGCGGAGGCGAAGGCGCTGGGCGCCCGCGTGCTCTACCGCACCACGGCGCTCGACCTGCTGCGTGACGACCAGGGCCGCATCGGCGGCGTTCATGCCACCGGGACGGACGGGCTGCGCGTCGCCATCCGCGGCCGGTCGACGATCCTGGCGTCGGGCGGCTATCAGGGCAACCCGGAGATGATGACCCGCTACATGGGCCAGCGCGCCAAGCATGTGCGGCCGGTGGCGCGCGGCGGCTACTACAACCGTGGCGAGGGCATCCGCATGGCGCTCGACGCCGGGGCGGCGGCGGCCGGCGATTTCGGATCCTACCATGCCGAACCGGTCGACCCGCGGTCGCGCCAGCCGGAAGCGGTGATCTTCATCTGGCCCTATGGCGTGCTGGTCAACAAGCGCGGCGAACGCTTCCTCGACGAGGCTCCGGGCACCGCCGACGCCACCTACGACCACATCACCCGCATCGTCGCCGATCAGCCCGACGGGATCGCCTATGTGCTGTTCGACGATCAGGTGGAGGACATTCCGCGCTGGCGCACCAGCATCCGCAGCGACGTGCCGGCCATCGAGGCGCCGACGCTCGACGCGCTGGTCGAAAAGCTGGGCCTGCCGCCGGACGCCACGCTGGCGACGGTCGCCGCCTACAACGCCGCCTGTCCCGCCGATGCCTCCCGCTTCGACCCGACGCGGGTGGACGGTCTGGCGACCACCGGGCTGAGCCCGGCCAAGACCAACTGGGCGCGCCCGCTGACCAAGGGTCCGTTCCGCGCCTTCCCCATCGTCTCGGCCAATTGCTTCACCTTCGGCGGATTGAAGGTGGATGCCGATGCCCGCGTGCTGGACGGCAACGGCCGGCCGATGCCGGGACTCTATGCGGCGGGCGAGACGGTCGGCCTCTACCACCAGGTCTATACCGGCTCGACCTCGGTCCTGCGCGGCGCGGTGTTCGGCCGGCTGGCCGCCCAGCATGCGGCGGCCTCCAGCGACGCAGGCTGAGCATCCATAGAGCCGGCCATCGATAAAAATACCCCTAGGGAGGAACTGATGAACCGTTACGCGGTAACGGCGGCCGTCGCCGCCTGCCTGTTCGCCCACAGCCTGTCCCAGCCGGCGCTCGCGCAGAGCGCCGCCTACAGTGACGGCAAGATCAAGATCGGCATCCTGACCGACCTGTCGGGCCAGCTGTCCGACAGCACCGGTCAGGGGTCGATCGCCGCGGCGCAGATGGCGGTGGAGGATTTCGGCGGCGCCGTCAACGGCACGCCCGTCGAGCTGATCTTCGCCGACCACCAGAACAAGGCCGACGTCGGCGCCTCGACGGCCCGGCGCTGGTACGATGTCGATCAGGTCGACGCCATCATGGACGTGCCGAACTCCGCCGTGGCGCTGGCGGTGCAGCAGATCACCAAGGAGAAGAACCGCGTCGCCATCTTCTCCTCGCCTGCCAGCTCCGATTTGACCGGCAAGGCCTGCACGCCGAACGGCATCCACTGGACCTACGACACCTACGCGCTGGCCCATGTGACCGGCGAGGCGGTGGTGGCCTCGGGCTTCGACAGCTGGTACTTCCTGACCTCCGACTATGCCTTCGGCCACGCGCTGGAGCGTGACACCGGCGCCGTCGTCGAGAGCCAGAAGGGCAAGGTGGTGGGAAGCGTCCGGATGCCGGCGAACAATGCCGACTTCTCTTCCTTCCTGCTCCAGGCCCAGGCGTCGCCGGCCAAGGTCGTGGCGCTCGCCACCGCCGGGGCCGACACCCAGAACGCCATCAAGCAGGCGGCGGAATTCGGGCTCGGCCAGTCGGGCAAGAACATCGTGGCGCTGCTGCTCGCCATCAGCGAGGTCCATGCGCTGGGCCTGCCGGCGACCCAGGGCATCATGCTGACGACGCCCTTCTACTGGGACATGGACGACGAGACGCGCGCCTTCGCCAAACGCTTCTTCGAGAAGCGCAAGGCGATGCCGACCTTCTACCAGGCCGGCGTCTACGGCGCGGTCAGCCATTACCTGAAGGCGATCAAGGCCGCCGGGACCGACGCCGCTCCCACCGTCATGAAGACGATGAAGGAAACGCCGGTGAACGACTTCATGACGAAGAACGGCACGGTGCGCGAGGACGGCCGGGTGCTGCGCGACATGTATCTTTTCCAGGTCAAGACCCCGGCCGAATCCAAGTCGCCCTGGGACTACTACAAGCTGGTCCGCAGCGTTCCCGCCGACCGTGCCTACCGGCCGCTGTCGGAAAGCGACTGCCCTCTGGTCAAGAAGATGTAGGCGTCGCCCCACCGCGCTTCGCTCCTGGCGGGGCATAACTGATGGTAATGCCCCGCTTACATATATGAAGTTGAGCCGGAGGGCTGATTGCTTAGGATTCGCACCGAATTCGCCGCATCACTCCCGGCGGCGGCGCCTCCCACCCCTTACCGGACAGCATGACGATGGAGCGGATATCGGCCGCCGAAACCAGCCTGAGCGGGGGCGACCCGGCGACGGGCGAGATGGTGATGCGTGGGCATCGATTGCCCGATCTGATCGCCCGTCCCTATGAAGAGGTGGTGGCGATCCTGTGGGACGCGGAGATCCCGGCACGGATGAGCCGGGATGCCCTGGCTGCGGCGAGATGCGACGCCTTTGCGCGGCTCTCTCCCCGCTTCGCGGCGATGCCGTCCGATCTCACTGTGATCGAGTGTCAGCGCTTTCTGCTGGCCTCGCTGCCGGGGGCCGCGATGACGCCGCCGATGCTGGTGGCGGGCGCCGCCGTTGCCGCCGCTTCGGCCATCCGGCTGGTTCGTGGACAGGCCCCGGTGGCGCCGGACCGTTCCTTGCCGCATGCCGCCGATCTGCTGCGCATGATCCATGATGCCGCCGCCGGCGAGGCGGAGGCGCGGGCGCTGGACCGTTATCTGGTCGCGATGGTCGATCATGGCGTGAACGCCTCGACCTTCACCGCCCGCGTGGTCGCCTCCACCGGGGGTGGCCTGTCGGCGGCCGCGCTGGCGGCGCTGGGCGCGCTGGAAGGGCCGCTGCATGGCGGCGCGCCGGGACTGGTCCTCGACATGCTGGATGCCATCGGCGAGGCGGATCATGCGGAAAACTGGGTGACGGCGGCGCTCGACCGGGGCGAGCGGCTGATGGGCTTCGGATCCAGGGCCTATCACATCCGCGATCCTCGCGCGGACATCATGAAGGACAGCCTGCTGGCGCTGCAAAAGTCCGGCGCGGGTCGGGCACCGGAGGGGCGGCTTGCCTTTGCCGAAGCCGTCGAACGGACGGTTCTTTCGGTGATGGCGGCGCGCTGCCCCGAGCGGACCCTGCACACCAATGTGGAATTTTACGCCGCCCTCCTGTTGGAAGCGCTCGGTGTGCCGCGTGCCGGCTTCACACCCCTCTTTGCCGCCAGCCGCGCGGCCGGATGGGCGGCGCATGTGCGTGAACAGGAACGGACCGGACGCATGTTGCGACCGACGTCACGCTATGTCGGTCCGCTGCCGGCCGGCCGACCCAAGACCGGAAGAGAACAGGAATGACCACCGGACCCACCGACGACATCATCCTGGAAGCGCGCAACCTGACGAAGGAGTTCAAGGGGTTCGTGGCGGTTCGCGACGTGAACCTTCAGGTTCGCCGCGGCACCATCCACGCGCTGATCGGCCCGAACGGCGCCGGCAAGAGCACGGTGTTCAACCTG